>CAYTMM010000012.1:20295-50752 GCA_964438875.1 uncultured Sphingosinicella sp. | reverse complement strand
CCACGCTGCGACCGGTAGCGCATGCTCTTCCGATCGGCCCCTGTGACACGGCACGCCCGCCGCTCGCTCATTCCATGGCAAGCCTGGAGATGCGCGACCGCTTCCCGCTGAACGGCGGGCGTCACCATTTTTTTGTGAGAAGATCCTTCAACGCTGCATTGTCGAGCATCGAGTCCGCAAGCAACCGCTTCAGCTTCGCGTTCTCGTCCTCGAGCGAGCGTAGCCGCTTCGCCTCCGACACCTCAAGGCCGCCATACTTGGCCTTCCAGTTGTAGATCGTTGCTTCCGACACCCCGTGTCGCCGCGCTAGCTCGCCGGTCTTCGCCCCTGCCTCCGCTTCCTTCAGAACACCAATGATCTGCTCTTCTGAAAACCTCGTACGCTTCATCTGTCCGTCCTTCCTTCAAGGCCGGACTCTAATCACTGTTGGAGGAAAATCAGGGGGTCACGTCAGTCAGGCGCAGAAAAGCGTCGCTGTACGCCATGCCGGGCTCAAGCGTCTCTATCATGACCTACGCCGGCGACATGAGACCTGGGCTCGCGAGGGCGCCTCCCGCTTCCTCAAAGGTGATCTCAAGCGTCTGTCTTATTACAAGGAGCGGTCGGCCAAAGCCCGGCTGACATTCGAGGTGATGATCGTACAGCCTGGCACGTCTTCGGCCTCGATCTCGGACGACGCTCTTCGGCTCATCGGGACCACAGAGCTTTATCTTACCAAGACCGCTCAGGCGCGGTTTCGCGTGATAGTCTCTTGATCAGGTATCGCCGCGATCCGCTCTCACGCTAGCGCGTTCACTTTGTCAGCCGGCTATGACAGCTTTCATATCTTACTTCTCGAAAGCGGACTGGCCGCTTCCGGCCAGTCCACGTCATTATCTGACGTGACGACGCCACCTCTTGATGCCGACGATCATGTGGGCCGTAACCTCTAAGCGTGAGACCTCCCAGAACGACCTCTTCGATTGGCATATGACGAACGGCGGCCTTGCGCCCGCAACGGCATCGCCAACCTTCTTCCCCGCCGCTTCGCGGCTCCGCGCGGAACAAGAACGCCGGCTCTTGCCATCCTCCGCGCTGCTGCGTCCCTTCGGGTGCGGGCAGGCCGTCCCCTTCGTCATCCATGTGCCATCGAGGTCGCATCGGGCGGCTTCACGAACAGGAGATCAGAACATGGCACAGATCGGCAGCTTCAAGAGCGACACCGACGGGTTCGCCGGCACCATCAAGACCTTGAGCCTCAACGCCAAGGCGGCGCTTCGTCCGATCGAGAGCGCCAACGACAAGTCGCCTGCCTTCCGGGTTTTCGTCGGCGGCGCCGAGTGCGGTGCAGCCTGGAAGAAGACCTCGCGCGGGGATCGTTCCTACCTCTCGGTCAAGATCGACGATCCGAGCTTTCCATCACCGATCTACGCAGCCCTGCTCGAAGGCGACAAGGGCGAGCATCGCCTGCTCTGGTCGCGATGATCAACAAGCCGGGCAGCCAACCGGGCTGCCCGGCACGACCGCCCCGGCCAAAGGTGGCGGTCAAGTTCGAAAAGGATCGACGGGCGTCGATGTTCCTATGCAATGAGGTGAACCCGTTTTCCGGGCGTGTTTGGCGGTTAAGTTAAGCCAGGTGAACCATCCTGGCATCTGATGATTTTCGTTGATTTATCGACCTGATTCGATCATACATCTTTTCAGGATGAGATAATCATCAAATCGCTCTAAAAAGAGCGGGTTCGAATCCTTTTTCAGTCAAAAATTTTAGGGGCCGTTTAGGGGGCTTCTACAAGAAGCAATAAAACACATTATTGTTTATTTACTTATTGTTAGTTGAATAATTTCGATTCTCTTCACCCGCTCCAAATAACGATGGATTCTCCGTGGGACGACGGAAAAGCTAGGTTCTGGCATGCGCAGCCTCGCGCATCCGTTTCAGTGCAGTGCAAGCTTCGCCGGTATCGAGGCTGGCAAAGCCGAGCCGCAATCCCCGCGATGATGCCGGAGTGATCGCGTAGGACGAGGAAGGCGCGAACCTGACGCCGCATTCCGGTCCATTCGCGTCGATCCGGTCAAGCACCGCCGGGTCCGGGAATTCCAGCCAGAAGGCGAGCCCGCCATCGGGCATCCGGTAGCGCGCGACATCGCCGAGATGGGTGTCGAGGCTTTCGGCGAAGGCGGCCCGGCGCTCGACATAGATGGCGTGAGTCTTGCGCACATGCCGGCGTATCTCGCCCGAGTCGACCAGCTCCGCCACCGCTTCCTCGACCGGGACGCTGCCCTGGCGATCGAGCAGCATGATTTCGACCGCGATCGCATCGATCACCCTGGAAGGCGCAACCACATAACCGATCCTGAGGCTCGGCAAAGTCAGCTTGGAAAGTGAGCCCACATAGATGGTGAGGCCCGGTGCGTAGCTCGCGATCGGCAGCAGCGGTTGCGATTCGAAGTGATATTCATGATCGTAATCGTCCTCGATAATTGCGAACCGATGCGCGCGGGCCAGTTCGATCAGCCGCAGACGCCGATCGGGCCGCAGCGCCACGGTGGTCGGAAACTGGTGGTGCGGCGTCAGGAAGACAGCGCGGATCGCCCGCGATCGGCACAACCGCTCCAGTGCATCGACATCCATTCCTTCCGCTCCGACCGGCACGGAAAGGACTTCGACCCCCCGCGCCCGGAATGCGGCGGCGGCGGGGGCATAGCTCAGCGCTTCCATCGCGATTGCGTCGCCGGGACAAGCGAGCATGCGCGCGACCAGCGAAACGCCCATCTGGCTGCCGCGCGTGATGCAGATATTGTCGGGCTGGACCACCAACCCCCGCTGGGCGCGCAGCATCGCGGCCAGGCTTTCGCGCAAAATGGCGGAGCCGCGCGGATCGGCATAGCCGAGCCGGTTGCCGCGTCGGGCGCTGCGCATCGCGTCGCGATAGGCACGGGCCAGAGGTTCGGTCGGGAAGAGACGGCAGTCCGGCGAGCCTTCATCCAGGGTCAGCAGGCCCGAGCCGGACAGGACGAAGGGCGCGGCGGCCGGCGGCGAGAAGGGGAAATCAGGCATCTCGCCCGGAGCGGGCAGATCCCGATCGAGCGCCGGCAACCGTTCCGGAAGCTTGCGGGCGACCATCGTGCCGCGCGTCCCGCCCGTTTCCAGCCACCCCTGCGCGACCAGCTCGTCATAGGCCTGCACCACCGTCTTGCGATTGACGCCGAGCGACGCGGCAAGCTCGCGGCTGCTGGGCAGGAAGCCGCCAGGCAGCAGACGGCCGCGCTGGATGTCGCGGATCAGCGAATGGACGATCTGCATGCGCAGCGGCTGATCCGACGTCGCTGAAATCCCTTCCGCGAAAACCTGCTTCCAAGGCCGTAGCACCTGGACCCCTCCATGAATCAAAATTGGCGGTGTTTTATGGTCCAGCAATTCTCGACATTCAATGTCGGGGAGTTCGCATGCACAAAGCCGTACTGATCCTGTTCATGGGCGCAGCGCTGGGCGCGATGGCGCCGGACGCCGGGCCGACGCCCGTCACTTTGCCGGACCGGCCCGCGGCCTGGTTCGTTGCCGAAGCGGGCGGGCGGGCAATCGTCGTCGACGGCCAGACGCTCGATCCGCGCGTGCAATATATTGTCGCGCAAGAGCAGGCGGCCGAGGCGGCGCGCGGCGCACCACCAGGCGATCCGGGCGCGACTCCGGAAGGGCGCGCCGCCGCCCGTGCCGCCTTCGACCACCGCTGGGCCTCGCGCACGCGGATCACCGCCGACATGGCCTGGGTGCGCGATCTGGAAGCGCCGGGACGCGACGGACCGATACCGGTGCGTGTCTATCGGCCCCGGATCGAAGGAGAACTACCCGTCATCGTCTATTATCACGGCGGCGGATGGATTCTGGGCGGCCTTGACGGCGCGGACCGGGCTGTCCGCCTGATCGCGAACGAGGCACGCGCCATCATCGTGTCGGTCGGCTACCGGCTCGCGCCAGAGCATCCCTATCCCGCCGCGTGGGACGATGCAGAGGACGCCTATGCCTGGGCCGAATCCAATGCCGCATCCTGGGGCGGCGATGCCGCGCGCCTCGCGGTCGGCGGGGACAGCGCCGGCGGCAATCTGGCGATCGCGACATCGACCCGCCGACTGAGCGCCGGACGCCGTCCGCCCGCGTATCAACTGCTTTATTATCCCGCCGTCGACATGAGCCGCGACTATCCGTCCTGGTCGCTGTTCGGGCAGGGTTTCGGGCTGGACTCCGGCTTCGCCGATTATGTGATCCCGCGCGCCTTTCCCGCCGGCGGGCTCGACACGCCGGAAATCTCGCCTGTCCGCGCGGCCGATCCGGCGCGCATGCCGCCGACGATCATTGCCATTGCGGGCTTCGACATCCTGCGGGATTCGGGAAATGCTTATGCGGCCCGGCTCGGTCAGGCCGGCGTGCCGGTCACGCGTTTCTTCTATCCCGACCTCATTCACGGTTTCCTCCAGCTTTCCGGCCCGGTGCCCGCCGCCGACATGGCCGCGCGCGATCCAGCACGCGCGCTTGGCGCGGCGCTTCGCGCGGGAAGGCCGGGCAATTGAGAATGCGTTCTTCGCGTCGGCCCGAACCCGTGCCGGCCTGTTCCTTTGACAACATTGATCCGGGGGCCAACATCATGAACCGTCTGACGCTGTCATGTTCCGCCGCGGCGATCGCCGCATCCGCATTGGTCGCAACGCCGGCAGCATATGCCCAGAACACGGCCCGCGCCGAAGAGGCGCCGGACGAGATCATCGTGACGGCGCAGCGGCGCTCCGAGCGGCTGCTCGACGTGCCGGTATCGGTTGCGGCCATCTCGGAGGCGCAGATCGTCGCGACCGGCGCGCAGGATGTTGGCGATCTCGGCAATTACGTGCCGAACGTGGCGGTCGCCGAGGGCACCGGCCTCGGTTCTGCGGTCTTCATCCGGGGCGTCGGCTCGAACAGCCGCAATATCGGCTTCGACAGCCGGGTCGGCGTCTATCTGGACGGCATCTATCTCGGCCAGTCGGCCAACATCAACCAGCAGCTCGGCGATATCGAGCGCGTCGAAGTGCTGCGCGGACCACAAGGCGCGCTGTTCGGCAAGAACACGGTTGCCGGTGCTATCAACCTCATCACCACCCGGCCGACCGACGAATTCGAGGCCTATTTCAATGGCCGGATCGGCAATTACGGCGCCCGCACCGTCACCGGCCGGATCAATGCACCGCTCGTCGAAGGCGTCGCCGGGCGTTTTTCGCTCAGCCGCAATGTCCGCGACGGCTTCATCCTCAACATCGTTGATGGTCTGCGCGGCGACAATGTCGACAATTGGAGCTGGCGTGGCCAGATTCGCGTCTCGCCATCCGATCGGTTCGAGCTGCTGATCAGCACCGACGGCCTCAGCGGCAACGAATATGGCAGCGGCGGCAATGTCCTCACCGATCCGTTCGGTACGACGCTCGACACCAATGCGCCCGGTCGCCGGGAGATCGCGGTGTCGAACACCCAGACCAACGACCGCCGCCTTTGGGGCCTCGCGCTCGACGCCTCTTACCGCTTCGACAGCGGCTATGTGCTGCGCGCCCAATCCTCCTACCGCAGCACGCGCTTCCAGTCCGTGATCGACGTCGATTATTCGCCGCTCGACGTCATCACCGTCGATTTCCAGGATCGCTACCGCCAGTTCACGCAGGAACTCCAATTGCTGTCGCCGCAGGGGCGGCGTTTCGAATATCTCGTCGGACTTTATTATTTCCGGGTCGACGCCAACTCGGACAGAACGGCCCGCCTCGGCGCGCTCGCCGGCCTGCTCGGCGCGGCGCCGCAAGCCGCCCTGCCGACGATCGGTGAGCTCGCGACCGACAATTACGCGCTCTACGCCAATGCGACCTACGACATCACGCCGCGGCTCGAGCTTGGCGTCGGCTTCCGGATTTCACGCGAGACGAAGTCGGGCCGGTTCACGATCGATTCCACCCAGATCCCCGCCCTCGGCCTGGCGACGGGCACCTTCACCGGCACGCATGTCGACGAGGATTTCTCGCCAACCGCCACGCTCTCCTACAAGTTCACGGACGATATCACGCTCTACCTGCGTTATGCGGAGGGCTATAAGAGCGGCGGCTTCAACTTCGATTTCGTCAGCGCGGCCAGCTTCCCGGACGGCATCGAATTCGACAAGGAAACGGTGCGCAATTACGAGGCGGGCCTGCGCGGTTCGCTGCTCGGAGGGCGGCTGAACTTCTCGCTCACCGGCTTCATTTCCGATTACAGCGATTACCAGATCAACCAGTTCCGCGACCTGGGCGGCGGCCGCACCGCCATCGTCATCGGCAATGCCGCAAGCGTGCGTTCGCAAGGCATCGAGTTCGAAGCTCTGGTTCGTCCTGTGCGCGGCCTCACCCTCACCGGAGGCATCGGCATTCTGGAAGCCGAGTTCCGCGGCCTGCCGCTCACCCCCACGCTGGTGGCAAGCGGCGATCTTCCGGGCGCTTCCAGCTTCCAGGCCACCGGCTCTGTCAGCTACGAAACGTCGCTGGGCAACAGCCTCGGGCTGCGCGCAAATCTGACTTACGCCTATCGCAGCCCCTATTTCTCGTCCGTCGAGAACCGTCGGTCGGTCACGGTGGGCAGCGCCAACGGCCCGGTCACCATCCCGTTCGATCGGGTCAGTGGCTACGACACGCTCGATGCCCGCCTCGCTATCGGCGCGCGCAGCGAGCGATGGGAACTGGCCTTGTTCGGGCGCAACATCACCAACAATCTGTACGTCAACGGCTATGAGCGCGATTTCTTCGGAACGCTGATCGAGGGTCTGGGCGATCCACGTCTGTATGGCGCGGAACTCACGCTCAGATTCTGACATTCCTCGACCGCCGCTCCGGGCGGCGGCCGTTTTCCGAAGCGGGGCAGACAGGATTCATGCACGCGCACGCGCCCGACAACGAGGCCATGCTGGCCCTCATCCGTGCCTGTCCGCTGGCGTGGGTCGTCTCCGGAACGCAGGCGACGCCGCTGCCGCTGCTGCCGGAAACGGACGAGGACGGCGGGCTCGTCTCGTTCCTCGGCCATCTCGCCTGGTCGAACCCGCAGGCAGCGCAATTCGAAAGCGGGACGGACGGGCTCATCCTCTTCACCGGGCCTCAGGGCTATATCTCCCCCATGCTGGTGCCCGATCCGGGATGGGCGCCCACCTGGAACTATGCCGTCGCACGTTTCGTCTGCCGGATCGCGCTCGTACCCGACGAGACCGATACCGCGCTCCGGCGCCTCACCAGCGAAATGGAGCATAGTCGAGGCAATGGCTGGACAGTGGCCCAGATGGGGCCGCGCTACGAAGAATTGCGATCGCATGTCGTCGCTTTTCGCGCCCATATCCTTGGCGGGACGGGGCACTTCAAACTGGGACAGGACGAGCGGCCCGACATGTTCCGCGCGATCGTTGACGGTCTGGAAAATCGCGAACTCGCCGATTGGATGCGTCGGGCACGCGATCCGGCAGAGGGCGGGCGGTGACGTGCCCCACGGCTTTTTTCGACAGCATCAAGGGAGACGAAGTCAAATGAGGCTTTTTCGATACTCCGCCCGTGCGGCGCTCCTCCTCGCCGCCGGCGCGCTGTGCGCCGGCGCGGTCATCGCGCAGGCACCGTCCGCCACTGTGCCGCCGGCGATCCAGCAATTGCGGCGGCACATGCTGGATACCGACGTCAACAGCCTGACCTTCCGCAATATGGACGCGCTGTTCGATACGCTGCCGGTCGCGCGCGCGGGGCCTGTCGCCGAACTGCCGGTCGATCTGCGCCCGCTTGCATCGACCTATTCGTTCAACGGCACTACGCGTCCGGTCGAAGAGGGCCTGGCGCGCACCTATACCAACGCGCTGCTCGTCATCCGCGGCGGCCGGATCGTGCAGGAGCGCTATTTCAACCGCACGGGGCCGGACACGCGGTTCATTTCCTGGTCGATGGCTAAATCGATCACCTCCCTGCTTGTCGGTATCGCGATCGAGGACGGCGCGATCCGCGATATCGACGATCCGGTCACGGCCTATGTCCCCGAGCTGGCCAGCACCGGCTATGACGGCGTCACCGTCCGCCAGCTGCTGCAGATGCGGTCCGGTGTCGGCTGGGACGAGCGCTACGACTTCGAGAATACGGAAAATCCGGCGACCATGATTTTCGAAGGTGCGCTGGTGACGGGACGCCAGCATTATGCCGACGCCGCGCTGACCGTCGCGCGCCAGCACGCGCCCGGCGATGTCTTCAACTATTCCACGGTCGAGACGGCGGTGCTCGGTTGGGTGCTGGAACGCGCGATCCGGCGCGACGTTGCCGGCTATATGTCGGAACGTTTGTGGCAGCCGCTCGGTGCCGAAGCTGACGGATTCTGGATCGCCGATGGCCCGCTTGGGGTCGGCCGCGCCTTCACGGGTGGCGGATTCAACGCCCGGTTGCGCGACTATGGCCGGCTCGGCCTGATGGTGCTCAATCGCGGACGGGCGGGCCAGCGCCAGATCGTGCCGGCCGCCTGGATCGCAGAATCCACCCGGTCCTATGCGGGTCCGGGCCGGACGCCGGAGGGGCCGATCGACTATGGCTATCAATGGTGGACGCTGAAGGGGACGAACGCCTTTTACGCGCACGGGCTCCAGGGCCAGTTCATCTTCATCGATCCGGACAGCGACACGGTGATCGTGAAGCTCAGTCACAACCCGCCGGGTTCGACCGACGTCACCCTGGAAACCGGCGCGCTTCTGCGCGCGATCGCGGCGGGAGGCTGACCCGCTACCGGTGGTCCTGTAGCCCACGCTTCACTGCGCGGCCTCCAGCGTCGGCGGCGCCGCGTCGAGATAGCCTGCGCGCAGCACGAAATCCCCGAAATGCTCGCCGTCCGCGCGCTCGGCGGCATAGCGGGCGAACATCCCGCTTAGCGTCTCGAGAATCGCGGCCTCGCCGATATTCTCGCGCAGCAGGCGATTCAGCCGCTCGCCGTGAAAGCCGCCGGCGACATAGAGATTGTACTTGCCCGGCGCCCGGCCGGTCAGCGCGATTTCGGACACATAGGGCCGCGAGCAGCCATTGGGACAGCCGCTCATCCGGATCGTGATCGGCTCGTCCAGCAGATCATGCTCGGCGAGGATCGCCTCGATCCGGGTGATGAGATCGGGCAGATAGCGCTCGGCCTCGGCCATCGCCAGAGCGCAGGTCGGCAGCGCGACGCAGGCGATCGAATTGAGGCGCAGCGCACTGCGCTGCTCCGCCTCGACTCCGTGCGCGGCGAGGATCGCCTCGATCTCCACGCGCCGGGGCGGCGGCACATCGGCGACGATCAGATTCTGGTTGGGCGTCAGGCGCAGGCCGCCCTCATGCACCCGCATGATCGCGCGCAGCGCGTCCATCAGCGAGCACCCGTTCGCATTGGCGATCCGTCCGCTCGCGACGAACAGGCCGTAATCGAGCAGGCCGTTATCCTTTTCGTGCCAGCCGAAGCGGTCGCCATTGGAGGTAAAGGCGAACGGCCGCACCGGTTCGAACGCCGCGCCCATCCGCGCCTCGATCTCGGCTTTGACGAAATCCAGTCCCTTGTCGTCGATCGTATATTTGAAGCGCGCCCGGGGCCGGTGGACGCGATTGCCATAGTCGCGCTGGACCGACATCACCGCATCGGCCGCCGCGATCAGCCGCGATCTGTCGATATAGCCGACGACATCGGCGATCCGGGGATAGGTTTCGGGCTTGCCATCGGTCCGGCCCATGCCGCCGCCGATAGTGACATTGAATCCCGTAAGCTGCCCGTCCGCGCCGGTGATCGCGATGAATCCGAGATCCTGTGTATAGACGTCGATGTCGTTGGACGGCGGAATCACGAAGCCGATCTTGAACTTTCGCGGCATGTAGGTGGGGCCGTAGAATGGCTCCTGCGGCTCCGACGTCGCCACCTTGTCCTCGCCATACCAGATTTCGTGATAGGCGCGGCTGCGCGGGATGACATGGTCGGACAGCTGCTTGGCGAGCGCCGCCACTTCGGCGTCCAGCGCGGAATCGCCGGGATAGGAGGTGGACATCACGCCGCGCGCATCGTCGCCGCAGGCAGCGATCGTGTCGAGCAGGACCTCGTGCAGCCCCTGGATGGCGGGCCGGATCTCCTCTTTCAGCACCCAGTGGAACTGGATGGTCTGGCGAGTGGTGAGGCGGATCGTGTCGCCGCCATGCGCGCGGGCGAGCTCGTCCAGTTTCAGCCACTGCGCGGACGTGCAGATGCCCCCCGGCATCCGCACCCGGACCATGAAGCTGTAGGCGGGCTCCAGCTTCTGGCGGCGCCGCTCGTCGCGTATGTCGCGATCGTCCTGCTGATAGATTCCATGGAATTTCATCAGCTTGATGTCGTCGCCTGCGACCGATCCGGTGATCCGGTCGAGCAGGCCGCGATCGATCGATCCGCGCAGATAGTCGCTCTGATACTTCATCCGCTCGTCCGGCCCCAGCCTGTCGAGCGGCTGCGAGATATCGGTGCTGCGGTCGATGCTGTCGGTCATCATGGTCCTCAGTATACGTCGCGCTGGTAACGGTGCGCGCGCTGGAGATCGCGGACATAATCCTCGGCCGCCTCGCGCGAGCGGGCACCTTCGGCGGCGACGATGTCGATCAGGGTTTCGTGAACGTCGACGGCCATCTGCTTGGCATCGCCGCAGACATAGAAATGCGCGCCTTCCTCCAGCCAAGCGAAGAGATCCGCAGCCTGCGCGCGCATCCGGTCCTGCACATAGACCTTCCCGCTGCTGTCGCGGGAAAAGGCGACTTCCAGCCGGCTCAGCACGCCGTCCTTCAGATAATCCTGCCACTCGGCCTGATAGAGGAAATCGCTGCGGAAATTGCGCTCGCCGAAGAACAGCCAGGATTTGCCGCCGCCGCCCGACACCTCCCGCTCCTGCAGGAAGGCGCGATAGGGCGCGACGCCGGTGCCGGCGCCCACCATGATGATCGGCGCATCATCCTCCGGAAGCCGGAAATGCGGGTTGGCCTGGATATAGACGGGCACCCGGGCACCCGGCTCCGCGCGGTCGGCGAGAAAACCGGACGCGACGCCTTGGCGCGTCGTCCCGTGCAGCTCGTAGCGGACCGGCGCGAGCGTCACATGCGCCTCGTCGGGACTCGCCTGCAGCGAGGAGGCGATCGAATAGAGGCGCGGCTGCAACGGCCGCAGCCCGGCGACGAAGCTTTGCGCATCGAGGCCGGAGGCCGGGAATTGCCGTACGATATCGATCACATGATGATCGCGCAGATAAGCGAGCCGCTCCTCGCCACCAAGCGCGGCAAGCGCATCCGCGCCGGCCAGCGTCACCCAGTGATCGAGGAAGCGCGGCGCCGTCACCCCGATCTCGAAGTCGCGCTCCAGCGCTTCGGCCAGCGGGACCTCGCGGTCCTTGATCGCCACCGGCGCGTCACCGTCGAGACCGGCGACCTCGATCAGCGCGGCCACCGCCGCCGGATCGTTGCGCGCGACGATGCCGATCGCGTCGCCCGGCTCGTAGACGAGGCCGGAGCCGGCGAGATCGAATTCGATGTGCCGCGTCTCCTTGGTCGAATGACGGCCGACGATGCGCAGGCTGTCGAGGATGGTGGCGGCGAACGGATTGCGCTTGTCATGGACCGGCGCGGCGGACAGGCCGGCAGCGGTCGCCACCGTCGCCGGTACGCGCGCGGCCTGCTCCGACGAGAGGCGGGCGAGAAGATCGATGCTCCACGCCGTCGCTGCCTCGTCATAATCGACGTCGCAATCGACCCGCTCGGCGATCCGTTCGGCGCCCAGTTCCTCGAAGCGCCGGTCGAGCCGTTTTCCCGCCTCGCAATAATATTCGTAGGTCGTATCGCCGAGCGCCAGCACTGCGAAGCGCAGCCCCTCCAGCCGGGGCGCCTTGCGGCCTTCGATGAATTCGAAGAAATCCAGCGCCGGTTGCGGCGGGTCGCCCTCGCCATGCGTGCTGGCGATGACCAGCAGGTCTTTCTCTTCCTTCAGCCGGCGCGTCTTGTAATCGGCCATGTCGAAGGCTTCGGCGACGAGGCCCTGCGCCTGCGCCGACTGGGCGAGCTCTTTGGCAAGCGCGGCGGCATTGCCGGTCTCGCTGGCATAGAGGATGGTCAGCGCACGACTGTCGGCGCCGACGACAAAAGGCGCGGCCGGAGGGGTTGCATCCGCATGGCGCGCAAGGCCGGCATCGAGGCCGGCGAAATAGCCGCTCAGCCAGCGCGCCTGCGCCGGGTTCAGGCCCTTGCTCAGCTCCTGGAGATGATGCCACTGGCCGGCGTCGAGACCGCCTTCGGGAAAGACCTCACGTACGGTCATTCAGATCACCCATTCCCCGGCCCCTTCCTGTTCGATATCGGCGGCGGTGACCCGCCGTCCGGGCCAGGCCTCGCCCGCCGGAACGTCGCGCGTCACCAGCACGTGAATGCCTGCCTTGCTCATCAGACGGGCGACCTCGCGCAGGCGGCGTAGGCTTTCGCCGGCATCATTGCCGTCACGGTCAAGATCGGCATTGAGACCGGCCGCAAGCGTTGCATCGTCCAGAATGAAGGTGGCGCGCCCCAGCGCCTGCAACCGCTGCCGCGCGGTCTGCGCGAGCGCCGCGCGCTCCGCATCCGTCGCCGCCGCGATCCACAGGATCCCGCTCGTCTCCGGATCCGTCTCCTCGCGGCTGCGCGACGTGCGCGGAAAGCCGTTGATCAACCCCGCCGCGATCGTCGCGTTGCTGATCTTGTCGATCAGGATGAAGCTGCCCAGCTCGTGATTGTCGGCATAAAGCGTCGCCGCGACCGGCTGATCGAGATCGATCGTGCAGCCGCCGATATCGTTGAGCTGGAGCGGTCGTCCGGCGGCCTTCGCCATCGTCGCCATGTCGACGACATGATCGATACGTGAAATCGTCGCCGATACCGTGCGTGCGCCCGTCTTCAGCCAATAAGCGCGGCCCGGCACCAGCGCCTCGTCGGACATCCACAGCAATGTCGTCGCGGCCGTCTCGGCCAGCGCCACGCTTCCCGCCTCGGCGACGATCACGTCGCCACGCGCGCAATCCACCTCGTCCGCCAGCGTCAGCGTCACCGACTGGCCGCGTACCGCGACGTCGAGATCGCCGGTGAGCGTCACGATCCGCTCGATCCGCGACGTGCGACCCGAGGGCAGCACGGTCACCGCATCGCCGGGCGAAACGGCGCCGCCCGCGATGCGACCGGCATAGCCGCGAAAGTCGGAATGCGGCCGGTTCACCCATTGCACGGGCATCGCGAACGGAGCCTCGCCTGAAAGCTCACCCGCGACCGGCACCGTCTCGAGATGCGTCAGCAGCGTCGGCCCTTCATACCAGGGCATGGCGCGGCTCTGCATCGCGACATTCTCGCCATTGAGCGCGGACAGCGGAATCGCGGTGAACGCCCCGATCCCCGCCTCGTCCGCAAAGGCGCGATAGTCCGCGACGATCCGGTCAAACCGCTCCTGGCTGTAGCCGACCATGTCCATCTTGTTGACCGCGACCACGATGGAGCGGATGCCGAGCAGCGAGACGAGCAGCGAATGCCGCCGCGTCTGGGTCAGCACGCCCTGGCGCGCGTCGATGAGGATGATGGCGAGATCGGCCGTCGAGGCGCCAGTCGCCATGTTCCGGGTATATTGCTCATGCCCCGGCGTGTCGGCGACGATGAACTTGCGCCGATCCGTCGCGAAGAAACGATAGGCGACATCGATCGTGATGCCCTGTTCGCGCTCGGCCGAAAGCCCGTCGACCAGCAAGGCGAAATCGAGCCCCTCCCCCTGCGTGCCGGATTTGCGGCTGTCCTGCTCCAGCGCGGCGAGCTGGTCGTCGAGCAACATGTTGCTGTCGTACAGGATGCGTCCGAGCAGGGTGGACTTGCCGTCATCGACGGAGCCGCAGGTGATGAAGCGCAGCAGCGACATAGGCTGCCCCGCGCGGCCGGCCTCCGCGCCCGCCTCGGGAACCTCCACATCCTGCGATGCCCGATACGCCGTCGCCATCTCAGAAATAACCTTCCTGCTTCTTGCGTTCCATGCTGCCGGCGCCGTCATGGTCGATCGCGCGGCCCTGCCGTTCGGAGGTTGTCGAAAGCCGCATTTCGGCGATGATCGCATCCAGCGTCGCCGCCTCGCTCTCGATCGCGCCGGTCAGCGGATAGCAGCCGAGCGTGCGGAACCGCACCGAGCGCAGCTCCGGAGCCTCACCCTCGCGGAACCGGAAGCGATCGTCGTCGACCATCAGGATCAGGCCGTCGCGCACCACGGTCGGGCGCGGCGCGGCAAGGTAAAGGGGAACGATCTCGATCCCCTCGGCGGCGATATATTGCCAGATGTCGAGCTCGGTCCAGTTGGACAAAGGGAAGACGCGGATGCTCTCGCCCCGCGCCTTGCGGGCATTGTAGAGATTCCAGAGCTCGGGGCGCTGATTCCTCGGATCCCAACGGTGGCTGGCGGAGCGGAAGCTGAACACCCGCTCCTTCGCGCGGCTTTTCTCCTCGTCCCGCCGCGCGCCGCCAAATGCCGCGTCGAAGCCGTGCAGATCCAGCGCCTGCTTCAGCCCCTCCGTCTTCCACAGATCGGTGTGCAGCGCGCCATGATCGAACGGGTTGATGCCGCGCGCCTCGGCCTCCGGGTTGCGGTAGACGATGAGGTCCATGCCCGCCGACCGCGCCGCTCTGTCGCGCAGTTCGTACATCGCCCGGAATTTCCAGGTCGTGTCGACATGGAGCAGCGGGAAAGGTGGCGGCGCGGGGAAAAACGCCTTGCGCGCCAGATGCAGCATCACCGCGCTATCCTTGCCGATCGAATAGAGCATCACCGGGCGCTCGGCCTCGGCGGCCACTTCGCGCATGATGTGGATACTCTCGGCCTCGAGCTGCTCGAGATGGGAGAGGGCCGGACGGCCCAATGCTGTATGCGCGTTCATGCCGCCATCCCGCGCTGGACGTGAAAGGGAAGGATCGCCGCCTCCTCGATTGTGCGGACGCGCGCCACGCGGCCGATGATGATGCTGACCGGGACACCCGTCGGCAGCGACGCCGCCAGAGCGGCGATCGAAGCCACACTGCCCTCGACATGCGCCTGATCGACGCGGGTCGCCGCCGCGATCGCGATGGCCGGCATCGCCGGATCGAGCCCGTTGGCGATCGCCGCGGTCGTGAATTCGGCGAGCGTGCCGCGCGGCATATAGACGATCGTGGTCGCCGACGGATCAGCGATCGCCCGCCAGTCGATATCCGTGGGCAGTCGCCCGTCGGAGCCGTGGCCGGTCACATATTGCAGCCGGCGCGCATGGTGCCGCTCGGTCAGCGAGAAGCCCAGCGCCGCGGCCGCGCCCTGCGCCGCCGATATGCCCGGCACGATCGACACAGCAATCCCGGCCGCCCGGCATGCTTCGATCTCCTCGGTCGCCCGGCCGAACACCAGGGGATCGCCACCTTTCAGCCGCACCACCCGTTCGCCCGCCAGCGCCAGCTCGACAATCTCGCGATTGATGTCGCGCTGCTTGCACGACGGTCCGCGCCCGGTCTTGCCGACCGCGATCCGGCGCGCCTCGCGCCGCGCAAGCTCCAGCACCTCAGGCCCGACAAGATCGTCATAAAGGATCACGCTCGCCGATTGCAGCGCCCGCACCGCCTTCAGCGTCAACAGTTCCGGATCGCCCGGCCCGGCGCCGACCAGCGTCACCCGTCCCGTCGCGGATGCGGGATCGGCATCCTCGAACAAGGCCGCGCGGTCCGCCTCGTCCGGCGCACGGTCGGCATGGGCCCAGGCCCGCTCGACGAACCGCTCCCAGAAACGTCGTCGGTCCTTGAAGCTCTCGACCTTGCGCTTCAGCGCCGGCCGCCAGGCGAGCGCCGCTGCGGCCCAGGCCGACAGCGAGAGCGGCAGCACGCTTTCGATCCGCGCGCGCACCGACTGGCCCAGCATCGGCGCGCCGCCGCCGGTCGAGATGGCGAGCAGCAGAGGCGAACGATTGACGATCGTACCGAACTGGACGTCGCACAGGTCGGTCTGGTCGATGATGTTGACGATCGCACCAGCCGCCCGCGCCGCGTCGACAAAACGCAGCGCTTCCGCGCGCTCGGCGATGTCGGCCAGCGCCAGCGTCGCGCCGAAAAGGTCGTCCGGATGCCATGTCCGTGCCAGCACGGTGACCTTACCCGCCGACGGAGCGGCGGCAAGTGCCGCGAAACGCCACGGATCGTCGCCCGCGAGAACCAGCACGTCGCCCCCCGCGGCGGCCAGCAACTCGGCCTTCCACAAGGCGCCTTCCGATCCGCCCGCGAGCACCGCCTTGCGGCCGTCCAGCTTGTGAAAGAGCGGCAAGACGGCGAGCGGCGCGATCCGCGCCGGCATCGCCTCGGGCGCACGCGGCCCTGTTGTTTCGGTTGCGCTCATGCCTTCGCCCTCGACAGCCGGCCATCTGGGCCGACATGAAGGCCACATTCCTTGGCCTCCTCCTGTTCCCACCACCAGCGCCCGGCGCGCTCGGGCTCGCCCGGCCGCAAGGCACGCGTGCACGGCTCGCAGCCGATCGAGGGATAGCCCTGGCTGTGCAATGGATTGACCGGCACCTGCTCGGCGGCGCAGAAATCCGCCACCTGCACGCGCGTCCAGTCGTGCAGCGGCGCGGCCTTGATCAACCCGCGCCCCGCATCCCAGCTCGCCGCCGCGACGCCGCCGCGCTGGCTCGACTGATCGGCACGAAGCCCCGTCACCCAGCCGTTCGCACCGGCAAGCGCACGCGCCAGTGGCGCGACCTTGCGCACCTCGCAGCAATCGTGCCGCGCCGCCAGGGAATGATAGAAACCGTTGATCCCGGCATCGGCGACGAAAGCCTCAAGTGCGGACTGGTCGGGATGGAAGGAGCGGATGCGGACGCCGTAGCGCGCCTCGGTCTCAGCCCACAACTGATAGGTCGACGGGAACAGGCGGCCGGTGTCCAGCGTGACAACGTCGATCGCCAGACCGGACGAAAAGATCAGATGCGCGATCGCCTGATCCTCGATTCCGAAACTGGTCGTGAAGACGATCCGGCCGGCAACAGCATCACGCAACCACCGCAGCCGTTCGCCCGGATCAGAGGCATCTGCCAGCACATGGATCAGATGCGCGACGGAGCGAGTGCCCGATTCCATCTCGACGCGATCGGAGCGTCCAAGCTCGCCGCTTGTTTCAGGGATTCTGAGCATTTAGAACAAATTTCTAACTAGCGAGGTTTTGTAGCAGCCGAGTCTTCTCGTCTCGTCCCCTTGCGGAGCCGAGATGCTGGTATATTTAGAGAGAAGTTGAGGATCAATGCAGTCGGAGAGAATGCATATTCGCTGCGGCGCAGCAATGAGATATTGGAATATTATTCCATATAAGGCCATACCTTGAGGGAGTCCTCGCCATATGTACTTCGCCAGCCGCCATACCGAGGAATACACTGGGAAGCGGAAGGCCGACGCCGATTTTCGATTGATCGCGCAAAACGTTCGCTTCGACGCAGATCAATTGTCAACTTCTTCGGTAGAGTATTCATTCGGAGCCGTAGCAGCGAGTCACGTCAAACGCCTATTCAGGAGGCAGGAAGATGTCCGACATCAACGGCGTCGCTCGCATATCCCGCACCCCACTCGCTTCGAAAGAGGCGCTCGCCGCGATTGGCGAACAACTCGAGAAAATTCGCTTCGGCTCGATCGCGCTGACCATCCATGAGGGGCAGATCGTGCAGCTCGACATCACCGAGAAGCGCCGGCTGTTTGCGAGGTAGCCTGCGCCGAAGGCCGACCGGACATCCGGAGGCCTTCCCGCCCAGCGAAAATCCAGTTGCGCACTAATGGCGAAGGGGGAATTCCTTGCCTGATTTTTCGGCGTTCAGCCTGCTTGACCTATTGCCGTTCATCGCCATCGGCTTTGCCGCCCAATTGGTGGACGGCGCGCTGGGCATGGCCTTCGGTGTCATTTCGACGACGCTCCTGCTCAGCATGGGCGTGCCGCCCGCGGCAGCATCCGCCGGTGTCCACACGGTCGAGACGTTCACGACGGGCGTCTCGGGGATCAGCCACGCCATTCACCGCAATGTGAACTGGCGCCTGTTCGCCCGCATCGCGATCCCCGGCATGATCGGCGGCGCGATGGGCGCCTATGTCCTGACGCAGATTCATGCCGAACTGGCCCGGCCGATCGTTATGGCCTATCTCACATTCATCGGCCTGTTCCTGATCTGGCGCGGCGTGCGTCCCCATCCGCCCCAGCACAAGCCGCCCAAGGTGGTTGAGCCGCTCGGCGTCGTCGGGGGCTTTCTGGACGCGGCCGGCGGGGGCGGCTGGGGTCCCGTGGTGACCGGCAACCTGCTCGTTCAGGGCGCCGAGCCGCGCCGGACGATCGGCTCCGTCAACACCGCCGAATTCTTCGTCACCGCGACGATCTCGGCAACCTTCATCACCCAATTGGGCTGGGCCGCCTTCACGGTCGCGACGATCGGGCTGCTGATCGGGGGCGTCATTGCGGCACCGCTCGGCGCGGTCGTCGCCAAGCGCGTGCGGCCGAAGCTGCTTCTCTTGCTCGTCGGCGTGTTGCTCACCTGTACCAGCCTCTTCGGAGTCTATCGCGCCCTCACGGGCTGAATATCCGGCCCTCACGGCCACCATCATACAATCAGAGCCGACCGGACCACCGGAGGCGAGTTGATCCAGGGAGATCGATCATGCTCGCATCCACCATTCGTTTGTCCACACGTGTATCTTTCATCGCTCTTGCTGCCGTGCTTCCGGTCATCCCCGCTTATGCGGAGACGACAGAGGTCCCGTCGACGGCGCCCGAGTCGGTTTCGGCCGACAACGCTTCATCAGGCGGTAACGAAATCCTCATCACGGCGCGCCGCCGCAACGAAAACCTCCAGGACGTCCCGATCGCCGTTTCAGTGGTCGGCGGCGAGGAGATCAGCCGCACCGGCAGCTACAATATCGGCCGTCTCCAGCAGCTTCAGCCCAGCCTGCAATTCTATACATCCAACCCGCGCAATTCCGCGATCAACATCCGCGGCATCGGTGCGCCTTTTGGTCTCACCAATGACGGGATCGAACAGGGCGTCGGCATCTATATCGATCAGGTGTATTACAACCGCATCGCATCGGCGACGCTCGACTTCGTCGATATCGACCGCATCGAGGTGCTGCGCGGCCCGCAAGGCACGCTGTACGGCAAGAACACGACTGCCGGCGCAATCAATATCACCACCCGTGCGCCGAGCTTCGATTTCGAAGGCAATGCCGAGGTCTCGGTGGGCAATCTCGGGTTCCGTCAGGCAAAACTGTCCGTCTCCGGCCCGCTCAGCGACAGGGCCGCCGCCCGTATCGGCGTATCGACGACGGACCGGCGCGGAACGATCTACAATGTCGCCACCAACCAGTGGATCCAGTCGCAGGACAATCTGGGCCTGCGCGGCCAGATATTGTGGCGGGCAACCGACAATCTCGATCTGACCCTGTCCGGCGATTATAATGTGCAGGATCCAATCTGCTGCGCCCAGATCTATGTTCGCGTCGGCGCCACGCAGCGCCCTATCGCCCGGCAATATGCGGCGCTGACCGCGGCCTTCGGCTATGCACCGCCGAGCACCGATCCGTTCGATCGCCTGACCGACGTCGATGCCGAACTGAGCGCTCGCAATGAAGTGGGCGGCGTCTCGCTGCTCGCCGAATGGGATGTCGGGCCAGGCACGGTGACCTCCGTCACAGCGTGGCGCTACTGGGACTGGACGCCGGCCAATGACCGCGATTTCACCGGCCTGCCGATCACGATCCGGTCGCAGAATCCGACCCTGCAGAATCAATATACCCAGGAATTGCGCTTCGGGTACGAGGGCGACCGCTTCGACTTCGTGGTCGGCGCCTTCGCCTTCTACCAGACGATCCGCACCACCGGCACGGAGGAGCAGGGGCCGGCGGCAAGCCGCTGGACATTGAACCCCACCAATGCGCTGTCGAACAATCCGGCGGTGCTGAACGGCCTTATCGCCAACAACGATATCCGGCTGAACAACACCAGCCTGGCGGCGTTCGGCCGGTTCAACTGGAACATAACCGACCGGTTCACCGTCTCGCCTGGCATCCGCGTCAATTACGACAAGAAGGACGGTTCTTATTCATCGGTGGTAACCGGCACGGCATCCGACGGTACGCGCCAGCTCGTCCTCTTCACCGGACCTTATTCTACCGACCCCTGGATCGTCGCCCAGCGGGGTGTGCGCGCGCCGCAATTTTTCGAGCCGCAGTTCAGCGACTGGAATCTCTCCTATGATCTGACCTTGTCCTACGATCTGGCCGACAACATCCTGGGCTATGCCACCTACGCCCGGACCTTCAAATCGGGCGGCGTAAATCTCAACGGCGTGCCAGCCGACGCCAATGGCGTGCCGATCCTGGCCGCAGGGACTGTCCGGCCCGAAACGGTCAACCATTTCGAACTGGGTCTCAAGACGCAGTTCTGGAACCGGAGAGCGACGTTTAACCTGACGGCCTACTGGACCGAGATCGACGATTTCCAGGCCAATGTCGTCAATGGCCAGATCGGCGTGCTGCGCGGTTATCTCGCCAATGCCGAGAAAGTGCGCGTGCGCGGCATCGAGGCGGAGCTTTCGGTCCGGCCTTCGCCCCGGTTCAGTTTCTACAGCAATATCGCCTTCACCGATCATGAATATGTCAGCTTCGTCGATGCCCCCTGCCCGCCCGAACTTTCCGGCGGCGGATCGGGCACGCCGGTCTCCGCACCCGGCGTACCCGGCAACAGCCCGGCCAATTGCGACATTTCCGGCCAGTGGCTGCCGGGCATATCGCGCTGGGCCTTCTCCTATGGCGCGGAATATAATGTGCCGGCTCGATTCCTGGGACAGACCGGCGCTGTCTATGTCGGCGTCGACGGCAGCTACCGGTCTAAATTCTCGTCCAACGCCTCGCGTTCACTCTACACCGACATTGACGGCTATGCCTTGACCAATTTCCGGCTGGGCTTTCGCACCGATCGATTCGATGTCTTCGGCTGGGTACGCAACGCCTTCGACGTGAACTATTTCGAACAGCTCGCGGTCACATCCGGAAATACCGGCCTGATCGCCGGCCAGGTCGGAGATCCCAGAACTTGGGGCGGAACGATCAGATTCTCGTTCTGAGATGACGGCAAGGGCCGGCCACGGGACCACCCGCGCCGGCCCGCTCCGCAACCGGTTTCTTCTCGATCAATACCCGACACGCAAAGCATCTTTCTTTTTGGCTTATGGGCTTGCCTCACATCGGAGTGCCGCCCATTTCGATCTTGGGAGAACAAAGAGATGACGGTCACGATCAGCATCGATCCCAATAGCATCCGCCACGATTTCAACCGGGGCGGGGTGGATTTTCAGTTTTCGGAAGGCAGGAGGCGCCACCGCGTCCATGTGCCCGACACGGCGATCGCGGATCGCCTGAGGGTCCGCAGGCTTTCCGGGGGACATGCCGAGGGCTTCGTACGCAGGATCGCACTTCAGATCGCGCTGCTGCTCACCGGACGTAGCTTCGTCCGATCGCCAGACGGCCACATATTGGTGGATGCGGAAACCCTGCGAAAGGTCCGCTGAGCCGACGCTCGGCGGCGCGGCGCAGAAAGCCTGCGCGCTGCCCGCGTCATGCCGCGGGCAGCGCGCAGGACGTCAACCGCCGATATAGACGGTCTTGGTCTGCGAGTAGAATTCGATCGCCGAAAATCCCTGTTCGCGCGGTCCGTAGGAGGATTTGCGGGTTCCGCCGAAGGGGACATGATAGTCGACGCCGGCGGTGGGTAAGTTCACCATGACCATGCCGGCACGGACATGGCGGCGGAAGTGGCGGGCGTGCTTCAGGCTGTTGGTGACGATGCCCGCGGACAGGCCGAACTGGCCGCGATTGGCGATCTCCAGCGCCGCCTCATAATCCTTCACACGCACCGTACTGACCACGGGTCCGAACACTTCCTCGTTATTGATCCGCATATCCGGGTCGGTGTCGGCGATCACGGCGGGCGACATGAAATGGCCGGGATTGGCGAGGCTGAGATGCTCGCCGCCGGTCATCAGCCGCCCGCCCTCATCCGTCGCGATATGGACGTAGCGCAGATTCTGCTCGAGCTGGCTCTCGCTCACCACCGGGCCGATCTGGCTGGCGGGATCGAGCGCGTCGCCGACCTTAAGACTCTTCGCCTTCTCCGCCAGTGCCGCCACGAACCGGTCGTGAATACCCTCGGTCACGATGACCCGCGACGAGGCGGTACAGCGCTGTCCGGTTCCGAAGAAGCCGCCGTCGATCGCGATCGCCACCGCGCGATCCAGATCGGCATCGTCCAGCACGACCAGCGGGTTCTTGCCGCCCATCTCCAACTGCACCCGCGCCTGGCGCGCCACGGCGGCGGCGGCCACGCGGGCGCCTACGCCCTGCGAGCCGGTAAACGAAACCGCATCCACTTGCGGGTGATCGACCAGCGCGCCGCCCATCCCGCCTTCGCCGATGATCAGGTTGAACACGCCCGGCGGCGCACCGCATTCGTGCAGGATCTCCGCCAGCGCCCAAGCCGTCGCCGGCGTCGCGCTTGCCGGCTTCAGCACCACCGTATTGCCGAACGCCAGCGCCGGCGCCGCTTTCCAGGCCGGAATCGCGATCGGGAAGTTCCAAGGTGTGATCAGACCGATCACGCCCAGCGCCTCGCGATGGGTTTCGACGTCTACGCCGGGGCGCACTGAATCCAGCGTTTGCCCGTGCCGGCGGATCGCCTCGCCTGCGAAATAGCGGAAGATGCGCGCCGCCCGCATCACCTCGCCTTTGCCCTCCGGCAGGGTCTTGCCCTCCTCGCGCGACAGCAGCTCACCCAGCGCGTCCGCCCGCGCCATGATCGTCGCCGCAACCTTGTCGAGCAGGTCCGCCCGAACCTCCGGCGTCGCGCCGGACCAGCCCGGAAACGCATCCCGCGCCGCGCCAACCGCCGCATCGACCTCCGCAACCCCGCCAGACGGATAGCGCGCCACAATCTCGTTCGTGTTCGACGGGTTCAGACTATCGTGCGATGCGTCCGCCGAAACGCGCTCGCCGCCAATGAAATGCGTCAGAATCCGGGTCATGCTTTCAACGTCTCCAAGGCCATTCGTCGCGGTGGCGAATAGCCATCCCCCCGCCCGATTTCCAGTGCCGCCTCAGACGAACTCGGCCGCCGCTTCCAGAACGGCGTCCTGGAACGGCGTTTGCGGACGTGCGCGAAAGTCCAGCGCGGCGGTCCGGGCACGGGCCATCATCGCGTCGTCATTGAACATCCGCACCAGCGAGTCGGCGAAAGGCCGCGGCTGAATCGCGGGCAAAGAGACATGCCCACCCAGGCCGGCGCGGGCGATTGCCAGGCCGTGCACGATCTTCTCCAGATCGAAATGACACACGACATGGGGCAACCCTGCGGACATCCCGGCGGAAAGAAAGCCATGACCGCCATGCGACAGGAGCAGACGAGAGCGCTCGGCGATGCGTGCGAAAGGAACAGGGTTCGGTTCGACGATCAGGCCGTGGTGCGCGACGGCGGCCTGAATCTCCGGGCCACCAAGCCCGATATGCACACGCACCTTCAGCCCGCTGGCCGACAAACCGGTCCACAAAGGTGAGTCCGCGACAATATAATCGGGTAGATAGACGAAAATTTCGTCTCCCGACCCAGCTTCCAACGAAGGATCGACCTTGTCCGGAAAGGCAAGCGGCGTCTTGCGCTTGTCCGCATAGGGGTCAATCTCGGTGAAGGTCGCAACGACCGTGCGATCCGCTTCGAAAACGGCCGGAAGCGCGGCGATCGCATGATCCCCGGCACGGGCCAGCCCCGCATTCACCGTGTCGAGGAGCGCGAACTGATCGATGCCCTGCGCTCCGGGGATCAGCACCGGCAGAGCATCCATGTCCGACGGCGGCGCCCCGAAGCCCGCGCCAACCCAGATCATCGGTATCCGACCACGCGCGGCCAGCGCCAGAAAAGGGGCATAATCGCAGATCACAAGATCGGGCCGGACGGCTCCGAGCAGGCGGCGCCAGCCATCCAGCATCGCGGCGATAATCAACGGATCGTCCATGCCAAGCCGCGCGAGGATATCAGCCATACTGGTCGCTGCCCCGCTCACCCGAGCGCGCCCCACCATCAAGCGGGGCGAGACAGGCGCCTGCCAGATTGCGGCATCGGGCGGTTTTTGCGCGTACATCGCATCGAGCCGCGTGACGGCGAAGCTGACATCATGTCCTGCGGCGCGCAGCGCGGCGGCGATTTCGGACAGTCGCACGGTATGGCCGCGATTGGCGCCGAATTCCCATCCGAGGAGGATCCGCGCCACGCTGGCTAGGCCGTGTCGGGCTCGACGGCAAGGCCGGCGGCTTCAAGCCGGCCGATCAGATCGGCGCGGCAGCGATCGAGCGCCGGCGCGTCGGCAGACCGGATGACGAAGTCCGCACCCGCACGGCCATCCCGATAGAAGGGATAGGAACCGATGCCGCAGCCATCATGCTCCTGTTCCGTCTGACGCAGGATATCCGCCACTTCGCTTTCCGGCGCCCAGCAGCGGACCACGCGCGACAGGACCGGCCGCCCCCCTTCGATCCGCCCGGCCAGGGCTTCGAGCATCATTTCCGCGACCCGGGGGATGCCGGCCAGGAGGAAGATGTTGCCCGCCCGGATGCCTGGCGCCCCGGACACCGCATTCTCGATCAGTTCTGCGCCCGCTGGCACCCGTGCCATCCTGAGGCGCGCTTCGTTGAGTCCACCGCGCGCCGCATAATAAGTCTCGAGCGCTGCGCGCGCCTTGGGATGGACGACCACCGGCACGCCCAGCGCGGCGGCGATCGCATCGACGGTCAGATCATCATGCGTCGGGCCGATGCCGCCCGTGGTAAAGAGATAGTCGTTCTCCGCGCGCAAGGCATTCACCGCGGCGACGATGCGGGGAATATCGTCCGCGACGACGCGCACTTCCGCGAGGCGTATCCCCTGCAGGTTAAGCCAGGTCGCGACCGTTGCGACATTGCGATCCTGCGTACGCCCGGACAGGATTTCGTCGCCGATCACCAGCAGGGCCGCCGTCCAGATCCGCTCATTCGTCATACTGGGGCGCATAGCATGGCGGCGGCGCACGTGAACCGGCTTTTGCGCATCGCCCGCTCCTTTGCCGCGCGTCGCTAATGCTTCGCTAACCCTATCGTGCCATAGCCCAGGCTGCGCGACCGGCAACCTGCGGAGCCTGGGACTTGGGTGTGACATCCTGGACGAACGAGCTTCTTTCCGTGATCGGCCTCGCCGATGACGATGAAGCGCCGCGCAAGGAACGCCGCCGGGAAGACCGCCTCGACTTTGCCGGCCACAAGGTGGTCATCCGCCAGAAGCGCAATGTCGGGATCCTGCACGTCCGCGACATCTCTGCCACGGGCGCGAGCGGGATCACAGACATGCCCCTGGCGGCCGGTTCGGTCCTCTTCGTGGGCCTCAGCAAGCCCTATTTCCGTGCTGCCGAGGTCCTGTGGTGCCGCCGGCTGACTGTCGGCCTGCGCTGGTTCCGCCCGGTACGGGTGGACCAACTCGACAAGCTCCACGCGGTTCATGTCGCCGCTCGGGCAGAGCGGGAGAATTGGGGCGTGCGTCAATAGCACCCGCAGACGCACCCACTCGCCAATCGGCATCAAAACGCTTATATTCCGGCCCATGACCGATTTGCGAACCTACGACATAGACGCCACCGTCATTGGCCGTCACGGCAATATCCGCCTGCACAACGATACGGGCTTCGCGGGCATGCGCGCCGCCGGGCGCTGCGCGGCCGAGATACTGGACGCGCTCGTGCCGCATGTCGTGCCGGGCGTGACGACGCAGGAGTTGGACGACATCGTCTATCGCGAGATGCGCGCGCGCGGCGCGATCCCCGCGACACTGGGCTATCGCGGCTATAGCAAAAGCTGCTGCACCTCGATCAACCATGTCGTCTGCCACGGCATCCCTTCGATCGATCGGGTGCTGAAGGACGGCGACATCATCAATATCGACGTGACACCGATCCTCGACGGGTGGCATGGCGACACCAGCCGTATGTATCTGGTCGGCGACGTTCCGCTGAAGGCGAAGCGCCTTGTCGACGTCACCTACGAATCCATGATGCTCGGCATTGCCCAGGCGAAGCCGGGCAACCGGCTCGGCGACATTTCCCACGCAATCCAGAGCCATGCCGAAAAGCATCGCTATGGCGTCGTCAGGGATTTCTGCGGCCACGGACTGGGCCGTATCTTCCATGACGCGCCGGAAGTCGTCCATGCCGGCCGGCCCGGCACCGGCCCGGAGCTGCGCGCCGGCATGTTCTTCACGATCGAGCCGATGATCAACATCGGCCGGCCGGACTGCAAGGTGCTGGACGACGGCTGGACCGCCGTCACCCGCGACCGCAGTCTCTCCGCCCAGTTCGAGCATTCGGTGGGGATCACCGAGGATGGCTGCGAGATCTTTACGAAGAGCCCCGCCGGACTCGACAGGCCGCCTTACTGATGGTGCTCGAACTGGTCTCGCCGCAGGAGCTCGGCCGGGCTCTCGGGATCGAGGCCGGCTCGCGGCCCTTGCCCGTCAGGGCGCGCAGCCTGACCCGCGCCGAAAAGCATGCTCCCGCGCTGCGGGAGATCGGCTGGATGATCGCGGTCTATCTGCTGTTCGGTCTCGCCTGCCTCGCCGTGCTTCGTCTGGCAACGACCAATCCCCAGATGGTCGACTGGCTGCCGGCCATCGCCGGGGTGGCCGCCCTCGCACTCGTGATCGTCGCCTGGCGCAAGCTTGCCCGCCACGGCGGTTATCGCGATCCGGTCATCGAAGTGGAGGTCGCCGAGGACGCGGTCACGGTGCGCGCCGCCGAAGGGGTCGAGACGATCCCGCACGAGCGCATCGTCATCTTGCGTGTCTTGACACGCAATCCGCGCAACAGCGTCTATTTCGACGGCATCGTGCTGGAAACCGCGAACGGGCCTGTCGAACTCGGCAATGAGGGATTCGCAGGCGGCAATGTCGCCGCCGGTGCGATATTGAAGAAGCTGGACGAACGCGAAACGGCGCCCGCCGAAGCCGCGTAAGGCGAAGGCGGACGCCGCGCGTGCCGGTCAGCGGCGCGTCGAGGTTTCAACCCGGGTGTACGGAACGAACTCACCCAGGAAGACGACACCCCTCATCATCCGGGATGACGCATCGACCATCTGGATCGTATCGATGCTGCACAGCCGCGATGTGTTCAACCGCGTCACCATCGTATCGCGCTGATCGAGTGACTCCGCGCCCGAACGGGGCCGGTTCACATAGATCGTACTGCCGGCATCATAGATGATGGCGGTGTCGTTGATGATGCGGCTGGAACGGACCCGGCGCAGATCGACGCAGTCGACCGGCTCGCCGGCGACACGGCCTTCAAGGGCGCGGGCGAGTTCCGCCTCTCGATCTGTATTCTGGCCCGCCAGGCCCGGGGACGCAGCGGCGAGCAAGGCGCCGCCCGCAAGCAAGGTCAGGGTCTTGCGCATGATGATTCTCCTCACAATCCCCACCAGTATCAATATCTGCCTGATCGCGGCTGAACACAAGCTGAGCGGCGGGATGCCCACCGGATGAGCCGGAATGTTAGCCCGCGGCGGCGGCGCGGGGCGTCGCGCGGATCATCGCGGTCCATTGCGAATCCCACGAGACGAAGCCCCATTTGATCGGCTCCTCGCGCGACACGATCTTTTCGTCGGGCGTAGCGGCGAGATCGAGATCGAAGGCCGGGATGCGCGCCCGTGTCTTGATGCAGTAGAAAACGCGTACGACCGGGCGCGTGGTATTGGCCTCGTCCTGATCGACGACCACGCCAAGCCGATTCGATTTCAGCCGGACCAGACTGCCCACCGGGTAGATGCCTATGCTGCGGATGAAAGCGGCGAGTACGCCTTCGTCGAAATGCCCCTTTGACTGGAACATGCCGGCCAGCGATTCGGCCGGGCCTGCCGCCGCCTTGTAGGGGCGACGCGAGGTTATCGCGTCATAGACGTCGCAGACCGTCGCCATCTTCGCTTCCAGGCTGATTTCGTCGCCTTTCAACCCGTGGGGATAGCCCGTGCCGTCGATCCGTTCATGATGGTGCAGACAGACGTCGAGCACGACCTGGGAATAACCGCTCGCTTTCAGCGCGGCATGACCGCGTTCGGGATGTTCGCGCACCAGGGCGGTTTCGAACTCGGTCAGCGCCTGGGGCTTCTTCAGCACGCTTTCCGGCACCACCACCTTGCCGAAATCGTGCAGCAGACCGGCCAGGCCCGCCTCGCGCACGGCGGCCGGATCGAAGCCGAGCTGCCGCGCCAGATTGATCATGAGCGCGCAGACCGCGATCGAGTGATAATAGGTATACTCGTCCTTGGACCGCATTCGGCTGATACTGACCAGCGCATGCGGATTGCGATCGAGCGAGGTGGTGATGTCCTCCACCACCGGCAAGGCCCGTGCGATGTCGGCCGCACGTCCGAGCCGGACCTCCGCGAGCAGGTTGGCGATCGCCTTCTTGGAACGATCGACTGTGGCGGCGGCGCGTTCGACCTCCTCCTCGACGCTGCACGGCACCGGCGGAGGCGTCGGCTTGGGGACGGCGCGCAGGGCGGATCTGGGGCGGGGCCTTTCCGTCTTCACGGTTTCCGAGGGCGACGGGATCTCGGCGGCGGTGCGAACCGGTTCATCGTCCAGCAGCCCGATGCGGGTCGGCGGCGGCCGGGTTGAAACGCTTTTCGACTCGTCGATGACGATGGCGGCGATATTGCTCTCGCGGAGCGCCTGGAGATCGGCAGGATCGTCGAGCAGGAAACGGGTGCGCCAGAAAGGGTGATCGAGCCACGCCCCTTCCAGGCTCTGAACGTACATGCCAAGGCGCAACTCGCCCTTGGTGACCCGCCTCAGCATCCCGCTTTCCCCTGCGTTTTACGCCTTGCCTGCGGCCCTATCATTCGCTTCATTATGAATTTCTTACCGGGCGGACAGTGCCGGACTTCGTTTCGCAAACGTCTTGCCAGCCGGTGTCACGCGCTTATGCTGCATCGCAACAGCGGAGATTCGGGTGAAGAAGATCGAAGCGATCATCAAGCCGTTCAAGCTCGATGAGGTGAAGGAGGCGCTGCACGATGTGGGCGTGTCCGGCATCACCGTCACGGAGGCGAAGGGCTTTGGCCGGCAGAAGGGCCATACGGAATTGTATCGCGGCGCCGAATATGTCGTCGATTTCCTGCCGAAGATCAGGCTTGAGATTGTCGTTGACGACAATCTCGCCGAGCGCGTTGTCGAGGCGATCGCCATCGCAGCACGCACCGGCCGGATTGGCGACGGCAAGATTTTCGTCTCGACGGTCGAGGAAGTCATCCGGATCCGCACCGGCGAGCGGGGCATGGACGCGATCTAGGGTAATGCGGGGACGGAACCGGAACTGATGGAAGATCCCCGCCTCGCATCCATGCCGCCATCCGAATTGCGTGCCGCCATGCGCACGCTGGGCTATCGCACCCAGACCGATGTGGCCAATGCGATCGGGGTCAGCCGGTCGGCCGTGAGTTTGTGGCTGGACGGCAAGGTCGGCGTGCCGCGTCCGGTCGCGATGCTGCTGCGGATGCTGGTCGCGGCCCAGCGCCGGCAGTTCTGACGCGTGAAAGTTTAACGTGAAATATTCACATCCGGGCCGCCGATGCTGGACGCAGCGCGACGTGGCGTCGAGAAAGAATTGCTGCACTGCAATGATTCTTGCGAAGATATTTGCGGACGCGAACACATCTCAACCGAGCGCATAGGGGCTAGGGTCACATGGCGAATGACGCGGAAAAGATTCTGAAGACCATCAAGGAGGGCGAGATCGAGTGGATCGATCTGCGCTTCACCGACCCGAAGGGCAAGTGGCAGCACCTCACCATGTGCAGCGGTGTCCTGGGTGAGGACGAGCTCACCGACGGCCTGATGTTCGACGGCTCCTCGATCGCCGGCTGGAAGGCGATCAACGAGAGCGATATGATCCTGAAGCCGGATCTCGACGCTTATTATGTCGATCCGTTCAGCGCGACGCCGATGGGCGTGCTCTTCTGCGACATCGTCGAGCCGGGCACGGGCGAGCTCTATGCGCGCGATCCGCGCTCGACCGCGAAACGCGCCGAGGCCTATCTGAAGGCGACCGGCATCGGCGATACCGTCTATGTCGGCCCGGAGGCCGAATTCTTCATGTTCGACGATGTCCGGTTCGAGGACGGCTACAATGCCTCGACCTTCCAGATCGATGATATCGAGCTGCCGACAAACACGGCGACCAAGTACGAGACCGGCAATCTGGGCCACCGGCCGCGCGCAAAGGGCGGCTATTTCCCGGTCGCGCCGGTCGACAGCGCCGTCGACATCCGCGCCGAAATGGTTTCGACGATGCTCGAAATGGGCCTG
>CAYTMM010000012.1:0-20285 GCA_964438875.1 uncultured Sphingosinicella sp. | reverse complement strand
TTCGGCACCCTGGTCGAGACTGCGGACCGGATGCAGATCTACAAATATGTCGTGCATCAGGTCGCCGCCGCCTACGGCAAGACCGCGACCTTCATGCCGAAGCCGATCAAGGCGGACAACGGCTCGGGCATGCACACCCACATGTCGATCTGGAAGGGCGGCAAGCCACTCTTCGCCGGCAACGGCTATGCGGGCCTTTCCGAAACCTGCCTCTACTTCATCGGCGGCGTCATCAAGCATGCCAAAGCGCTGAACGCCTTCACCAATCCGACGACGAACAGCTACAAGCGCCTCGTCCCGGGCTTCGAGGCGCCGGTGTTGCTGGCCTATTCCAGCCGCAACCGCTCGGCTTCCTGCCGCATCCCCTACGGCACGGGCGAGAAGGCGAAGCGCGTCGAGTTCCGCTTCCCGGACGCGATGGCCAATCCGTATCTGTGCTATTCGGCGCTGCTGATGGCCGGCTTGGACGGCATCCAGAACCGGATCCACCCGGGCGACCCCATCGACAAGAATCTCTACGATCTTCCGCCGCAGGAGCTGTCGGAGGTTCCCACCGTCGCCGGCAGCCTCCGCGAGGCGCTGTTGGCGCTGCACGCCGATCACGAATTCCTCACCAAGGGCGACGTGTTCAGCGTCGACCAGATCGAGGCTTATGCCGAGCTCAAGTGGGAAGAACAGCTCCGCTGGGAAACCACGCCGAGCCCGGTCGAATACGACATGTACTATTCGGCCTGAGCGGCCGGGACTGCGCTGGGTCCGGCTGTGGGGGCGGCCGGACCCAGCAATACGCCGACGTCGCGAAAGCGGTACAAAGTGCGATCGCCCTCGAACACGAAATGCCGGTCCGGCCGAACCGGGCTGGTGTATCCGAAATAGCTGCGCAGGATCGCCGGATAGATGTTCACCGGACTGCGCGGCAGATCGATCGGTCGCGCATCGGCGGGCAGGATCGCCATCAATATCCCCATTTTCTCCCGCAGCCGCGGCCCGTCCAGCTCCGCCCAGTCGACCGACACCGGATCGCGGCCGATAAATCGCTCGTCGCCTACAAAGGGCTCGGGCCAAGGTCCTTCATCGGCATGGATGACGATCGCAGCTGGGCGCGGTCCCGCCCGGATCGCATCAATCAGCCGCAGCGCCTCCCGGTTCACATATTCAAGCTGAGCGATGTAATTGTCGCGCCGTGTCGCCGCGCCGGCCTGCGCCAGCGAACGGCACGAACCATCGGCGTTGAGCACGAACGGCGGATGGGGCACCAGGAAGTGCGCGAAGACATATTTGCGCCCGTCCTCACCCGCCAGCTCGCGCAACGAGGCGAACTTGTGCGGCGCGCGGCGGCATTGATCGCCGCGCGCGTCGCCGAACGGCAACCCCGTCCAGCGCAGCAGCAGGCCGGGCGCGGATTCGTCGATCACGACCCGGGCAAGCTCCGGCAATGACCGGTAGTTGATGTTGCGATCGGCCAGCGCGCTGCGGCGCGTGGGATTCCACCAGGATCCCGCGAACACCGTTTGATAGCCCTGCGCCCGGAAGAAGCGCAGCGCCTGGTTGCCCGTCATCGCGCGATAGAGCGGCACCCAATCGTTCGGCAGCGCGACGCCCCCGCCCAGCCGGTCCAGATAGTCGCCGTTCAGCGTCGAGGCGACCGAATGGGCGGTACGCTGGTAATTGGCGTGAGCGCTCTCGTCCACGGCGAAGCCGCGCGCGCGCAGCGCCTCCAGAAAGGGCCGGTTGTCATAGCCATAGGCGCGCTGCAGCGTCTCGCTTCCGGCATAGCGATCGAACACGATGTGCCAGACATCCGGGCTGTCAGGCCGAGCCTGCCCGTCGAAGGGCATGAAGGCCGATTGCGGATCGGGCCGTCCCGCTTCAGCCCGGACTTGCTTGATCGCCGCCGCGCCGGCCATGCCTAAGGCGACCGACACCAGGAGAATGTTGATCTTGCGATTGACGTCCGCCGCCGCGTCCGCGTCGCGCGGCACGCGGCGCGCAATCAGGACCGCCACGATCGCGCCAAGGGCGAGGCACAGCGCCTGCACGGGCATGGCAGCGCTGATCGCCGCGACCGGCGCCGGCAGATAGAGACAGTAGACGGCGATAACGCCGCTCATCAGCCCCGCGCCGGCCCAGCTTCCTGCGATCGGCCGCAACAGTATGGTGACCGCCGCCGCGATCGCCAGCATGACCGCGATGGTCGGAACGGCATCCTCATAGGGAAGCCGGTTCATGTTCGGGAACCAGTGGGTGAGCGTCGCGATCAGCGCGACGGCGCCTCCCGCCAACGGCATCCGGCCCGGCAGATTGCGTGCCGGATTCAAGCTCAACGCCGGCGATCGTAGGCGATGATGAGACGGCCGTCCTTACCGAGATGCTGCCGCGTCGTGATCGCGCCACGCGCGGCGACATGTGCCAGGAACGCTTCCTCCGTATAATCGGGGAAGATGTCCGGCCGGCCGGCCAACAATTGCTGGACCATCGGATCCTTCTTGGACGGAAATTCAATGACGCCGGCCGGGGCGAGGCCCATCAACCAGTCCACAGCCATGTCGAGCGGCACATTCTTGGCGATAGCGAGATGGTGGATCACGGCCAGCGCCAGCACGGATCCAGCCGGGCCTCGCTCCGCAAGACTCTTGCGCTCCGCACCCGCCCAGCCCTGCGACGGGCTCGGATTGGTCGCATCCAGCCAAAGCGGCAGCATCCGCCCACCATCGTCCGAAAAGCGCTGAAAGGCCTGTTCGAGAGCGCCGAAATCGAAATCGAAGCCGACGACGGCGCGGGCGCCGCTGTCGAGCGCGGTGCGGCTGAAATCGCCACTGTTACAGCCGATGTCGAAGGCGAGATCCGGACGGATTTCCGCGATGTGCCGGGCCACAAACTCATGCTTGGCGCTGCGCCGCGCCTCGTCATAACTGTTGCGTCCCGCATAATCCGACCAGATCGTCCTGCCACCGGGCAGCGACAGGCCTTCGATATAGCCGTGCAGCGTTTCGAGTAAAGCGACGAGGTTCTTGCGGGGCAGCTTCACCTCTCGGGTGGGCGCATTCGCGCGGCCCTTGGCTACAATGCGCCTGTGCACGGCAGCCGGACCCAGCACATGGGCGAGCACGGTGAAGGACATCTTGTCGCGAAGGCGCAGCAGCGGCGCCACATCCTCGGGTGCAAGCCCTTCGCCGTTCCCACGGAACCATGCGTTGGGCGCGATACCACGCTTGGACCAGAGCAGCAGCGGATTGAGGAACTGCATTGCGAACTGGCGCTGGCCGACCCACGGTGTGCCGTCTTCGTAGCGCACGACGGATAGGTGATCGATGAACACCGGCCGCGCGCCGTTGAACTGGATGTTGTAGGCGGTGGCGTCGGACAAAGTGAAATTGTCGGCGAGCAGGTCGAGTTGGAGGCGCAGGTGCAACAGAGCCGCCGCCTTCAGCGCGGAAAAGGTCCATTCATAGGGATAGGAGATGAAATCGATCTTCGGATGCTCGAGCAGATGATCCGGCACTGCGCCGGCCTCGCCAATCCGGTTGGGCGCCAGTTCCTCGATCCCGACGAGTTGGCCGCGCTCGATCGCCTTGCGATAGACGCCGGCGTCCCGCGCGCAGGCATAGTTCTGCGCACCGACGCTGAACACAGCTCGAAAGATGCGGTCATCCGCGACCAGAATGCGGCCGGACGGATCCCGGAAGGAGCCCGGGTCGAATTTCATCGGCTCAGGCCTTGCTGTTGTCGCCAGCGGCCGACGATCCGCCGCGGCGGAAGAAGGCCTTGAAACGGGCAAAATAGACTTTGCCGAACAGCAGCGCGCTGGCGAACGCGCCTGCGACAGCCTGCAGGATGATGCTGATCGTTCCCGAATCCAGATAGGCATGGGCCGGTGCGGAAACGAACAGCGAATAGACCAGAATCGCGAACAGGAAATCGGACGCGCGCTTCATGACAAGTCCCCCGACAGTGAGAGACCGGGATTTGCGGTCTAATGGTTAATATGCCGTTTCCATGCGGGACGATTGGCTGTCTTTGTACACCTCAATAATCCCGCGACACGCGCACGTTCGCGCTCTCCCGGCCGATCGTCGAGATGGACGAGAGCAGGGAAAGCCAGCGGGTGATCTGATATTCGATCGTCGTCGCCGAATAGCCGCGCCCGTCGGTCACCACCTCGACATAGACGCGCCGGCCGAAATATTTGCCGGCAGCGAGCTGGGTGCCGATGCCTTGCGTCACATCGGCGGGCAGGACGCGGAGGCGGTCAAGGCCGACCGAACGGCGGATGGCGTTGATCGGATCGAGCCCGCCACCCGGATCGTTGAGGCTGGCCACGGCCGAGGCCAACTGCACCGCCTCCGGCGCCGACAGGTTGGTGATCGAGGTGCCGAACAGGATGCGCGAGAGCAATTCGTCCTGCGGCAGCGCGGGAATGCTGGTGAAGGCGATTTCGGGCCGCTCGCTGTTCCCGGTCACCCGGATCTGCGCGTTGAGCCCGCGCTCGCGCACTTCGGCGGCGATGTCGAGGCTGGGATTGATCGGGCTTTCCCCCTGGAACTGGATATTGCCCCGGATCAGGTCGAAACGGCGCCCGGCGAAATCGTAGGTGCCACGCAGCAGCACCGCATCGCCGGTGATGCGCGGCTCCGTCACCGTTCCGGCAACCCGCACCTCGGCGCGCCATTCGCTGTTCATGCCAAGGCCGGTCACCGCCATGTTGCGCGGCGCGTCGACCTGCAACGCGAGCCGCCAGGGCGAGACGCGGCGCACGACCGGGCCAAGATAGTCGGCGCGGTTGATCTCCCGCACGTTGAGGCGCGGCACCTGCGCGGACGCCGTCGCGCTGCCCAGTCGGAACCGCCCCTCGGTCAGCCGCACCGCGCCCGAAATCTCGCCGCCGTCGCCGTCCGATCGGATCGCCAGATCGCCGGTCACGGCCGCGCGGATATCGTCGCGGTCGAGCAAGCGCGCGCCTTCCGCCCGCACGTCGAACCGCATGCCGACCCCGCCTCGCGCCCCTGCGAAGTCGAGCGCACCGGAGCCGGCCACGGTGCCGCCGCCCGCGCTGCGGCCCGTGAACCGTTCGATCCTCAGCTCCGATCCGTCGAAACGTCCGGCGGCCTCCACATTGTCGATCACCATGCCCGTGACGGCGCTTTCCAGCCGCGCGCCGCGCGTCCGCACCGATCCGGCGATCACCGGATTCTCCAGCGTACCGCGCATGTCGGCGGCGATCGCGGCGGGGCCGGACAGGTCGAGAAGCTCGATCCCGGTCAGTCGCCACAAAGTGTCCGCCGCGCCGGCATAGCGCACCTGCGCCTGCATCGGCGCGCGGCTCAGCCGGTCGAAGAGATCGCCTGACATCCCGATCGGCGAAAAACGCGCCTGCGCCCGCCCGACCGTCCGCCCGTCGCTCACCGCCACTGCGCGCACCGCTGCATTGGCTCCCGCCAGCCGCGCATTGACCCCGATGTCCACCGGCCGCGACGACAGGACCAGCCCGGCCCGGGTCAGCCCGCGAATGCGCAGGTTCGCCTCCCCGCTCGGCGCCGCGTCCGGTGACGGCGCGGCATAGCGCAACACCCCGGACGCGCTGCCACCCAGTCCCAGCTCGGGATAGAAGATGTCCATCACGGCAAGCGGCACCGCCTCCAGCCGCGCGTCGATCTCCGTCCGGTCGCCAAACAGGCCGGCCAGGCTCGCCTCACCCCCGGCATAACGGAATTCGGTCCGCGCCAGCCGCCAGCCATCTTCGGCCGCGGTCAACTCGGCCGGGCTGGTCAGCTCCAGCGGTCGTCCGTCCAGCGTGCCACGCCCGGTAACGCGATAACGCCCCGGCGACACGTCCGCAGCAAGGTCCAGCGCGAAATCGCGCCCGCGCGATCCGGCGATCCGCCCCTCCATGCGCCCCGTCCCGCCGCGCAGGCTGGCGCGCGCATCGAGATTGGCGATCTGCATCCCGCCCCGGCTCAGCCCGCGCAGCGAGGCCGTGCCTTCGACCGAGGTACCGGCGGGATCGAGCAGGATCACCCCGTCGATCCGCCCGCGCCGCACCGCGATCGGCGGCGGCCCGGCGAAGCTGGCATTGTCGGCGGCGAGATTGACGGCGATGCGCTGGTTGCCGCCGACCGGATTGAACTGCAGCCGCCCGGTCATCGCTCCGGTTACGTCGAGCAGCCCGGTGAACCCGCCCGGATCGGAACGCAGCCCGCCCCGCGCCCGCGCGCCCGACACGTCGAGCGCGGCGACCCGGATCATCGCCGGCTGGCCGGACGGCAGCAGGATCGCACCATTTCCCGTAAATGGCCCCAGCGTCGATCGCCCCTCCGCGCGCCAGTCGAACCCCGCCTCGGTCGGCTCCAGATTGAGCAGGACATCACGCAGGCCCAGTGCGTCCACCGGCCGCTCCAGCGCGATCGCCAGGCGCGGCCGGTCGATCTGCCCGTCCAGCGTCAGGCGCAGTGGCCCGTAATCCTCATGCCGCCCGGCGCTTTCGATGAGGAACGTCCCGTCGCGCCGCCGCATCCCCTGCCCCGCCAGGGTCAGGCTCGGTGATGTCATGCGCAGATTGGCGAAGCGGATCACCCCGTCCGTGCCCCGCTCCAGTTGCGTGTCGAGCTGCGGCAGCCCGCCCGTCACCCAGCCGAGGAATGCATTGTCCATCCGCCGCACCCAGGCCCGCGCCTGCCCACGCACGATCGTCCCGCGCCCCCCCGGCCCCGGCAAAGCGCGCAGTTCGGACAGCACATCCACAACGCCGAAACCGGGAATCTCGTAGCGCTGCATCCCGCCGGTAATGCCCACCGCATATTCCCCGGTGCGCAGGTCGACGCTCAGACTGGCCAGCCCGCGCAGCTTGTCTGACGTCAGCATGATCCGCTCGCCGCTCAGCCGCTCAGGCGTCAGTTGCAGCAGGCCTTCCAGCCGCAGATTGGCGAGGATGCCGCCCGCCACATCGCCCACGCCCGTCACCCGCCGCGCGGTGGCGAGCAGCGGGATCGTCACCGGCCAGCCGGTCAGCACACCCCGCCCGGTCGCGCGAACATCCTCGAAACCTGTCTCGTCGAACGCCATGCGCGGCGCGGTCAGGCGATAGACGAAACCCGCCTGCCCGAACCGCCCGTCGAGCAGCGCGGTCATCCGCACCTCGCGCCCCGTCATATTGGGGAAGAGCGCCGGCGGACGGATCAGATCGACAGCGATCTGCACATTTTCATAGCGATTGTTGGCCAGATCGATCGCGCCACGCGTGTCGATCCGCGCCGCGCCGGAGCGCAGCGACAGCCGCCCGTCCAGCCGCCGGTTTTCCAGCCTGCCGCGCCCTTCGACGAGGATGCGCGGGCTGCTCAGCCGCTGGAGCTTGCCGTTCAGGAAGGGCGCCGGCGCCGCCCAGCCGCTCAGCCCCAATGTGCCGCGATCCACGGTCAATCGCAGGTCCGCCGTGCGCTGTCCCGACACGTCGAGCCGCGCCGCACCGGCCCAGCGGGTCCACGTCCCCTCCCCGCCCACATCGAGCGCGATCGGCCGCGTCGTCCCGATCAGCGCGCCGACCACGCTGTCTTCCGGCGCGCGGACATGCGCCGCGATGTCGAAGCGGTCGCGGTCCGGCTCCGCGTCGATCCGCAGCCGCACCCGGTCGCCACCGCCCCGGATCGCCGCGTCGAGGCCGATCAGAGCCCGCCCGCGCCTGATCTCCGCCTCGCCGGACAGACTGCCGACCCGCGCCTGCCCCGTCACCGCCTCGCCGATGCGCAGTTGCCGCACATCGAGCCTGCCGACATGAATGTCGAAATCGGGCAGAATCGGGCGCGGTTCGGGCGACGGGACGAGCTGCGGCAACCGGTGCAGGATGACGAGATCGGATTCGAGACTGTGGATGCGCAGGCTGTTCCACAGGAAGTCGATCGGTCGCCAGTCCAGGTCGATCGCCGCCGATTCCGCGAACAGTCCTTCGGGATCGTGGAGCCGCACGTCGCGCAGCTGCGTGTGCCGCCAGATCGATCCCTCGATCCGCCCGATCCGGATGCGCAGGCCCGAATCCGGTGTCATCGCCGCGATCCGGTCAACGATGAAGCGATGCCCCGGCCCCGTGTCAAGAAAGGCGATCAGGGCGACGGCGGCAAACAGCAATGCGAGCGCGGCGCCGATCAGGAATTTGGCCAGCGCTCCCAGCCAGTAGCGTGCGCCCCGACGCGGCATTGCGGCGAGATCCACCGCAGGCTCGGCCCCGGGATCCAGCGCCGCCTCGGCCATCAGAAAGCCTGCCCCAGCGAGACATAGACCGCGACACGCGGATCGCCCGGCGCGGGATTGATTGGCGTCGCCACGTCGAGCCGGATCGGCCCGAAGCGGGTATGATAGCGCACGCCAATGCCGGCGCCGAAGCGCAGATTGTCGAATTGCGGCAGCGAGGCGGTCGAGATGTTGCCGCCGTCGACGAAGGGCACGATGCCGAAATTGCCGAACCGCACGCGCGCCTCCAGCGCGAATTCGGTGAGACTGCGGCCGCCGATCGGATCGTCGAACACCGGATCGCGCGGTCCGATGCGCTGAAAGCCGTAGCCGCGCACCGATCCGCCGCCGCCGGCATAGAAGCGCCGCGACGGCGCGATCCGGTCGCGGCTCGCGCCCGCGATCGTGCCGAAGCGCGCCCGCCCGGCAATCGTCACCCGGTCCGACACCGGCTGATAGAAGCTGCCGTCGAGCTGGAGGCGGGCATAGAAGAAGCTGCCGTCCTGCAACGAGGCTTCGGGCGACAGCCGCGCGGCGAGGCGGAAGCCGCTGGTCGGATCGAGCAGGTCGTTCGATCCGTCATAGCCCAGGAACAAGGGCACCGCGCCGATGAAGAAGGTCCGCCGCCGGATCGCGCCGCTGGCGAGATCGACATCGCGCTCGTCGCTGGCGGTCAGTTCGCCGCCCGCCGACCAGGTCCAGTTCTTCTGCCAGATGATGTTGGTCTGCCGCTCGATCCCGCCGGCGATGACGAAGGTGCGGGCGTTGAAGGCGGGCCGATCGACATTGGCGGCGGCAACCTGCGCGGTCAGCACCTGATCGCGCCGCATGAAATTGTTGCGCCTGAGGCTGGCGGACAGCGATTGCTCGCGCGTGCCGGCCACACCCCGGAACGTCACCGCGCCTTCGGGCGGCAGCAGGTTGCGATGCTGCCAGCTCGCCTCCAGCCGGATCCCCTCGCCCGTGCCATATCCCGCTTCGGCCGCGATCGTGCGCATCGGCGCCGGCTCCAGCGTGACGGCGAGATCGACCAGATCGGTGCCGGCCCGCGCCTGCGGCCGGATCGCGACGGACGAGACGAGGCCGGTGGCGACCAGAGCCTGGCGCAGATCCTCGATCCGGTCGGCGCGCCAGGGCTCGCCTTCCTCGAAACGCGCGATCGTCTCGATATGATCGGCGCTGAATAAGGGGCGCCCCTCGACGATCACTTGGCCGAAGCGCCGCGCGCCAGCCGGCTCGACCGGCAGGACGAGCGTGGCCGTACGCGTATCGTGATCGACCAGCACGTCCGGCTCGCCGACCTCGGCAAAGGCATAGCCGCGCCGCCCCAGCTCCGCGCGCAGCGCCGCCTCGGCCTCCTCGACCTTCTCGGCGTCTACAGGATCCCGCTCGGTCACGCCGAAGGCCCGGCGCAGCCCCTCGGCATCGGCGCCGGCGGCCTCGTCCAGCCCCGGCAGCCGTACCTCGCTGAAGCGATAGACCGGCCCCGGCGTCACCGCGAGCGTCACCTGAAAAGCCCCGTCCGGCGCGGCCTCCACATTGGTCCGCACCGTCGCATCATAATGGCCGAAGGCGCGGAGCAGCTCGGCGATCAACTCGCCGTCGGCCCGGGCACGCCGATCGATCTGCGCGGCATTGGCCGGATCGCGCCGATATTCTTCCAGCGTCGACAGATCGCGGAAACGCGCCAGCAATTCCGTCTGTGCCGTCTCATCCAGCCCGGTGATCCGGTAGGAATAGCGCCGTTCCGTCGCCGCATCGGCGATCTCCGCCTCCGGCGCCGCCGCGATCTCGCCGGGCGTCTCCTCCATGTCGGGCCAGGGCACCTCGAGATCGTCCCAGGGATCGAGCGGCGCGGAGGGGTCGAGCGGCCGGTTCACCTCGTCCAGCGGGTCCACCGCCTGCGCGGCGGCAGATCGCGGACAAAGGACGAGGGCGAGCGCGGCCATGACGGCCGCCACATGCCGCCCCGCAACGGCTTGCAACATAAGGTGAAACTAGCGGTGGTCGCGAAACCACGCCAGCGGGGATTTGCTTAGGCTATCCGCTTGTTTTTCAGTGGACCGTGCGGTCGCCTCGGCCGGACGCGAGCAGCACCACCATCCGCTCGATCTGCCGCCAGCGGCAGAAGAGGATGACATTGCCGGAATCGCGGCTCTTGTCGGCCTGCGCAGCCGCTTCGCTCGCGGCGTGAATGCCGAAGCGCGCGATCAGTTCGGCCGCCTCGGTCGCCGCGGACCGATCGGGCAAATGGACATGGTGGTGCACGCTGGCTTCCCGTTTTCTTTCTTGTCCCGGGGGTTTAGCGGACCAGCCCTTTCAAAATGACCGACGCGCATCGTCAACGGCGCGTAAACCACGTCGGGACTGGCGGCGCGGCGCGCGTGGTGCCATGAGCGCCAACATGAGCAAACCCGACAAGACGCCCCGCGCCGGCGGCGCCCTGATCGCCGTCACCATCCTGGTCGGTGCCGTCGTCGGCATCGCCTGGCGCCAGCCCAGCCTCGGCGTCGTCGCCGGCCTCGCCGCCGGCATCGCGCTGGCCGTGCTGGTCTGGCTGATCGACAAGAAACGCTAGCTGATCCGCCGTCCGGTCCACACCACCCGGCCCATCACGTCCACCGCCTCGATCGGGCAATCGGGCCAGCCCGGATAAGACGGGTTGTCGCTGCGCACAGATAATGTGCGCGCGGCGGGATTGAGCGCGAGGCGCTTCACCACCAGCGCCTCGTCAATCCGCAGCACATAGATGCCGTCGCGCAGCCGCCCCGCCCCGTCGCCCCGGTCGACCAAAATATCGTCGCCGTCGCTGAGCGTCGGCGCCATCGAATCGCCCGCCACCCGGATGATCGAAAGCTGATCCGCGCCGCCGCGCGCCACCCGGCGCAGCCAGACGGGATCGAAGGCGATATGGCCGCGCGCGCGCTCGTCCCCGTCGAACGCCCCCGCCCCCGCCGCCGCATCGACAGCGAGTCGCGGCACCGGCACCAATCCGCCCGGCGGTCCCTCAACAGGCGGCGGCGCACCCAATACGGCCTCGTCCACATCGAAATAGCGCGCCAGCGTCCGCCGGTCGGCCTCGGCCAGCCGACGCGGTGTCCCGCGTCTGATATATTGCTGCACATAGGCCGGATTGCGCCCGATCAGCCGGGAGAGGCCGGCATAATCCTCCCCCCGCTCGTCGATCAGCCGCGCCAGCGCGGTCCGGGCATCTTCATCGGCCATCTTTCTCCAATACAAATAGGATTTTTCCTAGACAAGTAGGAAACGACCTCTGAACTAGAACATAATAAGAACTTCTGAGTCGGAGGGCGACAGGATGAACCTGCTGAGGCGAATCGAGATTCACATGCGGCGCAGCGCAATCAGTGCGACGCGGATCGGGCGCGAGGCGATGGGCGATCCCCGCTTCGTGCTGGACCTGCGCAACGGCCGCGAGCTGCGCCCCGCCACCCGCGCCCGCTTCCTTGCCTGGCTGGAGCGGCGCGAACGCGAGCTCGGCCAGTGAGCCTGTCCGTCAAGGCGCTCGCGAAGGCGATATGGGTGAAGTTCGAGACATTTCCGGGGATGGTGGAGATCGCGCATCTTTCCCGCCGCGACTGGGCCAGCGCCACCTTCGTGGGCGAGCGGCATGAGCTGCGAATCACACTCGACGGCCCTGGCGCCGCCACGACGGCGGACGGGTTCATTGCCGGCCTGGACGATCACGAATTCGATCTGCACGGCCATTTCATCGCATCGGCCGCGCTGGCGGGCGATCGGCGCCAGGGTGACACCGTGGAACTGCTGATCGAGCTGCTGGTGATCGTGGCCGATTAAAATCGTTTTCGGCTGCGCTGATTCAGCACCGCCCCCCTGAAAACACCCCTCACCCTGTCAACTTAGTAAACTTAACAGAGGGAACGGCCGGCCTTCAGGTCTGGCGCGCGGCAAGCTGTTGGAGGCTTTCAATCGCACTCTGCAACCGGTCATTGGCGGGACCGGCCGGACGTGGATCGGGCGCGGCGCGGCGCGGCGGCACAGCCTCGCGCCGGGTCAGTCCGGCTTCCAGACGCGCCATCAGATTGGGCAGGCTGTCCGTGGCTTCCGGCAATACGAAAGCGGGCGACAGCGCGGGCGGAGCGGCCTCGATCGCCGCCGCGGGCTCAAGCTCGGTGACGGGCGCGACAGGAAGCTCGGGCGCGGCCTCGAACGATCCGAAATCCCGTGCGGCCGACACCGGCTTCACCGCCGGCGCATCCGGGTGAGCGTCGCGGCGGCGCAGGCGGGGCGCTTCAGACGCGACATCCGGTTCCGACACGAAGCGCGAGCGCGAAGGTGTGGCGAAACGGTCCAGCCAGCCGAGCAATGCGAGGACGAGCAGGAAGACGATCGCCGATCCACCCAGCGCGATCGCGATCCGTGCCGTCGTACCGAGCGGCGGGGCGGCGGCGGGAAGGATGGCAGGCAATCCGCTCGACGCGACCAGCGCGCCGAGCAGATCGGCCGGCGCGGCGAAGGCGATGAAGGCGATAGACAAGGCGGCAAGAACCGCGACCGGCAGGTCGATCGCGCTGCGGCCGGAAAGTCGGAGGAGAGAGAAGATCATGCGGCCTTGCCCGTCAGTCGTTGGTAAACCGGGGCGTAACGCGAAATGTTTGACGCCCAGTTACGCTCGCGCTCGACGAATGCACGGGCCGCCTCCCGCCGCGCGGGCCAATCGCCCCGCCGCGCGAACAGCCCCGCCAGCGCGTCCGCGATTGCCGCCGGATCGCCTGGCGGGAAGAGCGTGCCCGTCACCCCGTCCGCGATCAGCTCGCGATGCCCGCCGACATCGGAGGCCGCGACCAATTTCATCTGTGCCATCGCCTCCAGCGGCTTCAGCGGCGTCACCAACTCGGTCAGCCGCATCGCCTTGCGTGGATAGGCCAGCACGTCGATCAGGGCGTAATAGCGTTCGACCTCATGATGCGGCACGCGCCCGGCGAAATGAATGCGCCCTGCCGCCGGCGACGCCGCCGCCTGCGCCTTTAGCGCGTCTTCCATCGGCCCGCCGCCGACGAGCAAGAGATGCGCATCCGGCCGCTTTTCGATCAGCGCCGGCATCGCCGCGATCAGATCGTCCAGTCCCTCATAATCGTAGAAGGACCCGATGAAGCCGATCACCTCCGCCCCACCGAGCCCCAGCTGCCGCGCGAAATCCGCATCCGGCGGCGGCGGATCGCCGAACAGGCCGAGATCGACACCATTGGGCGACACCACGATCTTGTCCGCCGGGATGCCGCGCGCGATCAAATCGCCGCGCAACCCCTCGCAGATCACCGCCACCGCATCGGCACGGCGCACCGCGTGAGTCTCCAGCATCCGCGTCAGCCGGTAGCGCGCCGATCCCTCGCGCCCCGTCCCGTTGCCGACCGCCGCATCCTCCCAGAAGGCGCGGATCTCGTAGACCAGCGGGATCGCCTGGCGCCGCGCGACGGGCAACGCCGCCAGGGCCGTCAGCACCGGCGAATGCGCATGGAGCACGTCCGGCCGCCACTCAGTCACCAGCGCGTCGAGCCGGTCGCGCAGCGCCGCGATCTCGCGCCATTCCCCGATCGGCGACCGCGCGGGCGGCGGCACGGCCGTCCGGTGGAAGACGAGTTCGTCGATCTCCTCCGGGTCCGGCCCCGCCGCGCTGTGCCGCGCCGATGTGACCGCCCGCACTTCCCAGCCCATCGTTTGCTGCGCCTTCAGGATCGCGCGGGTGCGGAAGGTGTAGCCGCTGTGCAGCGGCAGGCTGTGATCGAGGACGTGAAGGATGCGCATGGTCCCCTCCCCCTTGCCACGCCAGGCTTAACGCCGCGTCAACCGCGCCCGCGTAAGGACATGAAGATGGCAGGTGCGGTCCGATGATCGACAATTTCACGCTCGGGCTCACCCACGGGCTGATGCTGCTCGCCGCCTGGCGACTGCTGTCGCGCCCCGACCTCGACGATGACGACGCGCCGGCCGAGGGCAAGAAGCGCAGCGGATGGAACAAGCTCAAGGACCGCTTCGGTGCGTGATCTCGCCTTTATCGGCTTCATCGCCGCGATCCTCGCGCTCGGCCTGAAGCGGCCGTTCATCTTCGCGCTGGCCTATGTCTATGTCGATGTCGTTTCGCCGCAACGTTTGTCTTATTATCTGCTGAACTCGATCCCGCTGTCGGCGATCGTCGCGGGTCTGACGGTGGGCGCCTGGCTCCTGATCGATGCGCGGCGGGGCTTCTCGATCGCCGGTCGGCAATGGCTGATGGCCATCCTGCTCGCTTATGTCGCCGCCACGACTTATTATGCCGATCTCCATCTCTACGCGATGTCGAAGTGGGAATGGGCATGGAAGGCGCTCGGCTTCGCCATCTTCCTGCCGCTGATGCTGCGCACGAAGCTCAGGATCGAGGCGTTCCTGCTGTTCATGCTGCTGTCGGCCGGCACCATCATCATCGTCGGCGGGCTCAAGACGGCGATGGCCGGCGGCGGCTATGGCGCGCTGAACCTGATGGTGCACAACAATAGCGGCCTTTACGAAGGCAGCATCCTGTCCACTTTCGCGATCGCTTCGATCCCGCTCATCCTCTGGTTCGCACGCTTCGGCACGATCTTTCCGCCGGACTGGCGTGTGAAGCTGTTCTGCGGCGCTCTCATCTTCGCCTGCCTGCTGCTGCCGGTGGGGGCGGAGGCGCGCACCGGCCTCGTCTGTATCGGCGTGCTCGCCATCCTCATGCTGCGCGACGTGAAGCGGCGCTTTCTCTACATCTGCGCGGTCGGCTTCATCGGGCTCGCCGCCATTCCCTTCCTGCCCAGCACCTTCACCGACCGGATGCAGACCATTCAGGGCTATCAGGCGGATCAATCCGCCAGCACCCGGCTCGCGGTGTGGGCCTGGACGCTCGACTATGTGCAGAGCAATCCGTTCGGCGGCGGCTTCGAGGCCTACCGCCAGAACCGGATCAACGTCACACTGGTCGACAACGAGGCGCGCGGCGACGTCCAGGTGGTGAGCGCCAGCGTGGAGGCGGACGAGGCCCGCGCCTATCACAGCGCCTATTTCGAGATGCTGGGCGAACAGGGCTGGCCGGGCCTGTTCCTGTTCCTGCTGATCCACGGCATCGGGTTGGTCCGCATGGAGATCCTGCGCCGCCGCTATGCCCGGCGGACGGACGACATGGCCTGGGTGGCGCCGCTCGCCACTGCCTTCCAGCATTTCCAGATCATCTATCTGGTCGGATCGCTGTTCGTCGCCACCGCCTTCCAGCCCTTTATCTGGATGGCGATCGCCGCCCAGATCGGCTTCGACCAATGGGTGTCGCGCCGTGAGCGGACGGAGCGGCGCGAAGGCCGGACTTTCGTGCCCACGCGCCCGGCGCCGGAACCAGCGGGCTAAGCCAACGCTTTACGCCTCCATGCTCCGCTATGTCGACGACAGCACAGCCGGTATCACGCGGCGGCGCAAAGGCCGCCATTGGCAATATTTCGATCCCAAGGGCGCGCGCATCACGGACCGCGCGGAGATCGATCGGCTGAACGCGATCGCGCTGCCCCCAGCCTACCGCAAATGCTGGTTCTGCCCCGATCCGAACGGCCATATCCAGGCGATCGGCCATGATGCGCGAGGGCGCCGTCAATATCGCTACCACCCCGATTTCCGGGCCGAGCGCGACGCCCGCAAATATGACAGGCTGGTCGAATTCGGCGCGGCGCTGTCCAAGCTGCGCAAGCAGGTGAAAACCGACATCGCCGGCAAGGCGACAAGCTGCGAGACGGTGATCGCTGCCGTCATCCGCCTGATCGACGCCAGCCATATGCGCGTCGGCAATGAGGAATATGCGAAGACGAACAAGAGCTTCGGCGCGACCACCCTGCGCAACCGCCATGCCAGGGTCGGCAAGGACAATGTGAAGATCACCTATCCGGGCAAGCACGGCATCCGCCGTAGCGTGACGATCAGCGACCGTAATCTCGCCCGCATCGCCAGGCGAACGCAGGACCTGCCCGGACAGCACCTGTTCGAATATCTGGACGATGCGGGCACGCCCCGTCCGGTCGGTTCGGCAGACGTCAACGCCTATATCCGTGACGCGATGGGCGAGGCTTTCACGGCCAAGGATTTCCGCACCTGGGGCGCCAGCGTCATCGCCTTCGCCGAGCTGGCGCGGCGCGCCGACGCGGATCGGGCGATCGGCATCAAGACGGTGATCGAGCCGGTCGCCGAAGCTTTGGGCAACACGCCGGCGATCAGCCGCAAATCCTATGTCCACCCCGCGCTGTTAGAAGCCGCGCGAGAGGCCGGCGCGCTGGGCGACGGCGCCCTGCCCCGCGCCACCAAATATCTGAGCGCGGCCGAACGCGGGCTCGTCGATTTCCTGAAGCGCACCAATCAGCCCGTCGTCAAACCGGGAAAGCGGAGTTAGAAAGACAGGCGATGACCAACGCAGCGACCCCGTTCGTGCCGACAAGCGCCGCCGCCTACTGGGATGATTTCACGGATTGGCTGTCCACGAACAGCGGCGAAATCGCGCTCGCCATCTTCGCGGCCGTGGTCATCGCCGGACTCCTCTATGTGCTGCGAACCGTCGGCCATCGACTGATCAAGGATCGGGCGGATTCGGTCGCCTGGCGCGACATTTTTGGCCGCGCCTTGTCGAGGACCGGTACCTTTTTCATCCTCGCCACTGCGGCCAAGCTTGTGTCGACACAGGCCGATGCACCGCTAACTCTCCAGCGATTGATCGACATCCTGTTCACCGTGGCGGCGGCCTTCCAGGCGGCGATCTGGGCGCGCGAGTTGATCCTCGGCCTGATCGAGCGGCGGGTGGGCGAGGATGACGGGCACAAGACGCTCAAATCCGCGATCGGTATCATCCGGCTGCTCATCACCTTCGCTTTGTTTGCGATCGCGATCATCGTCATCCTCGACAATCTCGGCGTCAACGTCACTGGCCTGATCGCCGGCCTTGGCATCGGCGGCATCGCCATCGGCCTCGCCGCCAAGGGCATTTTCGACGATCTCTTCGCCGCGCTCTCGATCATCTTCGATCGCCCCTTCCGCCCCGGCGACACGATCACCTTCGGCACGATGACCGGAACGGTCGAACAGATCGGGCTCAAGACCACCCGCATCCGGGCCTTGAACGGCGAGCAGGTCATCATGTCCAACGCCAATCTGCTGAGCGGCCAGGTGCAGAACTGGGCGAAGCTGCGCCGGCGGCGCGGGACGCTGTCCTTTGGCGTCATTTATCAGACGACGCCCGAGATGCTTGCGCGCATTCCGCTGGAGGTGAAGGAGATTGTCGAGGCGCAGCCGCTCGCGACGTTCGATCGCTGCCACGCTACGCAATTCGCCGCTTCCTCGATCGATTTCGAGCTGATGTTCCACATCGAAAGCCCGGACATGAGCGATTTCATGGCCGCGCGGCAGGCGATCATGCTCGGCATGGTCCGCACCTTCGCGGAACTGGGCGTCGAATTCGCCTATCCCACCCAGACCAGTTTCACCGCCGCGCCGGACGGGACATTGATCATGCCCTATCCGGACGCGACGACGTCGAACGCCGACAAGGGTTAGAAGCCTACATCCTCCAGACTCAGCAGGGTGGCGTTGCCGCCGGCGCTGGTCGTGTCGGTCGATGTCACCCGTTCGGCGCAGAAGCGCGGCAGATAATGCGGGCCGCCGGCCTTGGGTCCAGTGCCGGAAAGCCCCTCTCCGCCGAACGGCTGGCTGCCCACGATCGCACCGATCATCGATCGGTTGACGTAGAGATTGCCGGCCTCCGACATGCCCTCCACCGTCTCGGCAGCGCGGGCGATGCGGCTGTGCAGGCCCATGGTAAGGCCGAAGCCCGACGCATTCACGCGCCGCACCGTCTCGGCCAGCTTGCCCGCTTCCCAGGTCGTAACGTGGAGCAGTGGGCCGAACCATTCCTGGGCGACATCCTCGATCCGGTCCACGCCGATCAGGGTCGGCGGCACGAACAGCCCTTCGGCCGGCACGTCGACCGTCTTCAGCCAGCGATTCTGCTTCGCCGCGCGATGGCCCATCAACCGATCATAGGCCGCCTGGTCGATCACCGGACCGACATCGGTGCGCGGCAGCACCGGATCGCCGACGATCAGCGCGTCCATCGCCCCCTTCAGCATCTCCAGCGTACGCTCGGCCACATCCTCCTGCAGCACGAGCACACGCAGCGCCGAACAGCGCTGGCCGGCCGATCGGAAGGCGGAGGTGACGACATCCTGCACCACCTGCTCCGGCAACGCTGTCGAATCGACGATCATCGCGTTGATCCCGCCGGTCTCGGCAATGAGCGGGATGATCGGGCGATCGTCGTCAGCGAGCAAAGTGCGCGCGATGCGCTTGGCGGTGGCGGTGGACCCGGTGAAGGCGACGCCCGCGATCCGGACATCCTCCATCAGCGCCTGGCCGACGTCCGGCCCGCCCGGCGCGAAGACCAAAGCGTTCTCCGGAATGCCCGCCTTGTGCGCCAGACCGACGGCATAGGCCGCAATGTCGGGCGTTTGCGGTGCCGGCTTGGCGACGACCGTGTTGCCGGTGACCAAAGCCGCCGAGACCTGTCCCAGAAAGATCGCCAGCGGAAAGTTCCACGGCGCGATGCAGACAAACACGCCGCGTCCTTCCATGCGCAGCACATTGCGCTCGCCCGTCGGCCCCGGCAGTTCGATCGGCTCCAGCCCGGTGCGCGCCTGCTGTGCATAATAGCGGCAGAAATCCACCGCCTCGCGCACTTCGGCCAGCGCGTCCGGAATCGTCTTCTTCGCCTCCTGAACGCAAATCCGCATCAGGATGTCGCGGTCCTGCTCCAGCAGATCGGCGAGACGGTCGAGGCAGGCGGCACGTTCGGCGATGGACCGGGATGCCCACCCTTCGAAACCGGCCAGCGCCGTCTTCACCGCCGCATCCGCGGATGGGCCTTCGCTCGCGTGGAAGGCCAGAGGCTCGGCAACCACCTGCGCGATCCGCTCCAACTCCGGCCCGTCGTTGAGGTCGATGCCGGCGCTGTTGCCGCGCCAAGGTTCGAACAGATCCTTGGGCAGCGGAATGGACGGGTGACGGGTACCGCCGACCGATCGGATCTTCTCCACCGGATCGGCGAGCAGTTGCTCGTCGGTCAGAGTCTCGTCGGCAAGCTGGTGGACGAAGCTGGAATTGGCGCCATTCTCCAGCAGACGACGGACGAGATAGGCGAGCAGGTCGCGATGCCCGCCGACCGGCGCATAGATGCGGCAGTGATAACCCTGCTCGCGGACCAGTTCCTCATAGAGCCCTTCGCCCATGCCGTGCAGGCGCTGGAATTCGAAATCGCGGCTGTCGCCCGCCCATTCGAGCAAGGTCGCGACGGTCAGCGCATTGTGCGTGGCAAAGGCGGGATAGATATTCTTCGCCGCCAGCATGTCCTTCGCGCAGGCGAGATAGGAAACATCGGTCGCCGCCTTGCGGGTGAACAGCGGATAGTCGGAAAGTCCCTGCTCTTGCGTGCGCTTGATCTCCGTGTCCCAATAGGCGCCCTTGACCAGTCGCGCGGCGATCCGCCGTCCGGTCTTCGCACCGATTGCGTCGGCCCAGGCGATGGTCGGCCGGGCGCGTTTGCCATAAGCCTGGATCGCCATGCCGAGGCCGTCCCAGCCCTTGAGCGAGGGCAGGGCCGCGACCGTCTCGATGATGTCGAGGCTCATCTCCAGCCGCTCGGTCTCTTCGGCGTCGATCGTGAAAGGGATGTTCGCGCGCGCGGCCAGCACCGCCAGCGCCTCGACCTTCTCGATCAGCGCCGGCACGCACCGATCATAGTGCGCGACTTCGTAGCGCGGATGGAGCGCGGAGAGCTTGACGGAGATCGAATGCCCCTCCTGCGCCGTCGCGCCGACAGCAAGGATGGCATCCTCATAGGATGCGAAATAGCGATCCGCGTCCGGGAAGGTGCGCGCTGCTTCGCCCAGCATGTCGAAGCTGGCGGTGAAGCCCCTGTTCTCTTTCTTGCGCATCCGCTCGGTCGCTTCGCCGATCGTGCGGCCCATCACGAAAATCTCGCCCATCATCCGCATCGCGGCGCCGAC
>CAYTMM010000011.1:11756-51575 GCA_964438875.1 uncultured Sphingosinicella sp. | reverse complement strand
GGCGTTATCGCCATCGACATTGCCGAAATTGCCCTGCCCGTCGACCAGCGGATATCTGAGCGAGAAATCCTGCGCGAGGCGGACCATCGCGTCATAGACGGATTGATCGCCATGCGGGTGATATTTGCCGATCACGTCGCCGACGACCCGCGCGCATTTCTTGTAGCCGGCCGCCGGGTCGAGCTTCAGCAGCCGCATCGCCCAGAGCAGGCGACGGTGCACCGGCTTCAGTCCGTCGCGCAGATCCGGCAGCGAACGCGCCGTGATCGTCGACAGCGCATAGACCAGATAGCGCGACGACAGCTCTTTCTCGAAAGGCGCATCGTCGAAGGGCTGGGCGACGACGGCGTCGAATTCATCACTCATGGCAGAGGCGATAGCAAAGCGGAATCGGCGATGCGAGCCTTCTGATCGAAAGCGCGCGCTCTTTGTCTACCGATATAGTAGAATATTCTTGCAATCCTGTCCGATCCAAGAGACTATTCCGCCAACGATACGGACAGGAGAGTGCCATGAAACGCGCGTCGCCCTTCCTCGTTATGCTTTTCGCCGCGACGGCCTGCGGGCAGGCCGGCGAACATACCGCCAACGAAGACCTGAGAACGTTCGACGTTGCGGCGCCCGACTCGCCGCAAGCGGCGCAAGGACGGCAAGCCTCAGAGGGCGAGCCTCCCGCACCCGGCGAAATCCCGGCCAGCGTGCCGCGCATCGCCTACACTTACGGCTATTCCTTCCGTCTGCCCGGCGATGCCGTGCCTGCCGCGCAGGAACGGCACCTCGCCTTGTGCCGCGAACTTGCCGCCGCCCGCTGCCGGGTCGTCAATCTTGAGCGCAGCGGCGCCAGCGGCGCTTATGCGACCGCGACGACGACGCTTCAGGTTGCGGCCGCCGATGCCGTCGCCTTCGGCGCGCGGCTGATCGAGTCCGCGAACGAGGCGGGCGCCGAAACCGTCGATCGTTCGATCACCGGCGAGGATCTGTCGCGCCAGATGGTCGATACGCAAGCGCGTATCCAGACTCGCGAGGCGCTGATCCGCCGGCTGACCGTGCTGCTCGAAACCCGCAGCGGCAACATCCAGCAGGCGGTCGAGGCCGAGCGCGCGATCACCACGGCGCAGGAGGAGCTTGATGCGGCGCGCGGCTGGCTCGCCGAAATGCGCACCCGGGTCGATATGTCGACCTTCACCCTGCGCTACCAGTCCGGCGCGCCGCTGGCGGGTGGCCTGTGGGATCCGGTCCGCCGCTCGTTCGGCGAGGTCGGGTCGGGCTTCGCGAACAGCCTCGCCGCTTTGATCCTGTTTATCGGGCTGCTCCTGCCCTGGCTGATCCTGGGCGGAATCATCTTCCAGATCGTGCGCGTCGTGCGCCGCCGGCGGCTGCGCCGGGAAGCGCTGGAACTGGAAGCGCCCGAATCGCAGGACGCACCGGACGCGATCGCCGAAACCGCACCGAGGGAAGACCCGCCGACAACCTGATCCGGTCACCGAACGCCGTCTCCCGGCCGGGAGGCGGCAGGGGGCGGGCGCTGGTTGCGTCCGAACCTCGCCGGGCATGACGGCGAGGCGCCCGCCCCACCCCTTGCCTCCATGTAGATGCACGTCTAGGAGGCGCGCAGTCACTTGGGGAGTAGCCGCCGCGCCGATGCGCGGAACTCCGCGTCAACATGCTTGGTCGAGAGGCCATGGCGCGAGGTGATCGGGAGACCGATCGGGCGAGACCAATGATGTCGCACCCCGTCTTGCCGGGCGGGGGTCGCGATGTCGTTGGATCACGCCGCCCGGCCGGAGTTCGTCCCTTGGAAGCCTTCCTCGCCTCCACCTTCATCGTCGCGCTCGCCGAAATGGGCGACAAGACGCAATTGCTCGCCATCGTGCTCGCCGCCCGCTTCCGCGCGCCGGTCCCGATCATCCTCGGCATCCTCGCCGCCACCCTCGCCAACCACGCCATCGCCGCGTTCATCGGCGCGCAAGCCGCCGCCTTCCTGTCCGGCGAGTGGTTCCGTTATCTCGTCGCCGCCTCGTTCATCGCGATGGGCCTGTGGACGCTGATCCCGGACAAACTGGACGACGAGGACGCGAAACCCGCCCGGTTCGGCGCCTTCCTCACCACGCTGGTCGCCTTCTTTCTCGTCGAGATCGGCGACAAGACGCAGGTGGCGGCGAGCGCGCTTGCCGCCCGCTACGAAGCGGTGATCGCGGTTACGGCCGGCACGACATTGGGCATGATGCTGGCCAACGTCCCCGCCGTCTTCCTGGGCGACGCGCTGCTGAAGAAAGTACCGATCCGGCTGGTTCATGGCGTCGCAGCAGCGATCTTCATTGCCATCGGCGGGCTGATGCTTGCGGGACTCATTCTTGGCTGGGGCTAGGGTTGCGCGATATCCATGCTTGCAGATCGTCGCGAACCCAGCCAGACCGGAACCGGGATGACGGGGGCATAACTCATTGACAAACAACGCGCTCAATGCGCTCGTGACCTTCGTCGACGGTTATCGGGCCGAGCTGGGGCTGTTGATCCTTGCCGGGATGTTCGCCGCGTTCGTGCGCGAGCGCTACCCGGCCACGGTCGTCGCGGTGCTGGGCGTGTGCGCGTTCCTCGCCACCGGGCTGCTGGACAGCGCGTCGCTGCTCCAAGCCTTCGCCAATCCCGCCCCGCTGACCATCGGCGCGATGTTCATCCTCTCAGCCGCCCTGATGCGCACCGGCACGCTCGACCTGGTCGGCAGCTGGATCGTCGCGCGCGCCAGAGCTCATCCCGTCCGCGCGACGATCGAGCTGGTGCTCGGCACCTTCGCGGCGGCGGCCTTCATCAACAACACCCCCGTCGTGCTGATCATGATCCCGATCGTCCTGCGCCTTGCCGCGGCGATCAATGTGTCGGCGAAGAAGCTGCTGATCCCGCTCTCCTATCTTGCCATGCTGAGCGGCACGCTCACCTTGGTCGGCACCTCCACCAACCTGCTGGTCGACGGCGTGGCGCGCGAGCAGGGACTGGCGCCGTTCGGCATTTTCGAGATCACGCCGATCGGCATTCTGGTGGCACTGGCGGGCACGATCGCGCTGCTCGTCCTCGGACCGTTCCTGCTACCGGACGGCGAGACCGATCCTTATCACAGCCCCGACGACCAGCCCTTTCTGAGCGAGATCCGGATCGGGAAGGACAGCTCGTTCATCGACCGCACGATCGCAGACATTTCGGAGTTCAAGCGGTTGCGCATCGTCGGCCTGAACCGGGGCGGCTATCGCGAGGCCGTGCCCGACCGGCCGCTCGCGATCGGCGATCGCCTGATTGTTCGGGTGACGCTGGCCGAACTGATGACACTTCACGGCAACAAGGCCATTGATATTGGCGTATCGATGATGGGCCAGACCGTGAAGGAGGGAGAGGCCATCGTCGAGGCGACGATCGGGCCCAGCCATCCCAGCATCGGCCGGCATATCCGCGAAATCCCGTTCCTCAACGCCAATCCCGTGCGCCTGCTCGGCATCACCCGTCACGGCAACCTGCCCGGCCCTAGCCTGCCAGAAGTGCGCATTCGGGCGGCCGACACGGTGCTGGTGGCCGGATCGCGCGACGCCATCCGCGCGCTCTACGAGAATCCCAATCTGATCGGCGTGGAGGAGACCGACACGCAGGCATTCCGTCCCACCAAGGCGCCGATCGCCATCGCAGCACTGGCCGGTGCCGTCCTTCTTTCTGCCTTGGGCATCGTGCCGATCATGATCTCCAGCCTGATGGCGATGGGCGTGGTGCTGGCGACCCGCTGCATCGACGCGGACGAGGCCTGGGCCTCGCTCAACGGCGACGTGCTGGTACTGATCTACGCGATGCTCGCCGTCGGCGCAGCGCTCCAGCATGCCGGCAGCGTTTCGCTGGTGGTGGACGCGATCACGCCCTGGATGGCGGGCCTCAGCCCGATCGCTCTCCTGTTCGTCGTCTATGCCTGCTCCAGCGCGCTGACCGAAGCGATCAGCAACAATGCCGTCGCGGTGATCATGACACCGATCGCCATCGCCCTCGCCGGCAGCCTCGGCGTCGATCCCCGTCCGCTGATCGTCGCCGTCATGTTCGCCGCCTCGACGAGCTTTGCCACGCCGATCAGCTACCAGACCAACACGATGGTCTATGCGGCCGGCAATTACCGCTTCATCGATTTCGTGAAGATCGGCTTGCCGATGAATTTCATTGTCGGCACCACGACCTGCGTGGCACTCAGCTTATTCTACTGACGGGGACCATTCCGCCAGCGCTGTGAGATCGCGCTTCACCTCGGCCAGCAACCATTCGCGGAAGCGCTTGATCTTGGGCGCGTTGCGACGGTGCTCCGCATAGATCAGCCAATAGCCCCAGCCGCGCGTCGACACCTGCGCGAAAGGCCTGACCAGCCGTCCTTCGGCAAGGTCGTTGCGCCAGAAGAAGGGGGTGAGCATCGCCACCCCCTGCCCTGCCATTGCGGCGTGGCCCTCATGCGCCTGGAAGCCGAGGCGGATGCCCCGACGCGGCTTCCGTTCCGGCACATCGACCCCGACCTCGCGTAGCCACACCTCCCACCAGGGGTCGTCGGGCCCGATGAGCGGCAGATCGAGCAAGTCGCGCGGCTCGATCGCGCCGCCATGCCGGGCCAGGAAATCCGGGCTGCACATCGGCGTGAAATTGATCCGGAACAGGAGATCGGCGGCGAGCCCGGGCCAGTCGCCCATGCCGGTACGGACGCCCACATCCACCTCTTCGGACGCGAAATCCACCAGACTGTCGTCTGTCAGCATCCGCGCGGCCATTTCGGGATGGGCCATCTGAAACGCGCCCAGCCGCCAGGCGAGCCAGGTGTTGGCGAAGGTGTAGGAGGTGGTGATGGTGAGCGTCGCCTCGTCCTCGGCACGCAGCGTGGCGAATGCGGCATCGAGCATGTCGAAAGCCTGCCCCGTCGCCGCGGCAAGGCGTCGCCCCGCATCGGTGAGTGCGACGCGCCTTTTCTCACGCGCGAAGAGCGGCAGGGCCACCCGCTCTTCCAACAAGCGGATTTGATAACTGACCGCCGCCTGGGTCATTCCCAGCTCGGCCGCCGCCTTTGTGAAATTTTCATGGCGTGCGGCGGCTTCGAACACGCGGACAGCGGCAAGGGGCGGCAGGCGACGCATAGCATTTAATATAAGCACAGCTTATCAATTGCGTCGAGCCTTTCGTTGGCGCGCGCGCGTGCTTCGGCCCATATTTGCAGCATGAAAACGAACCCCGACAGAAACAAGGAGGCGATCATGCGCGACGAGCTCGACGCCCGGATGTGGAACGATCATCACGAGCAATTCTCACAGGCGATGGACGGCGCCATCGGTGCGCCTGGTGGCGCATTGCGCTTCGGCGCTTCTCGCGCCGCTGGACTTCCGGGCCAGCTCCTCTCGCTGGCTGCCGCCTTAGGCGTCACCCTGCTGACGCTCGGCGCGACCGCAACCTGACCCTCGACTGCAACACCGACAAGGAGACCGACATGACCATACTGACCCATTTCGCAACGACGCTGCGCAAGCGGCTCGTCCGTTTCGAAACCGGTTTCGACCGGCTCGTCCGCATCCAGTTCAACGCGCCTTGGCGCGCGACCCGGCGATCCGGACGCTGACCCGGTTTGCCTGACCGGCGCGGCGGCCTATGCCTTCGGGATGCCGCCGCTCCGGAAAGTCCTTGCCCTTCCCCTGCTTCTTTCGTTAGCCGCTGTCCCGGTGGGAGAGGCTGGCGAGACGGACGCGGCACGCGAAGCGGACGGGCTGATGGTCTGGCCGGACCTGCTCGAACGCCCCCGCCCCGCGCCCGATCATGTCATCACTTATGGCGGCAATGCTCTCCAGATCGTCGATCTGTGGCTCCCCGAAGGCCTCGGCCCTCACCCGACTGTGCTCATGGTTCACGGCGGCTGCTGGCAGACCGAGATCGCCGATCGCCGGATCATGAACTGGATCGCCGACGATCTGCGCCGACGCGGTCTTGCGGTCTGGAACATCGATTATCGCGGCGTGGACCGCGACGGCGGCGGCTATCCCGGCACCTTCCTCGATGCCGCCGCGGCCGCCGATGCACTGCGTGATCATGCCGAGACCTACGATCTCGACATCTCGCGCCTCGTCGCCACCGGCCACAGCGCCGGCGGCCATCTCGCGCTCTGGCTCGCCGCGCGCCCCCGGCTACCGGAAGGCTCGCCGCTGCACAGCGCCGATCCATTGCCGATCCATGCCGTCGTCAGCCTCGGCGGCCTGCCCGATCTGGAGGAAGCGGCACGTCCGCCTGGCAGCGGCTGCGGCACCGACGTGATCGCGCGGATCAGCGGCGGCCGCTTCGCCGAAACCTCCGTCCCTCGTCTCGTCCCGCTCGGCGTGCCGCAGCTGCTGGTCAACGGCCTGCAGGACCGGATCATCCCGACCGCCTATGCCGAAGGCTATGCCGCACCGGCCCGCGCCGCCGGCGATAATGTCGAGGTCCGCATGGTCGACCGCACCGGCCATGTCGAGCTGATCGCCCCCGAAAGCGCCGCCTGGACGGTGGCGACCGAAGAGATTGAAAAGCTGCTGCATTCACGTCATCCCGGTGACGAATTGGGGGAACAATGAGCTTCACTCTCGCCGAGGCGCGCGCCGCCGATGCCGCCGACCCGTTGCGCGACTGGCGCGACCGCTTCGATCTGCCCGAGGGCGTCATCTATCTCGACGGCAATTCGCTCGGCCCTTTGCCCAGCGCCACCGCCGCGCGGCTCCAGGAGATGACCGCGAAGGAATGGGGCGAAGGACTGATCCGCAGCTGGAACACGCATGACTGGATCGGCGCGCCGCAGCGCGTCGGGGCGAAGATCGCGCCCCTGATCGGCGCGAAGCCGCATGAGGTGATCGTCGCCGATTCGACTTCGGTGAATATCTTCAAGCTGCTCATCGCCGCCGCACGCCTGTCGGACCGGCGCACGATCCTGTCCGAAAGCGGCAATTTTCACACCGATCTGCACATCGCCGCCGGCATGGCGGAACTGACCGGCATGACGCTCGACATCGCCCCGCGCGGCGAGATCGAGCGGCGGATCGGCGCCGACACCAATCTCCTGCTGCTGACCCACGTCCACTACAAGACGGCCGAGCGGTTCGACATGGCGGCGCTGACCGCGCTTGCGAAAAGTGCCGGCGCGCGGGTAATCTGGGATTTGAGCCACAGCGCCGGGGCGGCGCCGGTTCATTTGAACGACAGCGGCGCGGAACTGGCGGTCGGCTGTGGCTACAAATATCTGAACGGCGGCCCCGGCGCGCCGGCCTTCCTCTATGTCGCCGAGCACCTGCAGGAACAACTCACCAGCCCGCTCACCGGCTGGATGGGCCATGCCCGCCCCTTCGCCTTCACCGACGATTATCAGCCCGCGCCGGGCATTTCCCGCTTCCTTGCTGGCACGCCGCCTGTGCTGGGCATCGCCGCGTTGGAAAGCGGGCTCGCCGCGTTCGAGGGGCTGACGATGGAGCGGGTCTGGTCCAAGTCCCGCGCGCTCTTCGATGTCTTTCACGCGCTGATGGAGCAACGCTGCCCGGAACTCGCCTGCATCACGCCGCGCGGGGAGGAGCAGCGCGGCAGCCACATCTCCTTTGCTCACCCGAACGCCTTCGAAATCTGCCAGGCGCTGATCGCCGAAGGCGTGATCGGCGATTTCCGTGCGCCCGACGTGCTGCGCTTCGGCCTTACGCCGCTCTACCTAGGCTTCGAGGACATCTGGCGCGGCGTCGAGATACTGGCCCGGATCATGGAAAGCGAAAGCTGGCGCGACCCGAAATATGCGGTGCGCGGAAAAGTGACGTGATCTGGGAGATCACGTCACCCTGACAGGCGTTTGCCCTTCTTCAAGGGCTCCTATATAGGCGCGACCTTCCCAAGGCCCGGCAACGGGCTCTCCAAAGCGAAGCCGGAGGCCTGAACCAGATGTCCCGCCGCCGTCAGATTTACGAAGGCAAGGCCAAGATCCTTTACGAGGGTCCGGAGCCGGGCACGCTCATCCAGTATTTCAAGGACGACGCGACCGCCTTCAACGCGCAGAAAAAGGGGCAGATCGCCGGCAAGGGCGTGCTCAACAACCGCATTTCCGAGCATATCTTCACATTGCTCGGGACGATCGGCGTGCCGACCCACTTCATCCGCCGGCTCAACATGCGCGAGCAGCTCATCCGTCAGGTGGAGATCGTACCGATCGAGGTCGTGGTGCGCAATGTCGCCGCCGGATCGATCTCCACCCGGCTCGGCATCGAAGAGGGCACCCAGCTGCCGCGCACGATCATCGAATATTATTACAAGGACGACGCGCTGGGCGATCCGCTGGTCGCGGACGAGCATATCGCCTGTTTCGGCTGGGCCAGCCAGGAAGAGATGAACGACATCGCCGACATGGCGATCCGCGTGAACGATTTCCTGTGCGGCCTCTTCGCCGCGATCGGCATCCGGCTCGTGGACTTCAAGCTGGAATTCGGCCGTTTGTGGGAAAATGAATATGCCCGCATCATCCTGGCAGACGAGATCAGCCCGGACGGCTGCCGGCTGTGGGACATGGCTTCAGGCGAGAAGCTCGACAAGGACCGGTTCCGCCGCGATCTGGGCGGCGAGGCCGAGGCCTATCAGGAGGTCGCACGTCGGCTCGGCCTGATGCCGGAGGGCGACGCCAGCGCCGTCCTCGACATGGCCGAGCACCGCCAGAAGCGGGGGAAGTAAGGCTCGCACGCACCAAACCCGTTTTCCGTCATTCCAGCGAAAGCTGGAATCTCTTTGCTTTCATGGTCCCGAGCAAGGGGAAGTGAGATTCCAGCTTTCGCTGGAATGACGAATTGGGTGAGAAACGAAAAAGGCCCCGTCCTTCTGCGAGGACGGGGCCTTCCATTTCAGGCTCTCTCCCTAGCCTAGCCTTATCTCATTGCGCCGTACGCGGACCGCCGGCCGGACCACCCACTGCCATCGGCTGCGCGATGCGGTCGCGATCCACCCGCTCCTGCAATGCGAGCAGGGTTTCGTTGGACTGCATGAAGGGGATCGGGTTGACGGCGCGGCCGTCGATGCGGACTTCATAGTGCAGATGGCTGCCGGTCGAGCGACCGGTCGAACCCATCAGGCCGATCAGTTCGCCGCGGCGGACGCGCTGGCCAGCTTGAGCGATCAGGCGCGACATATGGCCATAACGGGTCTGAATGCCCTGCCCGTGATTGATCTCGACGAGATTGCCGTAGCCGCCGCGATTATATTCGGAGCGCTGCACGATGCCGTCGGCAGTGGCGTAGATCGGCGTGCCGACCGGGCCGGCGAGATCGATGCCGCCATGCATGGCGGCGCGGCCACGGAAGGGGTCGGAGCGGACGCCGAAAGCGCTGGTGAAGCGGATCGAATCGCGCACGGGGCGGGCAGACGGAATGGCGACCACGCCCTGTTCAAGCTGCTCCAGTTGGCGCCAGCTCGCGAAGAGCTCGCGGAACTGCGGATCCGCGCTATCGACTTCCTCGAGCGGGCCGCCAACGCCGCCGCGCGCGCTGTGGAAACGTGCCGGGTTGAGGCCCAACTCGCGCACAGCCTGAGCGGTCTCGCGATAGCGGGCCTGGTTGGCATGCCTGGCCTGCTCGGCCAAATCATGCTGCTGCCCCTCGATGCCGGCATAGGCTTCGGCCAGCGGGTTGTCCGGGGTCTCGCCGATTTCCGGCAACAGCGTCGCGAGCGTGTCGGCGTCGGCTTCGCCCGACAGCATCTGCGCGAGGAAGGCCTGCCGGCGCTCCAGCAGCGCGGCGTGATCCTGCGTCTGGGCGCGCATGTCGGCGATCTGGGCTTCCATCTGCGCGACCTGGCTTTCCATGCGCGCGACATCGCCGTTCATCGCTGCGATTGCCTGAAAGGTTGCGAAAGCAGACCAAGCCAAAACGACGATGGCGGCGAAAGCCGCCGCCATCTGCACCCGTGCACCGATCGTGAAACGACGCAGGCTCTTGCCATCATGAAGGAAAATGTCACGCGGCTTGAAGATGTCACGGAACCTCGCGGCGATCCCAGCGTTGGCCGTAACAGTCGAATTCGTCATCATCTTCCCCGGTCGGCCCGTCCACCCGGGCCGGCTCGGTCACGCTCGGCGACCGCGTTGAAATCATGGGCAACTGCCCCGCTACAGACGCCGGAAGGTGCCCACCCCAAGCGTGTGGCCGGAGAATGTTAACGAAAGTCAGGGGCGGCAAGCCCGTGATGATAATCGCGGGACAAACCGGCTTCATCGCGCGCTGAGTCGTTGAACGGCGGCTTAACGACGCCTCGAAAATGCCTCCGGACGAGGCTGTGCCAATGCGGGACCGGCGTGAAACCCGCGGATTCGCAACCAAAGGCGAACCAGCGGGTGCCGGCCGCAACATGACGAATTTCATCGCGGTAGATGCGGGTCAGGATCGCAGCAGAGCGCCCGTCCCCCGCCCGCTCGAAACTGGCGACCGTCGCCGGCGTCACATCCAGCCCGCGCGCCTCCAGCACCATCGGCACCACGGCGAGCCGGGCGAGAAGATCGTGCGCGGTTTCGGCCGCCGCTTCCCATAGCCCGTCATGCGCCGGCAGCGCGCCATAATACGATCCCAGCACCCGTAGCCGTCGGTCGAGCAGGGCGAAATGCATCGCCTCGTCCGCACCCACGTCGATCCAGTTGTCAACGAAGGCACGCGGCAGGCCAGCGCCGAACCGCCCGGCCATGTCGAAGGCGAGATCGATCGCGCCGAACTCGATATGGGCAAGCGCGTGAAGCAGCGCGATCCGGCTGCGCGCCGATCCCGCTTTCCCCCGCTTCGGCATCCGGTTGGGTGGCAGCAATTCGGGTCGGACGGGACGCGCCGGACGATCGGGCATCGCCGCGTCGAAACGATGCGCCAGATCGCCGCGCCGCCACGCGCGCGCCGCCGCACGCGCCGCCTTCACCTTCGCGGCCGGCGCCGCCGTCAGCAGCACATCCCTGCAGGCCTCGGCAATGCTCGTCATGCCTCTTCCCTCGTCACGCCGGGCGCTGTACCCGGCTCGGCCATGACTTTCACCGCCAAAATCCTCCTGTTGGGCTCGGGCGAACTGGGCCGCGAGTTCACCATTTCCGTCAAACGGCTCGGGGCGCAGGTCGTCGCCTGCGATTCCTATGCGAAGGCACCTGCCATGCAGGTCGCCGACGCCTGCGAAATCTTCTCGATGCTCGACGCGGCGGCGCTGCGCAGGGCGGTCGAGACGCATCGGCCGGACTATATCGTGCCGGAGATCGAGGCGATCCGCACCGAGGAGCTGGTCGCGCTGGAGGCAGAGGGCTGGCATGTCGTTCCCTCCGCGCGCGCCACCCAGATGACCATGAACCGCGACGCCATCCGCGCGCTCGCCGCCGAGACTTTGGGCCTGCGCACCTCGCGTTACCGCTTCGCCGAAAGCCTGGGGGAGGTACGCGCCGGGGCGGATCACACCGGCCTGCCCTGCGTCATCAAGCCGGTCATGTCCTCATCCGGCAAAGGCCAGTCCACGGTGCGCGACGCGGCCGAGCTGGAGACGGCCTGGACCTATGCGGTCGCCAATATGCGTGGCGACCGGCCGCGTGTGATCGTCGAAGAATTTGTCGACTTTGACTACGAGATCACCCTGCTGACTGTCCGCACCCGCGACGGCGTCCTCTTCTGCTCGCCGATCGGCCACCGGCAGGAACGGGGCGACTATCAGGAAAGCTGGCAGCCGATGGCGATGTCCGATGCCGCGCTGGCCGACGCGCAGGATATGGCGCGCAAGGTGGTCAATGATCTGGGCGGTTACGGCATTTTTGGCGTCGAATTCTTCGTGAAAGGCGAAGAAGCGATCTTCTCCGAACTGTCGCCGCGTCCGCACGACACCGGCATGGTGACGCTGATCTCGCAGAATCTCAGCGAGTTCGATCTCCACGCCCGTGCCATTCTCGGCCTGCCGATCCCCACAATCCGTCTCCACGGACCCTCCGCTTCGGCGGTGATCCTGGCGGACCGCGAAGCCGAGGCCTTCCGTTATGAAGGCGTGGGCGAGGCGCTGGCGCTCGGCGGCGCGGATGAGGTTGACGTGCGGATTTTCGGCAAGCCGGTCACCCGACCCTACCGGCGCATGGCCGTGGCGCTGGCATGTGGATCGGACACGGATGCGGCGCGTGCGCTCGCGGCCGAGGCCGCCGCGCAGGTGCGGATCGCCTATTCCGGTTAATCGGAATCGCCGAAACCGATCGTCTCTTCGATGAAGCCCGGCTCGGCTTTGTCGTCAATGCCGCGCGGGTCGATGCGGCGATCATCCTTGCGGTTCATCGCAGCGTCGCTTTCCTCGGCAAAGGCGCGGTCGATCGCGCGCTGCGCTGCGCGATTGGCCTCGGCCAGTTCATCGCGGCTGTTGAAATCGGGAACCTGCGCGGAATAGCCGCTCCCGTCGCCGCAATCCTCGCCGCACATCGTCGACCGGGCCATTTCTCCCGCATCCCAGCCGTACAGCTCGCCATAACTCGGCCTGCGCCGCGCCAGCATGTCCGGCGAGGGCTCGACCGTCGCGCGCGCTTTCTGGGATGGCGCGGGCGGCGCGCGATAATGGACGGGATTGATCCCCTCGACTGCCGCATTGCCCATCGTCACCCCGGCCAGCACGGCCGCGAGCAGGCCGCCACCAGCAGCGGCCAGGACGGAGGGACGCATCAGCCATCGCCGGACGGAGCGGCGCCGGCGGCGCTTCCCTGGCCGGGCTTCGCTCACGGCAAGTCCTTGGCCGCCTCCAGCACTTCGGCGGCATGCCCTTTCACCTTCACCTTGCGCCAGACGCGCGAGATGATCCCATCACGATCGATCAGGAACGTCGATCGCTCGATGCCCATATATTTGCGGCCGTACAGATTCTTCTCGACCCATGTACCGAAGGCCTCGCAGACCGAACCATCCCCATCGGTGGCCAACGGCACGGCCAGGCCATATTTGGCGGAGAACTTCTGATGCTTGGTCGGCGGATCCTTGGATACGCCGATGATCCACGTGCCCTCGTCTGCGAAGTCCTTCAGCAGCGCCGAAAAATCCTTCGCCTCGGTCGTGCAGCCTGGCGTGTCGTCCTTGGGATAGAAATAGAGGACCAGTTTCTGGCCGCGAAAGTCGGACGGGTTGAGGGTTTCCCCGTTCATCCCTTCCAGCCTCATGTCCGGAATCCGATCACCTTCATTCGACATGCTCAATCTCCCTCGCCGGCGGCGACCATGCGCCACGTTTCGCTTATGGTCTGCCGCGCGCATCCGTGCGCCGCAAGCAGTTCCTCCCAATCCTCCAGCCCACAGGCGCGCGCGACGAGTTCGCGCGAAGCCTCGGGCGGCTCGGTCGAATCGGGCGAGACCAGCCGCAGCACGACCAGCATCCGCGTCAGCAGCCGCCACGCGCCGGCAATGTCCTCCGGCATGAGATCCGCCGCGATCAGTGCGTCGATCGCTTCGCCGCCATCGGGCGTCAAGCCGACATGGTGGACGAGCTGAAGCACCTGCATGGCGAATTCCAGATCGACCAGCCCGCCTTCGCCCAGCTTGATGTCGAACGGCCCCTTCGGCTTCTTGTGCCGCGCGATCTCGAGCCGCATCCGCGCGGCATCGGCACGAACCGTCGCGGGATCGCGATCGATCCGCAGGATGCCGCCGATCGTGTCGGCCAAAGCGGCGCGCGCCTCGGTCGGGCCGTAGACGGGCCGCGCGCGGGTCAGCGCCATATGCTCGAAGGTCCAGGCTTTGCCGCGCTGATACTCCTCGAAGCTCGCGGCCGAGATGGCGAGCAGACCGTCTGTGCCGGAGGGTCTGAGGCGGGTGTCCACCTCGTAGAGCGGGCCGGCAGCGGTCGGTACGCTGAGCGCGGCGGAGACACGAGGCGCGAGGCGGTTGAAATAATCGGTGGCGCGCAAGGGCCTTGGCCCGTCCGATTCCGCTTCGTGGCTGCCGCTGAACAGATAGATGAGATCGAGATCGGAGGCATGGGTGAGCGCGCCGCCGCCGAGCCGACCAAGCCCGAGGATCATCAGTTCTGCGCCTGGCACGCGGCCATGCGCCTTTTCGAACTCCGCGATCGCAGCGTCCGCCAGTACGGTAACCGCCGCCTCTGCCACCCGCGCATAGCCCTTTCCGGCCTCGATCGGATCGGATCGCGCCAGCACGATCTGTGCGCCGAGTGCGAAGCGCGCCTCGTTGACGCTGCGCCGGACGCGATCGAGAAAGAGCTGGTAATCCTCGTCCGCCCGGTCCGAGCGGGCAAAACGGGTGACCAGCTCGCCAACCTTGCGCGCCGGCTCGAAGGCGCTGGCATCGATCAGGCCATCGAGCAGCCCAGGGCGGCGCGCGAGCTGGTCGGCAAGCGCGGGCGCCTGGCTCAGAATGACGCCAAGATGCTGGGTCAGCCCCGGACGCGCTTCCAGCAGGCGATAGAGATTGATCCCGCTCGGCAGCTTCTCCACCACATCGTCGAAGCGGTTCATCGCGCGCATCGAATCGGGCGCGTCGGCGAAGGCGTCGATCAGCACGGGCAGCATCGCCTCGAACGCTTCGACCGCGGCCGGGGTACGCAATGAGCGCGCCTTGCCGGACCGCCAGCTTTCGATCCGTGCCCGTGCCGCCGCCGCTTCGGCAAAGCCCGCTTCGGCGAGACTCGCCTCCAGCGAGTCCGAATCCGCCGGCAAACGACGCTCGTCACCCCCGCCGAGTCGGTCATAAGCCGCGCCCACCTGTTCGACATGCGGCGCGATCAGATCGAGCAACGCCGCGCCGTCGGAAAGGCCGTGCAGTCGCGCGACATTGTCCACCGCCTCGGAGTCGCGCGGCAGGCTGTGGGTCTGGCGGTCGTCAACCATCTGAAGACGATGTTCAATCGTGCGCAGCAGAGTGTAGGCCGCCGTCAATGCGGCCGCGTCGTCGGCTGCCACCCGGCCCGCCTTCGCCAGCGCCCCGAGCGCAGCCAGCGTATCCGGTGAACGCAGCCCCGGTTCGCGTCCGCCGTGAATGAGTTGATGTATCTGGGTGAAGAATTCGATCTCGCGGATGCCGCCGCGACCGCGCTTCAGATCATAGCCGGGGCCGAACTTTTGTCCTTTCGCATAATGATCGCGGATCCGCCGGGTCATCGCCTGGATCTCGCCGATCGCGCCGAAATCGAGGCTGCGGCGCCACACGAACGGATGGATCGCATCAAGGAAGTAGCGCCCGAGCGCTGGATCTCCCGCCGCCTGACGCGCACGGATGAAAGCGGCGCGCTCCCAAGGCAAAGCGGACGATTCGTAATAGCTGATCGCCGCGTCCACCGGCAGGGCGATCGGCGTCACTTCCGGTGAAGGACGCAGGCGCAGATCGACGCGGAAGGCATAACCATCGCCGGTACGCTGCTGGACCATCTCGGTCAGCCGGTTGCCGATCCGGGTCGCGGCCTGGTCCGGTTCCTCGCGCGGCTTACGCGGCAAGGAGGCGGGGTCGTAAAGATAGATGATGTCCACGTCAGACGAATAATTGAGCTCGCGCCCGCCCAGCTTGCCGAGCGCGATCACCGCGAAGCCGCGCGGCGCCTCGTCCGGCGTCCGCTCCGAAATCGCCCCCGTCAGCGCCCGTTCGAGCGTGTCATCCGCAAGGTCCGACAAAGCGGTCGTCACCTCATCCAATGTCAGCGTGCCAGCAAGATCGCCGATGCCGAGCGCGAGCGCGAGCGCGCCGCGCCTGCGCCTCAAGGCGCCCATGATGTCGGCTGTGTCGGTTTCCGCACGGGCCGCGCTCAGCGCCCCGGCCATGTCGCCGGCCGTCAGCAACTCGGAAATGGCCGGATGAGTCTCGATCAGAAATCGGAGAAAGGGCGAATATGCACACGCGCGCGTCATGGCCTCAGCCAGATCGAGCGCAGTACGTCCATGCCCATCTGTCGCTTTCATGCCACAGTCGCTCGCCATCAACCGTTCACCTGCCGCAACATTTGCAACCCGTCACCGCAACATACGTTAAAGCTGGCGTGAAAAAGGTGAACGCAAGAGATTTGATCATGACCGGCGACTCCCTCCGGCGCTTCGAGCGGGTGAGCCCGCCGGCGGAACATGCCGGCGTGGGGGCCGCCTTGCGCCGTGCTTTCCACATGAACGGCGAAGACCGTTCGCTCAAGACGTTTGAAGATTTGCTGGCTCGCCTCGATTGAGGGCGTCGGTCAATCGCTCCGGCCGTCGTCCCGGTCGCGGCTCAGATCGTCGACCGCACCCATGATCGTCTGCAGGGCCGACTTACCGTTGCTTGGAGCATCGTCTCGCCGCGACGGTAGATCGCCGCCCGCGAGCAGCGCTTCGAGCGCGACCCGGCCGCGCGCCACCCGACTCTTGATTGTGCCGACTGCGCAGCCGCAGATTTCGGCCGCTTCCTCATAGGCGAAGCCGCCGGCGCCGACCAGGATCAGCGCCTCGCGCTGCGGTTGCGGCAGATGGAGCAGCGCCCGCTGCATGTCGCCGAGCTCTATATGCCGGTCCTGGCTCGCCGGCGCGGCGAGCAGCCTGGACGCGGTGATCTCGTCCCATTCGCCCTTAAAACGGGCGCGGCGCATCTGGCTGAGGAACAGATTGCGCAGGATGATGAAGGTCCAGGCGCGCATATTGGTGCCCGCCTGAAACCGCTTGCGCGCCGCCCAGGCCTTCAGCAGCGTTTCCTGCACCAGATCGTCGGCAAGGTCGCGGCTGCCCGACAGCGACCGACCGAACGCGCGCAGATGCGGGATGACCTGGGTCAGCTGTTGCTTGAATTCGGGATCGGCCAGCGGCACCGTCTCTGCGGCGCAGCTTTTGCCGTCCCCATAATCTGCCGGCTCTGCGCCCGCCATAATTCGCCCTTATATCAACGCGACATGGGGAAACCGACGACGCTTCCGGCATCGACGCCCCACGGTCAGGATAGACTTTATCGCCAGACAAACAACAAGATGAGAAAGATCGGGATGACCAGCGCGAGCCCCCAGCCGAGTATATAGCGGGTCATGTGCGGCGTCGAACCGGCACGCGCGTCCGTCTTGCTGATGTGCTGTTCTTCCTCGTCCATGCGAGCGTGCCCTTGGGTTCCATTCGTTACAGGGGAGCAACGCCTGCACATCGGCGCCGGTTCCGTTATTTCGACCCGAGAACGGCACGCCTTCTCCGCCGGAACGAGATCAGGCGGGCACCGTAGCAGTGTCGAAGAACAGGGCCTGGGCAATCGCCGCCTTCACCGTCGCGCGCTGGAACGGCTTGGTGATGAGGAAGGTCGGCTCCGGACGCTCGCCAGTCAGCAACCGCTCCGGGAAGGCGGTGATGAAGATCACCGGCACCTGGAATTCACCCAATATGTCCTTGACCGCATCGATGCCGGAGCTGTCGTCGGCGAGTTGGATATCGGCCAGCACCAGACCGGGCCGCTGCGCCAGCGCCATCGCCACCGCCTCGTCGCGGGTGACCGCGACGCCGGTGACATTGTGGCCGAGATCGCGAACGATCGTCTCGATATCCATCGCGATGATCGGCTCATCCTCGATGATCAGCACGTCGGCGTGGGTCTGCCGCTCGATCTCGGCCAGCGCCTCGCCGACCAGCCCCTCGACCTCGTCCGCCGAAGCGCCGATCAGATAGCCGGCGTCGTCGGGGGTAAAGCCCTCCATCGCGGTGAGCAGCAGCGCCTGGCGCGAGAGCGGCGTGACCCGCGCGAGCCGCGCGTGGGCAATGCCCTCGGCGTCGTCGTCGGTCGCACCGGACGCAAAGCCGGGCGCTTCCTCGATATTGGCCGAGGACCAGATGGCATGGAAGGTCCGGTACAGGCCGAGCCTGGGATCGACATGGCGCGGGAAATCACCCGGCGATGCCACGATCGCCTCGAGCGAGGCGCGGACGAAGGCATCGCCATGCCCCTGGCTGCCGGTCAGAGCGCGCGCATAGCGCCGCAAAAAAGGAAGATGCGGCGCGAGTTCCTGGCCCAGCGACATTCATTCGACTCCTCTCAATATTCCCCTGGCAGGCTATGGGATGGCGCCTGCCCCGTGCAAGTCCGCAGATGTGCGGACATAACGCATGCATAACAACGCCCGACGCAGCCGAAACGATCCCCGCTTGCCCTTCGTGCGAGCAGTGGAACAATCGACGGAGTTTTTTGTTTCCAAGCCCACGTGGTCCCATTATCCGGGACTGCCCTGACTGGGCGCGGGCTGCGGCGGGGAATTCCGGAGCGACTTTGCCCGATCAGACAAATCGAAGCTGCGGGCGCGGTTTGACGCGGGCCGCGAGGGGTAGGGAATTGAGCTTGGAGAAGGGCAAGAAGAAGCGGGAGCAAGTGAAATCCGGTCCGGCCGCGATCCCCGCGTCATCGTCACCGTCTTTACCTGCCCGGCATAGGCACGCATCGCCCGGCGATGTCGGATCGGCGCTACGTTCCGCCTATCAACGCACCATCGACGAAGATATTCCGCCCGAAATGCTCGATCTGCTCGGTCGGCTGACCTGAACCGGGACGGATTGCATTGACTGGCCTGCCAGACAAGCGACCGGACGGATTCTGGTCGCGGCTGGCGACCGGCCCCAAGATGCTCGCCGTCCTGACGCTCGGGCTGCTGCCGCTCGGGATCGTGGCAATCCTGATGTCCATCCACAATGCTCGCGAGAACAGCGCGGATGAGGCCGCGCGGACGCTGGCGCGGCTGGACGACAAGGCGCAGCTGGTCAACGAGCTGATCGCGCGCGGCACCGTCACGATGCGCGCCGCCAATGCGGCGGTCACGGCCGCACCCGTCGATTTGCCGATCTGTGCCGTGGTCCTGCAACGGCTCGATACATTGCAGCCGATCCGGGGACGTTATGCGCTCTATCGCGCCGGCGATCGCCCGAGCTGCGCCACGCCGGGCTTCGCGCCCGCAGTGCCGGGCGAAGGACGGCCAGGATCGGTGCTCTCGATCACGGATGACAGCCGGATGCTGCGGCTCAGTCTCTACGATGATTCCGGGCGGATCGAAAGCGTCGCGGAATATCCCCGACAGGGGCTGGCCGAGCTCACCTTCATACCCGGCACAGTAGCCGATTTCAGCCTCGAGCTGGTCGGGGGTAGCCGGCATATGCTGGTCCGCGACGATTATCGGCCGATGCCGTTCATCCGCACGGTCTCCGGATCCGCGCCGATCGGCGAAGGTGATTTCCAGCTCCGGATCCGTCTCGGCGCTGCGCCGCTCCGTGCTCTTGATATAGCGCTCATCCTGCTGCCGGTGATGATGTGGCTGGCGGCGGCGCTGATGGGCTGGCTGATCGTCAATCGGCTGCTGCTGCTCCCGCTGGCGCGGATTCAGCGCGCAGTCTCGGATTACCGGCCAGGCGAACGGCCACTCGATCTGCCGCGTTCGCGGTCTCCCGCACGCGAGATTGGCGAGCTGGGCGAAGCCTTCGACACGATGACGCGGACAGTGGCGCGGCACGAAGCCGAACTCGAGGCCGCGGTCGAGCGCCAGAAACGGCTGGTGCGCGAGGTCCATCACCGGGTGAAAAACAATCTCCAGGTCGTCGCATCACTGCTCAATCTCCATTCGCGCGGCGCGGCCAGCGACGATGCCGCCGCCGCTTATGCCTCGATACAGCGCCGCGTGGACGCGCTCGCGGTGGTTCACCGCAACCATTATGCCGAGCTGGAGGAGACACGTGGCGTGGCGCTGCGGCCGCTCGTGTCCGAACTCGCCGCCAATCTGCGCGCGACGGCGCCGGCCAGCGCCAGCGCGATGCAGATCCGGCTGGATGTTGCATCGCTGCACACCAGTCAGGACGCCGCCGTGTCCGTGGCCTTCCTGGTCACCGAAGTCGTGGAGTTCGGCATGCTGTGCGGCGCCAGTTTGGTTTCGATCGTGCTGGAGGCCAAGGAAGAGAATCTGGCACGCCTGACGATCGAAGTGGACAGCCTGACCGGCCCCGTCGAATGCGATGCCGCGATTACTGAACGGTTCGAGCGGATCATCACCGGGCTTGCACGTCAGCTCCGCTCGCCGTTGGAACATGATCCGGAACGGGGCCGCTACTCCGTCACGCTGGCGGTGATACCGGACCGGAACGCACCGGATCCTGACTGAAAAGTTCGCGGATCGCGCGACAGCCGAAGCCGTTTGCGCAATGCAACCAAAAAATTTTGCGGAAGGCTGGGAACCCGTGCCGATCTGCCTCGTTGAGCGGTTCGGATAGTGACCTTTTGCCCCCCGCTCTCGCTATCCAGATCATGGACCCGGATGCGCCGACCTCCCCCCCCCCCGGTAGCGCGTCCGGGTCCGACTTCTTCGGGATTCTCCAGTTTCCCAATGTTTCGGCGCGGAACGCGCCCGCTTCGTCACGCCGACGGAACCGCGAGACCGGTCTAGGCATTGCCATCCCATGAGATCGAACGGCGCCACGCCGTTTCGGATTTCGGGAGGATACGATGAAGAAGCTGATGATGGTTCTGATGCTGTCGGGCGGCGTTGCGCTCGCCGCATGCAACACGGTCGAAGGTGCCGGGCGCGATGTCCAATCGGTCGGCAACGCCATCGAGAATGTCGCCGATTGAGCTTTTAGGCCTGCGAGGGAGAGCGCCGCTGGCGACGGCGGCGCTTTTCTTATGATCCGGAGCTTTCTTTATGACTGGAGTTGGTTCGCCTCGCGGGCGCGGCGGCGCTCGGTGAACCAGATCGCGACCAGCGACATTTCGTAGAGGATGATCAGCGGCACGGCGAGCAGGAACTGGGAGACCACATCCGGTGGCGTCAGCACAGCGGCGATGACAAACGCTACGACGATCGCATAACGCCGCCCCTTGCGCAGCTGGGTACGCGTCACCAGCCCGGCGCGCTCCAGCAGCATCAGCAGCACCGGCAGCAGAAAGGCGATGCCGAAGCCGAACAGGAAATGCATGACGAAGCTCAGATAGTTGCCGACCGCCGGCATGGCTTCCAGCTGACCCTCCAGAGCGCCTCCGCCACCCACGTCCCCCTGAAAACTGAGCAAAAAATGGAGCGCGACCGGCATCGCCACGAAATAAGCGAGAGAGGCGCCGGCGATGAACAGGAATGGCGTCAGCAGCAGGAAGGGGAGCAGCGCGCGCTTCTCCTTCGCATAGAGCCCGGGCGCGACGAATTTCCACAATTGATTGGCGAGGATCGGGAAGGCGATCATCAGCGCCGCGAAGAAGGCGACCTTGATCTCGACGAAGAAGGCTTCGAACACGTTCGTATAGATGAGCCGCCCCTGGCCCGCCCGCAGCAGCGGCTGGACCAGCACGCCGAAGATCGGCCGAGCGAAATAGAGACAGACGAAGAAGGCGACGGCAAGCGCTGCGAAACTCCACAGCAACCGCCGCCTCAGCTCGATCAAATGATCGAGCAACGGCGCCTTGCTGGCGTCCAACTCCTCATCTTCCGAGCGAACGTTCATGCGCCGTCCTTCGTGGCCGAAGCCGGCTTGCGCGATCGCCGCTTCGCCGGCCGTTCGGGTGGCACCAGCGGGAGTTCCGGCGCTTCGACAGAAGGTTCCGGCTGCCGCGCGGATGGCGCTGCGATCGGGGCTTCAACAGGAGACGGAGGCGGAGCAGGGGACGGCGCATCGCTCGCCTGGCCCCAGTCACTGTCTGCCGGCGGAGCGGGACTTTCCCGCATGATCCGCTCGTTATTGGCCTTCCACTGTTTCTCCATCTCCTCCAGTTCGGCCTCGCGGATCATCGTATCGATGCCGGAACGGAAATGGCGCGCCATGCCGCGCGCACGGCCTACGAACTGCCCGATGGTCCGCATTGCGCGCGGCAGGTCCTTCGGGCCGATCACCAGCAGGGCGACCAGCGCGATGATCAACAACTCGCCGGAATCGATACCGAACACTTGCCGCCCCTTGCCTGGCCCCGACGGGGCCGGATCCTACTGCCGATCGGCCTCGGGATTGGGCGCCGGATCGGCTGACGCAGCGCCGGTTGGCGGCGCGGACCGTTCGTCGGCGATCCGCCGTTGCGGCTGTGCCGGCGCGTCCTCATCGTCCGCCATGCCCTTCTTGAAGCTTTTCAGGCCCTTGGCGACATCCCCCATCATATCGGAAAAGCGCCCTTTCCCAAACAGCAAGAGGATGACGACGCCAACGACGAGCCAGTGCCAGAGGCTGAAACCGCCCATGTGAGAATCTCCTATTTGCAGTGAATCTAGGCGTCTTCGCCGTCGGTTTCCAGTTCGGCTTCGTCTTCGCCGTCGAATCCCATCTGTTCCAGCGCCGCATCGACCGGATCGAGCAGGCCCGCGGCCTTCAGATCGTCGATCCCGGGCAGGTCGCGGCGGCTGGCCAACCCGAAATGGGTCAGGAACTCCGCCGTGGTCGCGTAGGTCAAAGGGCGGCCCGGCACTTCACGCCGCCCGGCGGGACGCACCCAGCCCGCCTCCATCAGCACGTCGAGCGTGCCTTTCGATATCTGCACGCCTCTGATCGCCTCGATCTCGGCGCGGCTGACCGGCTCGTGATAGGCGATGATCGCCAGCGTCTCGACCGCCGCGCGGGAAAGCTTGCGGCTCTCCTCGCGCTCGCGGCGCAGGATATGGGCCAGATCGGCGGCGGTCTGGAAATGCCAGCGCCCACCGCGCTCGACCAGGTCGATTCCGCGTCCGGCATAATACGCCGCAAGCTCGGCAAGCGCAGCCTTCACATTTATGCCTTCGCCGACATAGGCGGCGATATCGTCGATGCCCAAGGGCTCTGCCGCGGCGAACAGGGTCGCCTCGACGGCGCGCACGGCATCGGAAAGCTCGTTCATGCCGCCCTCACATAGAGCGGCTGGAATTCACCCGCCTGATCGATCTTGATCTTGCCCAGCCGGGCCAGCTCCAGCGTCGCGACGAAGCTGGACGCCAGCGCCGATTTGCGGAACTCCCGGTCCGGCGTTTCCGGCAGGAAGGCCTCCAGACTGGTCCAGTCCATCTTCGTCCCGACCATCCGCTCAAGCCGGTGAATCGCCTCGTCCAGCGTCATCACCGGCCGCCGCGCGACAACATGTACCGCCGGCGCGCTACGCGCCCTGACGACACCATAAGCGGAGATGAGGTCGTAGAGATCGGCGCGCCAGGCCGACTTGCGCACCACCGTCAGCCCCTCCGGCGCGGCCCGGAGAAAGACATCGCGGCCGATCCGGTCGCGCGCGATCAATCGCGCTCCGGCCTCGCGCATCGCGTGCAAGCGCTGAAGCCGCAATTGCAGCCGCATCGCCAGTTCTTCCGGCGACGGATCGACCGTCGGGTCCTTGGGCAGCAGCAGGCAGGATTTGAGATAGGCGAGCCAGGCCGCCATCACGAGATAATCGGCGGCGATCTCCAGCTTCAGCTTCTTCGCGTCGGCGATAAACGCGAGATATTGCTCGACCAACGCCAGGATCGAGATTTTCGCGAGATCGACCTTCTGCGCCCGCGCCAGCGTCAGCAGCAGATCGAGTGGCCCTTCCCACCCATCGATATCCAGCGTGAGGCGATCGGCTGCCGGCAGCGCCACCGTCTCAAGCTCGAAGGAATCGCCCGCATCGCTCACGGAGCCGAGCCTAAAGCTCGCTTGCGCCCGTGTCGAAGCCCAATGCGCGGTTTTCCACAGCAGATCGCTCAGACGAGAGCCAGCAGCGCGTCCCGCTTCGCCATCAATTCGACATGAGACGCAGACGGCGAGATTCCGGCAATCCCCGCCATTGCTCGGGCCAGCCGCGCCCGGCCCGCATCGCCCATTTCGCCCAGCGCTTTGGCAATCTCTTCCTGCTCCGCCATCCGGCCCGAACAATGCAGCGCCACGTCGCAGCCCGCCGCGATCACGCCCGCCGCCCGTTCGCCAGGCGCTCCCGACAGCGCGGACATGCCGATATCGTCACTGACCAGGAGGCCGTCGAAACCGATCCGGCTGCGTATCACCCCGCCGATCACGGCCGGCGACAGGCTCGCACATCGTTCCGCATCCCAGGCGGTGTAGAGAATGTGCGCGATCATTCCCATCGGCGCGTCGGCCAACGCGCGGAAGGGAGCGATATCCTCCTCCAGTTCCTCCGCGCTCGCCGTAATGACGGGCAGATCGGCATGGCTGTCCACGCCCGCACGCCCGTGGCCCGGCATATGCTTGACAACACCCACGCAGCCGCGCGCCGCCAGTCCGTCAAGAACGGCCCGGCCGAGCGCCGCGACTTGCATCGGTTTGTCGCCAAGGGCCCGATCGCCGATCACGTCATGCGCGTCCGGCCGGCGCAGATCGAGCAGCGGCAGGCAGGCGACATTCACCTCGGACTCGGCCAGCAAGACAGCGATGGCCTCCGCATTGAGGCGTGCCGCTGCAATGGCGCTGATCGGTGCGCGTTCGTAAAGCTCGGCAAAGCGCCAGGCGGCGGGAAATTCGGGCCATTCCGGTGGCCCCAGGCGTGCGACCCGGCCGCCTTCCTGATCGGCCAGGATCGGCAGGTCGGTCCGCCCGGAAAGGTCGCGCAGGCTGTTTATCAGCGCGCGAAGCTGCGCTCGGGTCCGGCAGTTGCGGGCGAAGAGGATATAGCCGGCCGGATCGGCCTCGCGGAAGAAAGCGCGCTCATTTGCGTCGAGCGCCTCGCCGGCAAGACCGAAGATGACGGGCAGCATTGCCAGCGCATATCAGCACGACCGCGCCGTGCAAGGGCATGAAAAAGGAGGGACGCGACTCGCGTCCCTCCTTCCCCCTCGCGTGAACGGGTTGGCCGGATTACTGGCTGTAGAGTTCGGAGATGTGAAGCTGCGCCGGCTGCAGGCTGGCATTGCCGTAGGTGCCGACCCAGATTTCGTAGCGGCCGCCGCGCGGATTGTTGAAGCGCACCGACGGGTTGAGCCCCTGGCCGCCATCGTCGTTGCAGTACCAGCGGCCGTCCGGCGCGTTAACGACCAAAGTCGTGTCCGAGCTCGAATTGACCGATATGATCAACGGCAGCGAGCCAGGGTTGAAGTTCAGACGCACGTCCGGAGCGCTGGCGATGAAGCCGCGGCAGGAGCCGCCGATCGCCCGCGACGAATCGATATTCCCGCCGGAGCGCAGGCCAATGACATGCGGATCGGGCGTGAAGCCGCCGTTGAGGTTGATCGTGCCGTAGCTCGGCGCGGCGTTGAAATTTTGTGCGGACGCAGGGATGGTCGCGATCGATGCGGCCAAAGCAAGCGATGTCGCGATTTTGACGGTACGAAGGTTGAACATGGCGAGACTCCAAAAGGGTTTGACCTGCGCCGGGCCGGCGTCCCCCCGCCGCTCGACAGGCCGCACCATTGACCATCCAAGTTAATAAAGTCACCCCCCTTCTTGTGGGGGCAGCGCAAGCCTGTGTCGGGTGCACCACCCGACAAATGCCGGATGGTGGCGGCGCGGCGCGACGCGCTACAAATGTCGCCTTGTCCGGAACCCGCGCATGACTGACACCCCGATCACCATCCTGTTGCTCGAAGACCAGGCGTTGGTTCGCGCCGGCATGCGCGCACTTATTCAGATCAGCGAGCCGCATGCGTGCATTCTGGAGGCGGCGAGCTATGAGGAAGCGATCCTGCGCGCCGAGGCGGAGCCGATCGACATCGCCTTCCTCGACATCGACCTCAAGGATGCGCGGTCCGGCATGGATTTCCTGCGCTGGCTGAGAATGAAGGAATTCGACACCCGAGCGATCATGCTGTCCGGCCGCGCCGAGAAGGAGATCGTGCTTGCCTGTCTCAACGAGGGCGCGAGCGGCTATATCCTGAAGGACATGGACAGCGACGGCCTGTTCCGCCGCGCGCTCGACACAGTGTTCCAGGGCAGCATCTTCCTGCCCGCCTCGGTGATCGGGCGCGGCGGCTTTTCGCCGGTACAGCCCGCCGCGCCCGCGGCCGTCACGCCGGAATCGCTCGGCATCACCGGCCGTTCGCTCGAAGCGCTTTATTATGTCTGCCAGGGCCTGCCCAACAAGGCGATCGCCCGGCATATGGGCATCGAGGAAGGCACGGTGCGCAAGGATTACCTGCCCAAGCTGTTCCGCATCTTCAACGTGGTGCGGCGCACAGAGCTGCTGATCGAGGTGTCTAGGCGCGGGATTGCGATCCCTGCGCCAGCGCTGCCTGCAGGCACAGCGCGCTGATCTCCGCGATCAGCGTTTCTGGCGACACCGGTTTGCGGAGCACCCGCGCCGAACCCAGCCAACCCGCCCCATCCAGCGCCTGCATCTCGCCTGTGACGACGATCAGCGGCAGTTCGGCATCGAAGGCCGCGCGGGTCGCGCGCATCACATCTTCGGCGGTCCGGCCTTCGGGCAAGCGATAGTCGCTGATCACCAGATCGGGGATCCGCTCCAGCTGCGGCAGCGCCGCCTCCAGTTCGGCGAACGAACCATAGGCCTCGCAGCGCAGGCCCAGCATGTCGAAAAGTGCCGTCGCCGAGCGGCGCACCAGCGCGTCATCCTCGACATAGAGTGCGTAGAAACCGGATAGATCCATCGGCCCCGGCGGGCGCGTCGCCTCGAAACGCGGCAACAGATCCGGCGCGGTACGGCTGTAGGGCAGTTCGAGCGAGAAGCGGGTGCCTCGCCCCCGGCGCGAGCGCATGTCGAGCCGGTGCTCGGCGAGCAGCGGAATGATCGCGTTGACGATCGACAGACCGAGCCCGACGCCCTTGTCCCGGTCGCGCTCATCATTGCCGACCTGAACGAAGGGATTGAACACTCGTCCCCAGTCCGCCTCCTCGATGCCGATGCCATTGTCGACGATGTCGATCCGCACCCGCCCCGGCAACCGCACCACGCCGATCAGCACGGCCCGGCCGTCGCGCCCGGGATCGCTGTATTTGATGCCGTTGGACAGGAGATTGCCGACGATCCGGCCGAGCAGGTGGCGGTCCGAGCGAACCGCTATCGGCACGTCGCCCCGCCAGCGCACGCGCACGTCTACCCCGCGCTCCTCGGCGAAGGGCAGCAGCGGCGCGGCGGCTTCCTCGATCAGCGCACACAGGTCGAAATCGGCAAGCTCGGCATCGACGAAACCGGATTCGAGCCGCGAAATGTCGAGCACGGCGTTGAACGACGTCCGGGTGAGCCGCGCCGCGTCCTGGGCGAGCGTCAGCATCTCCTGTCCGCGCGCCGCGTCACCGTGTTCGAGCGCGTGGCGGGCGGCGCCAAGCAGGTTGGTCAGCGCCTGCATCGGCTGCCGCAGATCGTGCGCGGCGTCGGCGAGGAACTTGGACTTGGCGACATTCTGCCGTTCGGCGAGCGCGCGTAGCTCGTCCTTGGCCTTCACGAGGGCGGCGGTCTTGGTGCGGGTTTCCTGCTGCGAAGCTTCCAGCCGGGCGTTGCGGTCGGACAGCTCGCGCTCGCGCAGGAAGGCGTCGCGCGCGCCGCGCTCCAGCTCGACCGCGACCACGCAGCCGATCACCGAGAAGGAGGTCAGGAAGATGAGGGCTGCAACATTGTAATAGGACAATGTCTTGGACAGGAAATCGAGCAGGCTGGTCGGCGAGGTCGTCTCGGTGGTCTGCGCGAAGAGCAGGAACCCGATGCTCGCCAGCAGGCAGAAAGCCGTCATCGCATAGACGGTCCGGCTGTCCAGCCGGAACAGACCGAACAGGAACATCAGGATCATCGGCAGGCAGATATAATAGAACAGGTAATTGTACGGGAAGGACGAGGCCGCGATCATCGCCAGCGACAGCAGGTAGAGTGCGCCGAGCCCCGCGCACAGGATCGGCGCTGCCCAGTCCGGCCGGTCGCTGCGCCAGACCAGAACCCCCGCAGTGGCGGCGATACAGGCCGCGCCGATCAGCCGCAGCAGCAGGATCTTGTCGATCGCCGCACCGAATTCCTCGTTGCGGTAGCTATGGAACCAGTCCCAGCCGAAATAGGAAACCCAGATCAGCGCGAGCAGGACGACGGCGGCGCGGCGCGCAGTCGCCCAGCGCTGCGCCATTTCGTCGCGAAACGCCGCTTCCAGCCCCGGCTCGAACCGCGCAGGCGGCCAGAACATGTGCTTCAGGATCGCGAACGCACGGAAGGAGGGGCGCCAGGCCCCCTTGCCTTCAGCCTGCAATTCGCGTGTCGCCACCCTTCGACCCCCTTGCCCCTATCCTTAGCCCCCTAAGGAAGCGGCGCAAGTTCAGCCGACGGTCGTGCAATCCTCGCCTGCGACGCGGAGGCGGCGGCAGATGCCGGCCGCGTCGGGTCCGCTGGCCCGTAGGCGATAGAGCATACGCCCGCCCGACTGGACTGAAACGACGCTGTGATTGAGCGGCGAGAGATAACGGAAGCGGCCGGAAAGGGCGCTCCAGGCCCGGTTCGCGGCAGCCTGGCTGGAAAAGGCGCCGAGCTGGATCGTGCCGCCGCCCGCAGCGGGAGCCGGCGCGGGTTGTTGCGGCGCCGGTGGCGGCGTCTGCGGCTGCGGCGCCTGCGCCGCAGGTGCTGCTGCCTTGGGCGCGGGCGCGGGTCGCGCGACCGGTGCCTCGGGCACATTGTCGGTGTTGAGCCGGCCTTCGGGCGTGCGTCCCGCGCTCGCCGCATAAGCGGTGTCGCCTTCGCCCGCGACATTCATCCCGCCCGGCTCGTCCGGCCGGACCTTGTAGTCGCCTTCGGGCGCCGCGATCAAAGTGCCCTCCGCCTCGCCTTGATCGCGATTGCCGAGCCAGAACAGGCCGCCGACGATCAGACCGATCGCGATCAGGCCGATCACGACCGCGCCGATCAGCTTGGCGAGACCCGGTCCGGCCCCTTCGCCTTCCTCTTCGACCGCTTCCAGCCAGGGCAGCCGGTCCTCGTCCGCCGTATCGCGGAAATCGACGACCAGTTCCTCGCCCTCGGGCGTCGCGTCGCTGTCCGTCTCGTCCCCCGGGCGGCCTGGCATTACTGCATCTCCTCGACGGCCTCCACGCCCATCAGGGCAAGGCCATTGCGGACAATCTGCCCGATCGCGTCGGCCAGTTCTAGCCGCGCGCGTGTCAAATCGGGATTCTGTGCCATCAGGAAACGTTTTTCGGGATCGTCATTGCCCTTGTTCCACTGCGCGTGGAACGCCGCAGCGAGATCGCCGAGATAGAAAGCGATGCGGTGCGGCTCGCGCGATGCCGCCGCGCCCTCGACGATGCGAGGGAATTGCGCCGCGAGCTTGACCAGTTCCAGCTCATCCGCGTCGAGCAGCGAAAGGTCCGCCGTTTCGGGCAACGCCAGCCCCTCCTCCTTCGCCCGGCGATGGAGCGAGCGGATGCGGGCATGGGCGTATTGGACGTAGAAAACCGGATTGTCCTTGGAGGCCTCGACCACCTTGGCGAAATCGAAGTCCATCTGCGCGTCGGCCTTGCGGGTCAGCATGGTGAAGCGCACCACGTCCTTGCCGACCTCGTTCACGACATCGGCGAGCGTGACAAAATTGCCCGCCCGCTTGGACATTTTCACCGGCTCGCCGGCGCGCAGCAGGCGGACCATCTGGACGAGCTTGACGTCGAACGGCGTCTTGCCTTCGGTCAGCGCCGCGACCGCCGCCTTGATCCGCTTCACTGTCCCGGCATGGTCGGCGCCCCAGATGTCGATCAACTGATCGGCCGATTGCGCCTTCTGGAAATGATAGGCGAGATCGGCACCGAAATAGGTCCAGCTCCCGTCGGACTTCCGGATCGGCCGGTCCTGATCGTCACCGAATTGCGTGGAACGGAATAAGGGCAGCTCGACCGGTTCCCAATCCTCCGGGGTCTCGCCCTTGGGTGCCTCCAGCATCCCGTCATAGACAAGGTCACGTTCGCGCAGCCACGCCTCGGCGGCCTCGGGCTTGCCCGCCGCCTGTAATTCGGCCTCGGACGAGAACAGGTCGTGATGGATGCCGAGCAGGCCGAGATCGTGCTTGATCATCACCAGCATCGCGGCAACGGCTTCCTTGCGGAACAGCGCCAGCCAGTCGCTCTCCGGCGCGCCGACGAAGCGATCGCCATGTTCGGCGGCAAGCTTCTGCCCCACCGGGACCAGATAGTCGCCTGGGTAAAGCCCTTCCGGAATCTCGCCGACATCCTCGCCCAGCGCTTCGCGGTAGCGCAGGTGCGCCGAGCGGGCGAGCACGTCGACCTGGCCGCCCGCGTCGTTGACATAATATTCCCGTGTAACCTCGTGCCCGGCATATTCGAGCACCGCCGCCAGCGCATCGCCGACCACGGCCCCTCGACAATGGCCCATATGCATCGGCCCCGTGGGATTGGCCGAGACATATTCGACGTTCACGCGCTGCCCGCCGCCCATGCCGGACCGCCCGTAATCCCCGCCGTCCGTCAGGATCGCGCCCAGTTCGGCTTCCCAGAGTCCGCGCGCGAGCCGCAGATTGATGAAGCCCGGCCCCGCCACCTCGGCGCTGTCCACCTCGTCCAGCGCGCCCAGCTTCGCCGCGATGCCTTCCGCCAGTGCACGCGGATTGGCGCCGGCGCGCTTGGCCAGCACCATCGCCGCATTGGTCGCCAGATCGCCATGCGAGGGATCGCGCGGCGGCTCGACCGCGACCGCGCCACGCTCGATCCCGGGCGTCAGCGCGCCTTCGGCTTCGAGGGCGTCGAGGGCCGCATCCACATGAGCGGCGAAACGGGCGTAGAGAGTCACGGGGTCGCTTCCGTCGGAGAATGGAAGGCGCGGCTCTAGACGAAGCACAGGCGGATTTGAAGCGACGGCGCGCCATCGGCGCACGATTGCCGGTTGCATTGTAGGAAAAGTGCTCGTCCCATCGCACCGACCGGACACCGCCCCCCGACGCAACGACCCTGACGGCGCCAGCCACCGCGCCGGCTGCGACTGCACGCGCGAGGTCTGCGGCCGGGGAGACCGTTCGGACGGAGGCAAGGATGAAGATCATCGATCACAAGCTCGAGGGATGCTGGCACGGCCCCTCGCCCAATGCCGGCGGCAAGCTCGTCAAGCCCAGCCTGCTGGTGATGCACTTCACGGCCAGCGGCGGGGCAGGTCCGGAGAATGTACGAAAATATCTGATGTCGCGGACCGCCAGGGCGTCGGCGCATGTGATCGTCGGGCGCAATGCGAAGATCGAACAGATCGTCGCCTTCAACGTCCGTGCCTGGCATGCGGGCAAATCGATCTGGCGCGGCGTTCCCAACGGCAACGATTATTCGATCGGGATCGAGATCGACAATTGGGGCGCGCTGACCCGGACGGAAGACGGCACGTTTCGGTCATGGACGAACGCGATTGTCCCGCCCGAACGGGTGACGCAGCTTCGCCACAGGAATGACGGCGTGCTGCGTTACTGGGAGATCTTCCCGGAACAGCAGCTTGATGCGGTGGCGGACGTGACCCGCACCATTCTCGCCGCCCATCCCGGCATCAGGGAGATTGTGGGGCATGACGACATTGCGCCCGGTCGCAAGATCGATCCCGGCCCGGCCTTCCCGCTGAATCGCTTCACCTCGCTCGTCACCGGGCGCGACGACAAGAAGGTCGAAACGCGCAAGGTGATCGCCGCAATGCTTAACCTGCGCGGTGGCCCCGGCACCCGGTTCGAAGTGATTGGGCAATTGCCGCTGGGAACGGAGGTCATCGTGCTCTACAATTCACCGGATCCTTGGGCGCAGGTGACCGGCAGACTGCCCGAGGGCCGCGAAGTGACGGGCTGGGTCGCAGACCAGTATCTGCGCTGAGCCCGGACGCCTCAGGCGACGAGCGCAGCAGGGAACAGCCCGTTGATCCGCCCACCGCCCAATGCGGTCAGCAGCACCGCCGAAACAAGCATGTCATGGCTAAAATCCTTCCGGCATGTTGGCCGGCCCGACCAGTCCCTCGTAACGCCGGATCGCATAGCGGTCGGTCATGCCGGCGATGAAATCGCCGATCGCGCGGAGCGTGCGGACGGGATCGCCGTCCGGCACCCGCCACGCCGCCGGCAGCCGCGCCGGATCATCGCGATAGGCGGCGAACAGGCCGGCCAGCACGGCCTGCGCGCGGTCGCGCACCGCCGTCACCGCCGGCGCGCCATACATGCGGGCATGCAGGAACGCCTTGAGCTCCCGCTCCCGCGCCGCGACGCCTTCGGAAAAGCCTGCCAACGGCCGCCCTGCCGCGCGCACATCCTCGACGCTTGCCACGCCGGCTTCAGCGATCCGCCGACGGGTCTCCGCCAGCACATCGTTCACCATCGCGCCGATCTGCTCGCGGATCAGTTCGGGCACCAGCCGCGCGGGCGGCGCTTCCGGATAGCGCTCCGTTACCGCCGCCCAGTGCGCCGCGACGATCGGCACTGCCAGCACATCGTCCAGCGTGAACAGACCGGAGCGCAGGCCGTCGTCGATGTCGTGATTGTCATAGGCGATGTCGTCAGCAATGGCGGCGATCTGCGCCTCCAGCCCCGGCCAGGTGGCGAGATCGAGCGGGTAATCCGCGTCCGCCTCGGCCAAGGCCCAGGTCGGGCTTGCGACCGGCCCGTTATGCTTGGCCAGCCCCTCCAGCGTCTCCCAGCTGAGGTTCAGTCCGTCGCAGCGCGGATAGGGCGTCTCCAGCTTCGTCAGCAACCGGATCGTGTGGGCGTTGTGATCGAAGCCGCCGGCCGCCGCCATTTCCGCCTCTAGCACGTCCTCCCCGGCATGGCCGAAGGGCGGATGGCCGATATCGTGGGCGAGGCAGAGCGCCTCGGTCAGATCCTCGTTGAGCCCCAGCGCGCGCGCCATCGTCCGGCCGATCTGCGCGACCTCCAGGCTGTGCGTGAGCCGCACCCGGAAATGATCGCCGTCGGGTGCGACGAACACCTGGGTCTTGTGGCGCAGGCGGCGAAACGGGATGGAATGGATGATCCGGTCGCGGTCGCGCTGGAAGGCGTCACGCGGTCCCCGCGTCGCGCGCGTTTCCTCCGTGTGTCGACGGCCTCTGCTGCGGGCCGGATCGGAGGCGTAGGGGGCAAGGGTCATCGCGTCGGGAGGCGTTCTATCTCCTGGCCTTGGGGACTTGTCCAGGCGAAAGCCGACAGGTTCTGCGCGGCGAGCCGGTTGACGAAGGTCTGCGCCTCGCGCGCGGTGGCGAACGGCCCGACGAGCAGCCGGTTGGTCGCGTTGAGCGGGGTCGTCCAGGCCTGCTGCGAGCCGAGCAAATCGGCCGCGAGGCCGCGCAGCCGGGCGAATTCGCGCGGCAGCGTCGCCTTGTTCGCCCCTCCGGCAATCTGCACCCAGTGGCGGCTGGGATGGGCGGGTTGCGCGGGACGCTGGCGCTGCGTGCGCTGCGCCGCGGGACGGGGCGTCTCCGCTGCGGGCGGGCGCGCCGCCGGAGTGGCGGGCGCGGGCGCGGGAGCGGGAGCCGGCGTCGGCCTGACCGGTGCATCCTGCGGTAATTCGTTCACCACCGCCGCGATTTCGGCAAAGGGCCTTGTTTCCACCCGCACGACCGGGGGCGGCACAGCGGACGGACCCGGCTGGGGGCCGGCCGGCGCCAGCGAGAAACCGGGCGATGCCTCTTCACTCGGGACTGTCGGGGCTCCGGCGGGGGCCGGCGCATTGGGCTGGAAACGCGCGACCGGCGCCGAAGCCTCAGGTGCAGCGGATGGTGACGAAGGCCTGGACGCAGGGGGCGTTACAGGATTCGTCCGCCGCGTCTCGAGCTGGGCAATCTGCGCGCGCCGCCTTATCTGGTCCAGTTCCTCGGAACTGGGGACCGACGGCCGGGTGGTCGCAGGCAGCAAATCCCCTTGTGCCGGCGCGGCACCGGGGCGGCGGCGCGGCGCCGTGGACACCGGCTCCACGGTCCGCGATGGCGCTGCGGACGCGGGAATTTCGCCCTGCGCCAGCGCCAGCGCGCCGGGATCGGCGCGGGTATCGGCGTTCGACCCGGTTCCCGTCGCTCCATTGCCGGGGAAATGGCCGAAATGGGCTGCAAGCGCCTTCTGCGCCGGGCTGAGTTCCGCCATCTGCACCAGAAACGGCCGCATGCGGGTGGCGGCCTGGGGCGGCATCATCCGCTCGACGATGCGGTTGGCACCGGGCTGATCGCCGGTCAGCGCGAGCACGAAGGCCTGAGTGCGCCAGGCAGCGCGACTTTGCTCGCGCAACTGGCTGTCGATCACGCGCAGCGCCGGTTCGCGCTGCCCGCTGATCGCCAGCGAGATCGCCAGCCGCCTGCGGATTTCCGGGTCGTCACGATGCCGCAGCGCCGTGGCATAGTCGCGCTGCGCCCGTGCCGGATCGCCGATCGTGTCATAAGCGAGCCCCCGATCGCCGGCGATTTCGGCTTCCGGCGCGCCCAGCGAGACGGCTTCCGCGAACAGGTCGAGCGCCGCTTGCCCCTGTTCGAGCCGGGCGAACGCCGAGGCCATGCCCGCTTTGGCGCGCGCGTCGCGCCCGTCAATCTCGTCGGCGCGCGAGAAGAAGGTGAGCGCCGCCTGTGGATCGCCCATCGCCAGCGCGGCGCGACCGGCGCCGATCAGCGCGGACATGCTGCGCGGATTTTCGGCCAGCGTGGCGACATGACGGCGCAATTCCTCGCCCATCGGATTGTCGAGCGGCTGCACGATCGCGCCCGCTGGCAGATTGGCGGGGCGCGACGGCCTTTCGGCATTGTCCTGAGCGGCCGCCGGCGCGGCCATGAGGGTTCCCGCCGCCAGCAGTGTCAGGCAACGGCGACCCCCCGGCATCCACGAAGTCATGACGCGGCTAGAGCGGTGCCCGCCTGTACGGACAATGACCGGCGCAACGTCTTGCGGCCAGTCGGTGCACGGAAACGATGAGCGGGGCACGGCGGCGACCCTCCCCGCAGCAAGGCGCGGGGAGGTAGCGCGGTTTACTGGTTGTTCTGGCGGTTGAGGAAGCGCGGAATGTCGAGCGGGTCACGGCCGGTCGTTCGCGGGGATTCTTCGTCCTCGACCTGTGCCTTGGCGGCGCCGCGCGCGATGCTCGACATGCGCTCGAACAAGGTGCCGCCTTCGCGCGGTGCGGGCGCTTCCGGCGCTTGCGCAGCGGGCTCGTCGGCGCCACGGGTCAGCCAAGAGCGACGCTCGCTCTGGCTAAGGTCCTCATCGCCCCGAAGCGGCGGCAGCGCATCCGCGCTGGACGCCGTGTCGAGCAGGAGTTCGTCGCCATCGTCATCGGCGGGCTGATCGAGCAGCATCTCGGCGGGGGCCTCAACGGTCTCGTCGATGAAGCTCACTGTCTCCTCTTCGTCCGCGCCGGCAATCGGCTCGGGCGGCGTCAACGTGATCGGCGCGGGCGTCGGCGCCGGTGCTTCGGTTACAGGCGCGACCGGCGCGGCCTCGACCGGCGCCCCAGCGACGGCGGCCGGCGCGGGCTCGGAGCCGCGCGAACCCGGGAAGGTGAAGACCTTGGCCTGGAGCGGTGGCGCCTGGACACTTTCCTCCACGTCGATGCCGGTGGCGACGACCGACACGCGGATCTTGCCTTCCAGATCGTTGTTGAAGGCCGAACCCCAGATGATGTTCGCGTCCGGATCGACCAGCTCGCGGATATGGTTAGCGGCCTCGTCGACCTCCATCAGGCGCATGTCTTCCCCGCCGGTGATCGAGATGATGACGCCCTTGGCGCCCTTCATGCTGACCCCGTCGAGCAGCGGGTTGGCGATCGCCTGCTCCGCCGCCTCGATCGCGCGATTGTCGCCGGCCGCTTCGCCGGTGCCCATCATCGCCTTGCCCATCTCGCTCATCACCGAGCGGACGTCGGCGAAATCGAGGTTGATGAGGCCGGGCATGACCATCAGGTCCGTGATGCCGCGCACGCCCTGCTGCAGCACCTCATCCGCCATCTGGAACGCTTCCTTGAAGGTCGTGTTCGGATTGGCGATGCGGAACAGGTTCTGGTTGGGGATGACGATCAGCGTGTCGACATGCTGCTGGAGCTCGTCGATGCCGGAATCCGCCGAACGGGCGCGGCGCGCGCCTTCGAAGCTGAACGGCTTGGTCACGACGCCGACGGTCAGGATGCCGCGATCGCGCGCCGCCTTGGCGATGACCGGGGCGGCACCGGTGCCGGTGCCACCGCCCATGCCGGCGGCGATGAAGCACATATGCGCGCCGTCGAGCGCCTGCTCGATGTCCATGATCGCCTCTTCGGCGGCCGCCTTGCCGATCTCCGGCCGCGATCCGGCGCCGAGCCCCTGGGTGATCTTCGGCCCGAGCTGGATCTTCCGATCAGCGGTTGAGTAGTTCAGCGCCTGCGCGTCCGTATTGGCGACGATGAAATCGACACCCTGCACGTCCGACTGGATCATGTTGGCGATGGCGTTGCCGCCCGCGCCGCCGACCCCGATCACGCTGATCCTGGGGCGGAGCTCTTCCACTTCCGGACGGATGAAATCGATGCTCATCTGCAATCTCCCCTACCCTGCCGCGACCGGCGGCGGATACCCGTTAAGTCCTTTTGCACGATGCGATTCGGCGGGGCGAGCAAAAAGTTAACGGGCAAGACACGTTTTCCCCAGATTTTCTCAATATTGAGTCCGAAAGGCCGCGATCAGCCGCTGGAACATGTTTCCTCCCTGCCGCGGATCGCCCATCGGCGAAGCGAAACGCGCGCCGATGTCCGTCTCGCCCGAGGCCGCGAACTGGGCGAGCCCCGCCAGCGTCGAAAAAGCCGGTCCGCTATGCGCCTCCGGCAAACCCGGCATGACCGGCCGGCCGACGCGCACCGTGCGGCCCAGCACCCCTTGGGCATAGTCCGCCATGCCCTTGAGTTCAGCCCCGCCGCCGGTCAGCACGACCTGCCGGCCGAACGGTCCGGCGAAACCCAGCTCCTTCAGCGCCGTCTCGATCGCGCCGCTCAGCTGCTCGAGCCGCTGGCGGATCACGGTAACGAGCTGGGCGCGGGTGATGCGCGCACTTTCCACACCCTCCTGATGGCCGGCGATCGGTGCCAGCTCGATCATGTCGTGATTGTCGCGCGGGCTCATCATGGCAGAACCGTAGAAGCACTTGATCCGTTCCGCCTCGCCGCGCCGCGTGCCGAAGGCGGCGGCAATGTCGTCGGTGATGTCGGCACCGCCGATCGGCAGCGACTTGAGGCCGACCAGCATACCGCCTGCAAAGACCGAAACGTTGGTGACACCCGCGCCCAGCTCAACCAGAGCGACGCCAAGCTCGCGCTCCTCGTCGCTGAGGCAGGCCTTGCCGGCCGCGACCGGCGCCGCCACGATCGCCTCGACGCCGAGATGGGCGGAACGGACGCACAGATCGAGATTCTTCACCGGCGCCGGATCGGCGGCGATGACATGGATATCGACGGCCAGCCGCTCGGCATGCAATCCACGCGGCTGCTTCACGCCGTTCATCCCGTCGATCGTGTAGAGCGCCGGCATGGCGTGGAGCACCATCCGTCCCGCCGGGTCGATCGAGCCCTGCGCGGCGTGGAGCAGCGCGTCTATATCGCCATCCGCGATCCGCGCCCCGCCGATGGCGACTTCGACGCTGGCGACATCGCTGGTCACGCCGCCGGCCGAATAAGCGACATGGACCTGATCGATATTGGTGCCGGCGATCCGTTCCGCCTGCTCGACGGCCTCGCGGATCGCCGCCTCGCTCTTCTCCATGTCGGCGATCAGGCCGCGCTTGACACCCCTGCTTTCGCGCTGGCCGGTGCCGAGGATCCTGAGACGGCCATCCTCGGTCGGCTCGGCGATCATCGCAGAGACCTTGGATGTGCCGACGTCGAGAGCGGCGACAAGATGACGTGCGGGCGCTGGCGTCGGGCGGCGCATCAGATCGTCCTCGCGAGATCGGCCGGGATCTGCCCCGGATCGGGCGGCGCCAGCTCGGGCACGCCCGATCCCGGCTCGCGCGTCACGCGCACGGTCATCCGCGCCGGATCGCGCATATCGAAACGAACGAAGCCGCGGCCCAGCAATTGCGTCTGCTGGTCCATTGCGGCGAAGCGCCGGACCGCGCGCAGCGCCAACTCGTCGCCTTCCGGGAGGGTCAGCACCTCGCCAGTCTGAAAGCGCAGATCCCAGCGCCGCCCGCCGATCCAGGTTGCGCCCGCCACTTGCGGCCGCAGGTGCGGCACGGCGGCAAGCAGGCTGGCGAGCGAGCCGAGATTGCGGTTCGCCGCCGCGCCGACGACCAGCGGCAGATTCGGCATATCCTCGATCCGCACCGCCTCCAGCACCACGCCTTCCGCGTCGACCAGGCTCAGATTCTGGTTGCGCTGCCAGATGGCTGCGGGCCGCCGCTCGACGATTTCGACAACCAGCGTATCGGGCAACCGGCGCGACACCCGCGCCTCGCGGATCCAGCCGAAGCGCAGCAACCGCTCGCGCGTCGCGGCGAGGTCGATCAGCGGCATCGCCATGGAGGGCTGGTCGAACGCGACATTATAGATGTCGAGCCGCGAGACCCGGTCCGCCCCGTTGATCTCGACGCGGCGCATCGTGAAGCCCGCCTCGCCGATGCCCTCGCCGATCGCGGTGCCGGCATATTGCGGCAGCCGCAGCACGAGCGCCGATCCGACAATCACCCCGATCGCAACCAGCGCCAGCGCCCAGCGGCCGATCCGGCCCGCTGTCTCCGGCGCCAGACCCATTGATTCCAGTATGCCGGGCGCCTTCTTGCGCCGCGTGTTGACCGCGCGCGGCGCGGCGCGGCCCTTGCCGCGCGCCTGACTGCCTCGTGCGATCCGTGCGCTCACCCCGCGTCCTCCTCCAGCGCCAGCGCGACAATCCTTTCGACAAGCGTCGCATAATCGATGCCGAGATACCGCGCCTGTTCGGGCACCAGGCTCAGCGGCGTCATCCCCGGCTGCGTGTTCACTTCCAGCAGAAAGAGCCCGTCCGCGCCCTGCGCGTCGTCCCAGCGGAAATCGGCGCGCGACGTGCCCTTGCAACCCAGCAGCCGGTGCGCCTTCAAAGCCATGTCCAGGCAGGCGTCGCGTACATCCGCTGGAATGTCGGCCGGGCAGACATGCTCGGTCATCCCGTCCGTATATTTGGCGTCATAGTCGTAGAAGCCGGATTTGGGCCGCAGCTCGGTCACCTCCAGCGCTTCATCGCCAAGCACCGCCGTGGTCAGCTCGCGCCCCCGGATGAAGGGCTCGGCGAGCAGCCGGTCGAAATGCCGCCACGGCCCTTCGCTGTCGCGTCCGATCGGCTGGCCGTAATTCCCGCCTTCGGTGACGATCGCGACGCCGACCGACGAGCCTTCGTTGACCGGCTTCAGCACAAAGGGCCTTGGCAGGGGATCGGCCTCGTACAGGCTTTCGCTCGCCACGATTTTCCCCGCCGGCATGCGGATGCCGTGCGGCACGAGCAGCAGCTTGGTCAGTTCCTTGTCGATCGCGATGACGGAGGTGGTCAGCCCGCTATGTGTGTAGCGTACGCCCATCAGGTCCATCAGACCCTGCACCGTCCCGTCCTCGCCCGGCGTGCCGTGCAAAGCGTTGAACACCACGTCCGGCTTCGCCTCGACTAGCTGCCGGGCCAGATCGCGGCCCATGTCGATCCGCGTCACCCGATGCCCGCGGCTTTCCAGCGCGTCGGCCACACCGTTGCCGCTGGTCAGCGACACCTCGCGCTCGGCCGACCAGCCGCCCATCAGCACCGCGATGTGGAGCTTACGCAACGCCCACTCCCACTCTTTGAATCTCCCACTCCAGCTCCACGCCCGTTTTCGCCTTCACCCGCGCGCGCACCTCCTCGCCCAGCGCCTCGATGTCCGCGCTCGTCGCATTGCCGAGGTTGAGCAGGAAGTTGCAGTGCTTTTCGGACACCTGCGCGTCGCCGATGCGATGCCCGCGCAGGCCCGCTTCGTCGATCAGCCGCCAAGCCTTGTCGCCGGGCGGATTCTTAAAAGTCGATCCGCCAGTCCGGCTGCGGAGCGGCTGGCTCAGCTCGCGCTCGGCGGCGATCCAGGCGGAGATGGACCG
>CAYTMM010000011.1:0-11746 GCA_964438875.1 uncultured Sphingosinicella sp. | reverse complement strand
CGGCGGCGATCCGGTCCATCTCCGCCTGGATCGCCGCCTTGTCGCCCGGATGCCCGCGAAAGGTCGCGCCGGTCACGATCGCGCCCGCCGGCAGGGCGCTGTGCCGATAGGTGTAGCCCAGCTCCGCCAGCGCCAGCGTCCGCCGCTCCCCCGATCGCAGTACGATCTCGCAATCGATCAGGATGTCCTTCACCTCGCGGCCATAGGCACCGCCATTCATCCTGACGAAGCCGCCGACCGTGCCGGGAATGGAGCGGAGAAACTCCAGCCCCGCAATCCCCGCATCGCGCGCCGTCGAGGAGACGAGGATGCCGCTCGCCCCGCCGCCGCAGGAGAGCTTCACATCGTCCAGCCGCTCGACCTTCGCGAACGCCTTGCCCAGCCGCACCACCACGCCCGGGACCCCGCCGTCACGCACGATGAGGTTGGAGCCGAGGCCCAGCCCCATCACCGGCACGGCGGGATCGAGCGCGGCGAGGAAATCGGACAAATCCTCCGCGTCCTTCGGTTCGAACAGCCACTCGGCGCTACCGCCCGACTTGAACCAGACGAACGGCGCCAGCGGCGCGTCGGGGGTCAGTTTGCCGCGCACGGCGGGCATGTCGAGGACGGCGCTCATACGCCGCGCGCCTTGCGAATGCCGTCGGCCAGCCCGGCCGCCCATTTCGTGATGTCGCCCGCGCCCAGACAGATCACCATGTCGCCCGGCGCGGCGAGATCCTTGAGCTTGGCGCACACATCGTCCGCATCCGCCACCGCATGGGCGCCAAGATGGCCGCGCTCCTTCAACCCTTCGACCAGCGCCTCATGGTCGACACCCGCGATCGGCTGCTCGCCCGCCGCATAGACCGGGGCGACCAGCACCAGATCGGCGTCGTTGAACGCGCCCTGAAAGTCTTCGAACAAGGATTGCAGCCGGGTGAAACGGTGCGGCTGGACCACCGCGATCACGCGCCCCTCCGCGCCCTCGCGCGCCGCCGACAGCACCGCCCTGATCTCCACCGGATGATGGCCGTAATCGTCGATGATGGTGATGCCGTCCACTTCGCCGACCTTGGTGAAACGCCGCTTCACCCCGCCGAAGCCGGCAAAGCCGCGCCGGATGATGTCGTCGGCAATGCCCATCTCGGCCGCGACGCCGATCGCCGCCAGCGCGTTCTGGACATTGTGCCGGCCCGGCATGGGAAGTTCGACACCCTCGATCGTCCGCACCTCGCCGGCACGGTTGCGCAAGCTGACGTCGAAACGGTTGCCGCCGGGAAAGGGCGTCACATTCTCGCCGCGCACATCGGCCTGCGCGGCGAAGCCGTAGGTCACGATCCGCCGGTCGCGCAGGCGAGGGATGATGCCCTGCACCTCGGGATGATCGACGCACAGCAAAGCCGCGCCGTAAAAGGGCACATTCTCGACGAACTCGACGAAAGCGTCCTTCACCTTCTCGAACCCGCCATAATGATCGAGATGCTCGGGATCGATATTGGTGACGACAGCGATCGTGCCGTCGAGCCGTAAAAAGGAGCCGTCGCTCTCGTCGGCCTCCACCACCATCCAGTCGGACTTGCCGAGCCGGGCGTTGGAGCCATAGGCGTTGATGATGCCGCCATTGATGACGGTGGGATCGATCCCGCCCGCATCGAGCATCGCCGCGATCATCGACGTGGTCGTCGTCTTGCCGTGCGTTCCCGCCACCGCGACGGTGGATTTGAGCCGCATCAGCTCGGCCAGCATCTCGGCGCGACGCACGACGGGCACGCGCCGCTCATAGGCCGCGACGACCTCCGGATTGTCCTTCCGGATCGCGGTCGAGATCACGACGACGGCGGCGTCGCCCAGATTGTCGGCGCTCTGCCCGATCGCGACCGGGATGCCTTTCCGTCGCAGCCCTTCGACGACATAGCCTTCGGCCGCGTCCGATCCCTGCACATTATAGCCCAGGATCTTCATCACCTCCGCGATGCCGGACATGCCGATGCCGCCAATGCCGACGAAGTGAATCGTCCCGATATCGGTCCCGACGCCTCTCATGCCGGGACTCCACCCTTTGGCAGATCGCGAAAGGCCGGCGCGCCGACCCAGGCCGGATCGGCATCGGGATGGCGCCCCACCCGCTCGACCAGATCGGCCAGCGCCTTGGCCGCGTCCGGCCGCCCCACCGCCTTCGCCCGTCCGGCCGCGTTGGTCAGCGCGACCGGATCGAGCGCCAGTTTCTGCATCTGCTTGGCCAGCTCGATCGGCGTGAACCGGCTCTGCGCAATCGCCCGCGCGCCCCCCGCCTTGGCCATCTCCCGCGCATTGGCGGTCTGGTGATCGTCGGTGGCGCTGGGCAGCGGGATCAGGATCGCCGGCCGCCCCGCCGCCGTCAGCTCGGCGATGGTCGAGGCCCCGGCCCGCGCGATGACGAGATGCGACCAGGCCAGCCGCTCTGGCAGGTCCGGCATATATGTCGCCAGTTCGGCCGGAATCCCGAGCGCCGCATAGCGCGCGCGCACCTGCTCGATATCCTCGGCCCGGCATTGCTGCGTCACCTGAAGCCGCCGTCGGAAATGTTCGGGCAGCAGCGCCAGCCCCTCCGGCACCACGTCGGACAGGATCGACGCGCCCTGGCTTCCGCCGGTGACGAGCAGGCGGAACACGCCCTCCTCGTCCAGCGCCGGGAAGGGCTGATCGCGCAGGGCCAGCACCTCGTCGCGCACCGGATTGCCGACCAGATGGACCTTGTGCGCCGCCTTGGCGGGCAGCCGGTCGATCGTCTCATAGGCCGTCGCGATCGCATCGACCCGCGTGGCGACGAGTCGGTTCACCCGGCCAAGCACCGCATTTTGTTCGTGGATCAGGGTGGGGATGCGAACCTTGCGCGCCGCCAGCAATGCCGGAAAGGCCGGATAGCCGCCGAAGCCGATCACCGCCGATGGCTTGAACGTCTCGTAGAGCCGCCCCGCCATCGTCCGTCCGGTCAGGATCGACCGCGCCGCCTTCAACCAGCCGACCGGCCCGCCCGCGATCCGCCCGGCGGGCAGGATATGGACCTGCACATTTTCGAACAACCCCGGAATCCGTGCGCCGCGATCGTCGGTGACGAGCGCGCAGCGATGGCCGCGCGCCAGCAATTCCTCGGCGAGCGCATGGGCCGGCATCATGTGCCCGCCGGTGCCGCCCGCGGCCAGGACATAATGGTGTGAGAAACTCATCCGCCGCCGCTCCGCTTCACCACATAAGGCGAGCGGTGAAGATAGGGGTTGCGGCGGCTGAAGGCGAGCAGCAAGCCGAAGCCGATCGACAGGGCGATCATCGACGATCCGCCATAGGAGATGAACGGCAGCGTCATGCCCTTGGACGGCGCGAGATGGACGTTCACCGCCATGTTGATCAGCGCCTGCATGCCGAACTGGCAGACCAGGCCCGCCCCGGCCAGCACGACGAACTTGTCCTCCTCGTGCAGCATGCGGATCAGCACGCGCCCGACGATCACCATGTAGAGGATCGCGATGGCGAGGCAGGCGATGATGCCGAATTCCTCGCCGATCACGGAGAAGATATAGTCGGTGTGCGGCTCCGGCAGGCTGAACTTGCGCGTCCCCGCCCCCGGCCCCGCGCCGAACAGACCGCCGGCGGTGAGCGTCCGCAAGGCCGCGTCCACCTGATAGGTGTCGCCTTCGGAAAACAGGAAGCCGTCGATCCGCGCGGTGGCGACCGGATAGAAGAAATAAGCGAGAACGACCGCCGCCGCGCCGGCCCCGCCGAGCAGGTAGAGAAACCGCATCGGTGCCCCGGACAGAGCGAGCAGCAGCACCCAGGCGGCGCCGAAGATGATCGTCTCGCCGAAATTGGGCTGCTGCATGAGGAGCAGCGCGATGATCCCGGTGATCGCCCCGGTCAGCGGCACCATCGGCAGCGACGGATCCTTGTCCTTCAACGAGAGCAGCCAGGCGATGGCGACGATATAGAGAGGCTTCAGGAATTCGGACGGCTGGAACTGGGTGAAGCCGACACCGAGCCAGCGCCGCGCGCCGTTCACCTCCTGCCCGATGATCGGCACCAGAAAGAGCAAGGCGGTGAAGAAGATCGCCCCGGCGATCGCGAGCCGCCGCGCCAAATGCTTGGGCAGCATCGACACGCCGATCATCACCGGAATGGCCAGCACGATCCAGACGAGCTGACGGTAGAAATAGTGTAGCGGCGCGAAGGTGAAGCCGCCGCCCGAATAACGCTGCGCCGCCGCGGGCGAGGCCGCCGCCACCGCGATCAGCCCGATCGCGATCAGCACCGCGACGAGGACGAGCAGCAGCTTGTCGATCTCCCAGAACCAGCGCCCCAGCGCGCTGCGGTCGGCCCGCCCGAGCCGCGCCGCGCGATTGGCCTGAACGGCGTCCAGCGCGTCCGTGCTCATAACGCCTCCACCGCATCGCGGAACGCCTGCCCCCGCGCCTCATAATCCCTGAACTGGTCGAACGACGCTGAGGCCGGGGAGAGCAGCACGACTTCGCCGGGCTTCGCGGCCGCCGCGGCATTCTTCACAGCCATATCCAGCGTCACCGAATGCTCCACCATAGGCACTTTATCGTGAAGCAACTTGAAGAACATCGGCCCGGATTCTCCGATCGTGTAAGCCGCGCGCACATGGCCAAGCACGGCCGCGCACGGCCCGAGATCCTCGGTCTTCGCCAATCCACCCACGATCCAGTGCACGCCCGGAAAGGCCGCCAGCGCCGGCGCGGCGGATTCCGTATTGGTCGCCTTGCTGTCGTTGACGAAGAGGACGCCGCTCCGCTCCCGCACCCGCTCCATGCGGTGCGGTAGGCCGGGATACGTGCGGAGACCCTCTTCGATTTGTGAAGGCGAAATCCCGAGTCCTTCACAAACTCTGATCGCGGCAGCGGCGTTCTGCGCGTTGTGAGGCCCTTGCAGAGCAGGCCAATCGCGCTGCCCGATAAGTGCGCCCGTACTCAAGCGCTCGATATTCCGCTCCCACACTTCATCCTGCTCATCGAAAATGGCATCGATCATTGAACCCTCGCCACCTATGATGGACAGTTGATCGAAGCCTTGGAGATTGAAGAGTCTTCCTTTCGATCCGGCATATGCCTCAAAGCTCTCGTATCGATCGAGATGATCCGGCGTCACGTTGAGCAGCACCGCGACATCGCAATCGAGGCTGTAAGTGAGGTCGATCTGGTAGCTGGACAGCTCCAGCACATAGACGCCGCCCTCCGGCAAAGGCTCCTGCGCCAATATGGGCAGCCCGATATTGCCGCCCATCGTCGTCGGCACCCCGGCGGTCTTGAGGATATGGTGGACGAGCGCGGTGGTCGTCGATTTGCCGTTCGTCCCCGTGATCCCGACCACCTTGTGCGGCGGCAGGCTGGCGCGGGCCTGCGCGAACAGTTCGATATCGCCGATCACCGGCACGCCGAACTTCGCGGCGTGGGCCGCGATCGGATGCCGGTTCAGCGGCACGCCGGGCGAGACGACGACGCCTGCAAAGCCGGAGAGGTCCGTTTCAAGCGGATCAGCGATCGCCGCCGTCCCCGCCACCGCCGCCCGCGCTTCCTCCTTCGCGTCCCACGCCACGACCTCCGCGCCGCTCGCCACCAGCGCCTCGACCGTCGCCACGCCAGAGCGGGCGAGACCGAGCACGGCGTAGCGCTTGCCGGCGAAGGCGGGGCTCGCGATCATCTGACTTTGAGCGTCGCCAGCCCGGCCAGCGCCAGCACGAAGGAGATGATCCAGAAGCGGATCACGACCGTCGCCTCGCTCCAGCCGAGCTGCTCGAAATGGTGGTGGATCGGCGCCATGCGGAAGATGCGCTTGCCGGTGCGCTTGTAATAGAAGACCTGGATGATGACGCTCATCGCTTCCGCCACGAACAGGCCGCCGATGATGCCGAGCACGATCTCGTGCCGCGTCGCCACCGCGATCGCGCCGAGCGCCCCGCCCAATGCGAGGCTGCCGGTGTCGCCCATGAAGACGGCGGCCGGCGGCGCGTTGAACCACAGGAAAGCGAGGCCCGCCCCGACGATCGCGGCGCACAGGACGGTGAGATCGCCGACGCCCGGCACGTGCGGAATGCCGAGATAGGCGGAGAAGATCGCGTTGCCCACCAGATAGGCGATGACGATGAAGGCGAGGCTGGCGATGATCACCGGCATGGTCGCCAGCCCGTCCAGCCCGTCCGTCAGGTTCACCGCATTGCCGAACGAAACGACGACGAAGGCGGCGAACAGGATGTAAAGCGGCCCCAGATCGATCACCGGCCCGTTGTAGAAGGGGATGTAGAGATCGCCGTCGAACCCGCCGAGGATCAGCCAGCAGCCGACCAGCGCCACCAGGAACTCGGCAGCCAGCCGCACCTTGCCGGACACACCGGCATGGTGGCGCTTCTTCACCTTGTCGTAATCGTCGAGGAAGCCGATCAGGCCGAAGCCAGTGATGATCAGCAGGCAGCCCCACAGATAGCGGCTGGAAAAATCCATCCACAGCAGCATCGCGACGATCAGCGAGGTCAGGATCATCAGCCCGCCCATCGTGGGTGTACCGCGCTTGGCGAGATGGCTCTGTGGGCCGTCGTCGCGGATCGGCTGGCCCTTGCCCTGCCGCACCCGCAGCCAGCCGATGAATTTCGGCCCGATGAGCAAACCGAGGAACAAGGCCGTGGCCGTCGCTGCGCCGGCGCGGAACGTGATGTAGCGGAAGAGATTCAGCCCTCCCGGAAACCCAAGCTGTTCGGCCAACCACAGAAACATCAGCTTTCCCCACCCGCCAGCGCCTCGACGAGGGCGGCAAGTCCGATTGAATTGGATCCCTTGACGAGGACGGCATCCCCCGGTCCGATCGCCGCGCGGGCGAGATCGATGGCGGCCGCCGTGTCGGGCACATGCGTCATTTCGATCGCCGGGCCAAGGGCTTTTGCCAGCGCATCCATCTCTTCGCCGACCAGGATGACCCGTTCGACCCGTGCCGCCGCGATCGGCCACGCCAGAGCCGCGTGGAAGCCCGCGCTTCCCGCGCCCAACTCGCGCATCGCGCCGAGCACCGCAACCCGCCGCCCGGCCACCGGCTCCTCCGCCAGTACCTTCAGCGTCGCCGCCATCGAGGCGGGATTGGCGTTGTAGCTCTCGTCGATCAGCAACGCCTCGCCGCCGTCCACCGCGATGCGCCGCCGTTCGCCCCGGCCCTTGAGTCCGCCGAGATCGGCCAGCGCCAGTCCCGCCTGCGCCAGATCGCCGCCCGCCGCCTGCACTGCGGCGATCACCGCCAGGCTGTTCGCCACCCAGTGCGCGCCCGGCTGGGCGATCGTATAGCTCAATTGCCCGTCCGGCAGGATCGCTGTCACCAGCGATCCACCACGCGGCGCACGCACCGCATAGGCGGCGCGCACGTCCGCGCCCTCTTCCAGCCCGAAGGTGACGATCCGCGCCGCATGGGGTCGCGCCGCTGCGATCAGTCGGTCGCGATGCGGGCTGTCATAGGGCACGATCGCCGTCCCGCCGGGCTCCAGGCCCTGGAAAATCTCCCCTTTCGCATCGGCGATGTCCGCATCGCTGGCGAAATATTCCCGATGCGCCGGGGCGATCGCGGTGACGACGGCGATATCGGGACGCACCAGCCGGGTCAGCTCGGCCAGTTCGCCCGGATGGTTCATGCCCATTTCGAATATGCCGTAGCGCGCGTCGCGCGGCATGCGGGAGAGCGACAGCGGCACGCCGGTATGGTTGTTGTAGCTCTTGACCGAACGGTGCGCGCGGCCCGGCACATGGCGATCGAGCGCGGCGAACAGGGCCTCCTTGGTCCCGGTCTTGCCGACTGATCCGGTGACGCCGATCACCTTCGCCTGCGTGCGTGCCCGCGATGCGCGGCCGAGATCATTGAGCGCGGCGAAGCTGTCCGCCACCCGCACATGCGGATGCGGCGTCGCCTCGCTGGCGATCGCGCCCGTCGCGCCGGCGGCGAACGCCTTGTCGAGGAAGAGATGCCCGTCCGTCGTCTCGCCCTTCATCGCGACGAACAGGTCGCCCGCCCCGATCTCACGCGAGTCGAACGCGACGCCTGAAACCGCGAAATCGCCGCTGGCAATGCCACCCGCCGCATCGGCGATCTCGGTGGAGGTCCACAGCGCGCTCATGCCAACCGCCCTCCCCCTCGCTCGTCCCGAGCGAAGTCGAAGGGCGCTGGCACGGAGTCATCACATACGCCCCTCGACCTTGGTTTATCCTGAGCGGCCGCCGCAGACGGCAGCCGAAGGGCTCGGGACGAACGGAGGCTGTGAAGGACGGCAACCCGGATCATGCCGCCTCCTCCCGCGCCACGGTTACGTCGTCAAAGGGAAGCACCTTGTCGCCGACGATCTGGCCCTGTTCATGCCCCTTGCCCGCGAGCAGGACGACATCGTCCGGCCCGGCTTCGACGATCGCCACGCGGATCGCTTCTCGCCGGCCGGCGATTTCGGTCGCCCCCGGCGCGGCGGCCATGATCGCGGCGCGGATCGTCGCCGGGTCCTCGCTACGCGGATTGTCGTCGGTCACGATGACGCGATCGGCAAGCCGTGCCGCGACCGTGCCCATCTCCGCCCGCTTGCCAGTGTCGCGGTCGCCGCCGGCGCCAAACACGATGATAAGCCGCGCCTTTGCATGGGGCCGCAGCGCCTCGATCGCGCTTTCGATCGCGTCCGCTGTATGGGCGTAGTCGACATAGACCGGCGCCCCCGCCTTGGTGATGACGGCCCGCTCCAGCCGCCCGCGCACCGGTTGCACCCGCGCCAGATGCCCGAGCGTCTGCGCCAGATCCCCGCCAGTGGCGATCACCAGCCCGGCGGCGGTCAGCGCGTTCGCCGCCTGATAGGCGCCGATCAATGCGAGGTTGACGATATGCGTCCCGCCACCGGCTTCGATCGTCAGCTTCTGCCCCAGCGGCGTCGTCTCGCGCTTCACCAGCTTCAGCGTCTCGCCTTGCGCGCCCACCGTCAGCACGGTCAGCCCGCGCCGGCGGCAGCGGCGGACCACTTCGTCCGATTTCGGATCGTCCGCCCAGATCACCGCAGTGCCGTCGGGCGTCACCACCTCATCGAACAGCCGCATCTTGGCCTCGAAATAGGCCTGCATCGTCTCGTGATAGTCGAGATGGTCCCGGCTGAGATTGGTGAAGGCGGCGGCCGACACCTTCAGCCCTTCGGTGCGGTATTGCGACAGGCCGTGGCTGGAAGCCTCGAACGCAGCATGAGTGATGCCCTCGCGCCGGAGACCCGCCATGTTGGCGAGGAAGGTAACGACGTCCGGCGTGGTCAGGCCGGTTGTCACCTGGTCGTCGGCGGTGGTGACTCCCAGCGTGCCGATGCTGGCCGAACGATGCCCCGCCATCCGCCAGAGCTGGCGGACCATTTCGACATTGGAGGTCTTGCCGTTGGTCCCCGTGACGGCGATCACTGTCTCCGGGAAGGGGTGGAAGAAGCGCGCCGCCAGCCGCGCGAACATCCGCCGCGGCTCGGTCGCCTCGATATGAACGGCACCTTCGACCCGTACCTCCGGCCGCGCCACGACGGCGACCGCGCCGGCCGCGACCGCCGCGTCGATATAGTCCTCGCCATTCAAGCGCGCTCCCCGGAACGCACCGAACACCGTGCCCGGCGCCACTTTCCGGTGGTCGATCGCGAAGCCGGTGACGGTCGTGGGATCGTCGCTGCCGATCAGCGCCCCCAGCCGCATCACCGCCTCGCGGAGGCGAGGAGCGGCATCAGCTCGGACGTGTCGATGTCGCGGTCCCTGTCGGGGATGACGCCGAGCAGCGGGCCGGCGCGGGAGATCAGGCGGCTGACGATCGGCGCGGCGGTGTAAGCAGCGGTGGTGACATAGCTGTTCGCTTCGGTGGGCCGTGGCGCATCCATCATGACAAGCACCACATAGCGCGGCCGATCCATCGGGAAAGCCGCCGCGAAGGTGGTGACGTTAACCCGGCGCGAATAGCCGCCACCTTCCGCGACCTTCTCGGCCGTACCGGTCTTGCCGCCGACCCGGAAGCCCGGCGCCTCGGCGCGGCGGCCGGTGCCGTTGGTGACGATCATGCGCAGCATCTGACGCATTCGCAGGCTGGTCTCCCGCGAATAGACCTGACGGCCCGGCACGGCCCGGCCGGGCTCGACCCGCATCAGCGTCGCGGGGCGCCAGGTGCCGCCATTGACCAGCGCCGAATAGGCGCTGGCGAGATGCAGCGGCGTCACCGCGATGCCGTGGCCGAAGCCGGTGGTGAGCACGGTCGCCCGCCCCCAGTCGCGCGGCCAGAGCGGACGCGCGCGTTCGTTGAGCTCGATGTGCGGCGCCTCGTGGAAGCCGAGTTCGCGAAATGCCTCCTGCATCCGCTCCGGCCCCAGCGCGTCCGCCATGCGGGCGCTCGCGACGTTGGACGAATGGACCAGCACCTCCGGCACGGTCATCGCCCGGCCGATCGGGTGGCTGTCGGTGATCCGGAAGCGGCCGATCGGCACCGCCGAACCGTCCCAGCGCTGGGACAGCGAGGTGATGACGCCGGCGTCCATCGCCGCCGCGACGGTGATCGGCTTGAAGGTGGAGCCCAGCTCGTACACGCCCATCGTCGCGCGGTTGTAGAGCGCGCTGGGATCGGAATTGCCGGCGGCATTGGGATTGAAGGTCGGCGCCGAAGCCATGGCGACGACCTCACCCGTATCGACGTCGAGCACGATGCCGGTGCCGCCCTCGGCGCTCATCTCGCTGACCGCGCTCGCCAGTTCGGATTCCAAAGTCGCCTGCACCCGGCTATCGATCGACAGCGCGACCGGCTCGCCCCGCCGCGCCGGATCGCTCAGCCTGTCCTCCAGCACCCTCTCCATGCCGGCGACGCCGCGCCCGTCGAAATCGGTCCAGCCGAGCACATGGCCGGCCATCGCGGTCTGCGGATAGAGTCGCTCCGGCTCGCGATTGAAGACGATCGCCGGCTCGCCCAGCGCGTTCACCGCCGCGACCAGCTCCGGCAACGCACGGCGCTGGAGGAACAGATAATTGCTGTCGGCCGCCAGGATGGTGCGATATTCGGCGATGCTTCGATCGGGCATCAGCTCGTTCAATGCCACGGCCAGTTCGCCCCGGTCGCCGATCACGCGGCGCGGATGGATGCCGATCGCCCAGGCGTCGATGGTGCGCGCCAGCGGGATGCCGTTGCGGTCGGTGATGTCGGCACGCGGCGGCGCCAGCGTACCGGCCAGTGTCGTCGAACCGGATCGGTCGGTGACGACCTGCAGATAACCGAGCCGCAGCACGACCAGCCCCGTAATGCCGGCGAACAGCAGCAGCACCAGCATCAGCCGCTGGTAAGTGACCGCCTGTCCGTCCGTCGGAGCCTGGGGAGGTGCGGCCCGGATGGCCTGTGCGGCGAGCGTCGCCATCAGTCGCGGGCGCCTCCGCGCTCGGCACGCGCGGCGGTATTGAGGTCGCGCAGCGTCGCCTCGTCGAGCAACGCGCGCGGGCGGGCGGGTGCGGCGGCGGGGCGCGCGGCCGGCGCTTCGACGAGAGTCATGCTGGCCTGCTGTACGCGCGGCCGGACGGGCTCCAGCGAGGGCGCGGCCTCGGCCGTCTGTACCAGCGCCGCCTGGCGCACCGCCGGGACGGCCGGCGCCTGAACGGCCGGAATCTCCGCCGAAGCCATCCGCACTTCAGCGGCGCGGGCATCGATATTCTGTTCGCGCATGTCGAAGCGGGCGAGCATGACACCATTGTCGACGAACTGGCCGGCGGTCGGCGCGGAA
>CAYTMM010000010.1:0-52785 GCA_964438875.1 uncultured Sphingosinicella sp. | reverse complement strand
CTGCAATTGCTCGACCGCGACGGCAATTGGCTGCCGGTGACGCCGAAGCCCGGCGAGCTTGCCGTGAATATCGGCGACATGCTGCAACGGCTGACCAACAGGAAGCTGATTTCGACCACGCACCGGGTCGTCAATCCGCCGCCAGAACGGCGCGGCTTCTCGCGCTATTCGATGCCCTTCTTCCTGCATTTCCGTCCCGATTTCCTGATCGAGACATTGCCGAACTGCATTGACGCGGCACATCCGGACCAGTTTCCCGAGCCGATCACGTCGCATGACTATCTCCTGGAGCGGCTCCGGGAGATCAAGCTGGTGTGATCCGCAGCCGTCAGTGTGCGAGCGAAGCGATCCAGTACGGCCTCCGAGGCCCGTTGGATTGCCGCAATGACGGATTAGGAGCCGGCATCCTTCAGATTGGCCGGACCGAAGCCGTAGGGGATAAGCTCGGAGATCGGATGCGACGCGGTCTCGGTGCCGTCGCCGTTCGATGAGACGACTTCCAGATCGCGGCCCGAAAGATGGGCGGCCTCCAGGATCGATTGACGGCAGCCGCCGCAGCAGGTGACGAGCGAAGCGCCGTGGAGCGCGCCGTCCGTGCCGACATGGCCGCCGGCGACCGCGATCCGGGCGACCTTGTCGAGGCCGAAGGCCTGGCTGGCGGCGGTGAGCGCCGCGACCTCGGCGCACACGCCCAGCCGATAGCAGGCATTCTCCATGTTCGATCCGACGACGATCTCGCCGTCCATCGATTCGATCGCGCAGCCGACGGAGAAGCGGGAATAAGGCGCATAGGCAGAAAGCGCGGCCTGGCGGGCACGGGCGACGAGCGGGTCAGTCATGCGCCCAGAATAAGCATCGTGCGGGCAAAAAGAAGGGGCCGCCGCAGGTGTCCCCGCGGCGGCCCCGATCTCTTGCCGGAACGGCGGCTTAGAAGCCGACGACCAGCGTCCCCATGATCGCGCGCGGCGCGCCGATCTGGGCGAAGGGCACCGTGTTGTTCAGCAGGTTCGAGGTGAAACCGCCGACATAGCGCGTGTCGAACACGTTGCTGACGTTGACCTGGAAGAAGGTCTCGTCATTAAGACCGGCCCAGCCCAGCGGCAGGCGAACGTCCAGATCGACGATGTTGTAAGCCGGCGTGCGGGCCGGATAGACATTAACGCCGCCCTGCACGATCGGCAGGTTCACGTCATTCACATAGCGACCACCAGTCCGCTTGAACTGCACGCCGACTTCGACCGGGCCCAGGCTGCCCTGGATGCGGCCTCCGAACGTATAGGTCGGCGCCCCGCTTTCGCGACGGCCCGAGGTGATGGCGCAGTTCGCGGTCGGCGTCGTCAGACCCGAGCAATCCACGCCGGCGCCGCCGCCGATCTGCACATTGTCCTTGATGTCCGACCACAGATAGGAACCGAACACATAGAATTGCAGCTCCGGCACAGCCTGCCAGGAGACATAGCCGTCGATGCCATATTTATCGACGGTGCCCAGGTTACGATAGACGTTGCGTTCCAGATCTGGATCGTAGGACGAAGCCAAGCGATCCTGGAAGCGGGTGAACCAGAACGAACCCTGGGCGACGATGTTGCCCGAGCGATAACGCAGACCGACGTCGAAATTGTCGGTCGTCTCCGGCCGGGGCTGCGCTTCCGGCGTGTTCGGCGCGAAGAAGAAGCTGTTGTAGAGATTGTCCGTACCCGGCACCTGCAGGCCGCGCGAATAATTCGCGAAGACGTTCGCGCGCGGCATGAATTCGAACGTGAAGCCGACGTTCGGCAGGATCTCGTCATATTTCAGGACACGCTGCTGCGGCCCCTGGATGGTCGGATTGAGCGCGGCATAGGCCGCTTCATCCGCCGTGTTCGTGCCGAAGCATTCGACGAAACCGGTCGCGCTCGAGGTAAAGCAGTTGTTGGTCAGGTCGCGGGTGAAGAACGGCGCGCGTATGCCGGCATTCACCACGAGGCGACCGTCCACGAACTCACCACGATATTCGCCGGCGATCTGGTGCAGAATTGCGAACGACAGACGATCGCGCTTTTGCAGGACCGAGCCCGACGCGTCGGTCAGCGGATCGTTGACCGGGAAATAGGGCGCGTTGCCGTTCAGTTCGAGGAACGCGATTTCACCAGTCTGCCGATGCCGTGCGCGATCGAAGGAATAGGCGATGCGAACAGTGTGCGCGTCGCTGATGTCCCAACGCAGGCCGGCAATGACGCCGTAGCGATTGGTCCGGGTCTGGCTCGGTGCCGCCACGCGAACCGTGTCGAGAAGGTCGCCGTCGCCGTTGAGGTCACGGCCGAAATAGGGCGAGCCGCCAAGGTAGCCGATGGCGTCGGTGACACCGGCGCCCGGATCGATATCGCGGAAGCCCTCGCGCGCGGTCGCCGTGCCGCCGCCATTGGCCTTCACATATTGGAAGCTGGGGTCCACGGTCAGAACCAGGCCATCGGCCAGCGTGAAGCGCGAGTTGATGCGGATATTTCCGGTGTTGGACGGGTTCCACCGGTAATCGAAGGGACCACCGCAAGCGTTGGCCAGGTCCGCAACTCCCGGAGTTGCCGCCGTGTTGATGGTGCAGGGCGCGAGATCGTAAAAACGCTCGTCGCGGGTCAGCGGGAAGCGCCGCGGGACTTCACCAGGATTGCCGATGGCGCCATCGATACGCAGCGGTACCGAGCCGAAAAAGTTGTTGCGGTTCTGGTTGTAGTGGCCGGCGATCGAGATGAAGTCGCCGTTGGAGCCGATCGGCTGATAGATGCGGGCGTTGTACTGCTGCTTGTAGATCTGCCCGTAGTCGTTGAAGACGTTGTCGTTGGTGGCCATGCTGGCCGAGACGAACGCGCGGGTGTCGAGCGGACCGAATGCGCCGGTGTCGATCACGCCGAAGGTGCGGAAGAACCCATATTCGCCGACCGAACCCTGGATGCGGACGCGGAAGTCCTCATAAGGCAAACGGGTGCGGTAGTTGACGGTCGAACCGGTCGCGGCGGCCGTCGGGCTGTCCACGTCGGTCGAACCGAGGCTGACATTGACCTGGGTGATCAGCTCGGGATCGAGCTGCTGGTTCGAGTAGAGCGCGTAATTGCCCGAATCGTTCAGCGGCACGCCGTCGAAGGTCTGGCTGATGCGCGTCGAATCGAAGCCGCGGATGGTGAGCGTGCCGCCGGCGGAGCCGTAGGGATCGTTGTTCTGGAAGCTGACGCCGGGCAGCGAGTTGATCACGTCGTTGATCGACTGGCCGGGCACCTGGCGCTGGATGAACTCGGCATTCAGCGCGGCGCGCGAACGCGAGGTCTGCGGCGCTTCGACGCCGGCGACGTCGGCGATGCGGCTGCCGGTAATGACGATCGCGCCTTCGTCCTCGAAGTCGAGCGTGCCGGTGGATTGGGCCCAGGCGGCGCCGGGCATCGCGATAAACGTGGTCGCGCAGAGCAGAGCAAATTTTTTCATGATGTGATTCCCCCAGAACCGATATTGGCCTGTTGCCGGCGCCTATAACAACAGGTTTTTTACGGTTCAAAGACTCCTACCGCAGTGCAGCAAGAATCTTGGGACTGTGGCATTTTGGTCGCGCGCCGGCCTGTGTACGGCCTGCGATCAGCGGAAGGGCGGCTCGTCGAAAGCGCGCAGCTTGCGCGAATGGAGCGTGGCGCCGTCGCGCTTCAGGATGCGCAACGTCTCGATGCCGATGCGCAGATGCTGGCTGATCGCGCGCTCGTAGAAGGCGTTGGCCTGGCCCGGCAGCTTGATCTCGCCATGCAGCGGCTTGTCCGACACGCACAGCAAGGTGCCGTAGGGGACGCGGAAGCGATAGCCCTGCGCGGCGACGGTGGCCGATTCCATGTCGATCGCCACCGCGCGCGACTGGTTGAAGCGCTTTGCCGACAGCGTGAAGCGCAATTCCCAATTGCGATCGTCGGTGGTGACGACCGTGCCGGTGCGCAGCCGGCGGCGCAATTCCTGCGACGTTTCGCCGGTCACCTCGACCGCGGCGGCCGACAGCGCCTGCTGGACCTCGGCGATGGCCGGGACCGGCACCTCGATCGGCAGCACGTCGTCCATGACATGATCGTCGCGCAGATAGGCGTGGGCGAGCACATAATCGCCGATCGACTGGCTGGGACGCAGGCCGCCGCAATGGCCGATCATCAGCCAGATTTCCGGGCGCATCACCGCCAGATGATCGCAGATCGTCTTCGCGTTGGATGGGCCGACGCCGATATTGACGAGCGTGATGCCGCCGCCATTGGGCGCGATCAGATGGTAGGCCGGCATCTGGTGGCGCCGCCAGCCGCCTTCGGCGACCTGCGCGACCGCGTCCGGCATGTCTTTCGTCACATAGACGCCGCCGGCGGCCGAGAGCGCCTCATAGGGGCTGTCCGGTCTATTCAACTCCTCGACCGCCCAGCGCACGAACTCGTCAACATAGCGGACATAGTTGGTGAACAGCAGGTAGCGCTGCGTGTGTTCCGGCGGGGTGCCGGTATAGTGTTTGAGCCTCGCCAAGCTGAAATCGACGCGTGGCGCGTCGAACAGCGAGAGCGGATGCGCCGCGTCTGGCCCGCCGATCCATTCGCCATCCGCCAGCTCGTCGCCGATATGGGACAGCTCGGTGGTCGGGAACCACAAGGCGAGATCCGCCGCCTTGGCGCCGTCCAGTCTGAGATCGTCGGTGCCGTCGAGGACATAAGGGTAGGGAATCTCGCTCGCCGAGCGCCCGATCGAGATGTCGACGTCATAGTCGCCGACCAGATAACTGAGTTGCTCCGCCAGATATTTCCGGAACAGCCAGGGCCGGGTGACGCTGGTCGCATAATCACCGGGCTGGTTCAGCCGGCCAAAGGCGCGCGGCGGAAACACGGTCGCAAGGCCCTGATGATGGGTCACGCGCAGTTCCGGATAAGCGAATAACCCCTGCTTACGCGCCGAGGGATCCGGCCGTTCGCCGGACGACAGATACCGGGCCAGCGCACCGCGCAAGTTGGCGACCGATTCATCATAGATGGTGCAAAGGCCGTCGATCAGGCCGGGAATGTCTTCGATGCTGGTGGGCAAACCCCTATCTCCCTGTTTCCCTCTCAATTCGGCGTGGCGCGCCCGCATGTCAAATCGTCCCGGACGCGCCGCAAAAAAATTGATCCAGGTGAGAAAGAAAGATGGTTAATGCGAGACTAAGCAAGCGGGAGGGCACTAGCTTGCGCAGATATCGCTACCGTACCGCCGCCTTGACCGGGCCCTGGCGCGACTCGCCGGACCTCGCGCTGCACGACGCCGCCCGCGCGCGTCAGGCGCGAATCGAGGACGGTCCGCCGCCGCGCGTGGAATGGAACGTGCCGGGCCGGATCGAAGAGGCGCCGCTGGACGGCAGCAGCGCCTTCGCCGGTTCAGCGCGCTGAACCTTCCGCCTCCCTGACCAGCAGCGCGTCCAGCCGGGCTTCGGACCCATCGGCATAAGTGCGGCAGGCGCCGGCATCGATGAAAGGGTTGGGCGTTTGTCCCGCGCGCAGGCGTGCGAGCTTTTCAGTGCCGTCGGACTGGCCGTGATGGGGCGTCAGCAGGATGTCGCAAGGCAGGGTCCGCATCCGGGCGAAAGTGTCCCGAAAGGCGGCGAGCGCCGGCGCGTTGCGCGGATCGGAGAAACGATAGGGCTCTGCCGCCAGCGGACTGAGACTGGCGCCGAAGACGATGTCGAGACAGGTCTCACCTTCGCACGAGCGCCACGACCAGCTCATGCTGCCCGGTGTGTGGCCGGGCGTGGCACGCGCGACGATCTCCCCATTGCCGAGGCGAAGCGTCTCGCCATCCGCGATCACGCGCACGCGCTGGACCGGCGGGAAATCGTCGAGCCAGGCCGCTTGCGGATCGTCCGGCCCACTGCGGCCCCTGCGCAGGACTTCGGCGGCGGCTTCGCTGGCGATCACCGTCGCGCCGCTGTCGCGTGCCAGTGCGGCGATGCCGCCGGCATGATCGAGATGTGGCTCGGTGCTGAGGATGTAGCGTATGTCCTCGACACGGAAACCCAGCCGGCGGATATTGGCCTGGATGTCGCGAACCGCCTGCGGCACCGCGCCGTCGATCAGGATCAGACCATCGCCGGTGTCGATCAGCGCGATGTTCAAGCCCGCGAAGCCGACCAGATAGGTGGCGCCATGAATCCGGATCGGGTCTTCCGGCCCGACGAGCCAGCGGGCGGCCGATTCGGGCGCGACCGGGCGGAGCAGCGGATCGTCGGCATCCTGCGCGGCGGCTGGAGCCCCGGCCAGCACCATCCATGCACACAGGGCGAAACCCGCAATCCGTCTCATTCCACATTCTCCCGCTTCGGTTGACACGGTATGATGCCCGCCGGACGTCGAACCGCACAAAGCATCTTATCTCGACAAAGGTATGAATCGGATTCATGAGTAGGGCATGGACCGCGCCCAGCTACCGCTCAACGCGCTGCGCGCCTTCGAAGCGGCGGCGCGGCATCTGAATTTCACCCGCGCGGCGGACGAATTGTGCGTCAGCCAGGGTGCGGTCAGCCATCAGGTGGCGAAGCTGGAGGCGCGCCTGGGCGTCGCGCTGTTCCGGCGCTTACCCCGCGGGCTGGCGCTGACCGACGAAGGCCAGGCGCTGGTGCCCGTCCTCGCCGACGCATTCGACCGGGTGGGCGCGACGCTGGATCGCTACGCGGACGGGCGGCTGCGCGAAGTGCTGACGCTCGGCGTGGTCGGCACCTTTGCGGTCGGCTGGCTGTTCGAGCGGCTGGCGGATTTCGAGCGGGCGCTGCCGCATATCGACCTGCGCGTCATGACCAACAACAACCGCGTCGACCTGGCCGGGGAGGGGCTGGACCTTGCCATCCGCTATGGCGACGGAGCGTGGCACGGCACCCATGCGGAGCCGCTCATGGCCGCGCCGTTGACGCCGCTCTGCACGCCTGCTCTGGCGGAGCGGTTGACCGAGCCCGCTGCGCTGGCCCGCGAGACCCTGCTGCGCTCCTATCGCGCCGACGAATGGCCGCGCTGGTTTGAGGCCGCTGGTCTGCCCTGTCCGAAGCTGACCGGGCCGGTGTTCGACAGCTCGGCGCTGATGGCGGGGGCAGCGATGTCGGGGCTGGGCATCGCGCTCGCGCCGCCCGCGATGTTCGTCCGCGAACTGGCCGCCGAACGCTTGGCGCGCCCGTTCGACATCGAGGTGGAGATTGGGCGCTACTGGCTGACACGGCTCAACTCGCGGCCGGAAACGCCCGCGATGCGCGCCTTTCGCGATTGGCTGCGCGATGAGGTCGCCGGCTAACGACGGAACAGGCCAGCCGGATAGCCGCGATATTCGCAATAACGGAAGAAGCGGAAGCCGAGCCTGGACGCGACACCGAGCGAGGGCTGGTTGTCGACATGGATGAGGCACACTGTCGATGCCACTGTCGGCTGCGCCTCGAGCGCCTCGAGCGTGGCGGCGCCGGCTTCGGTCGCATAGCCCCGCCCGCGGAATTCCGCGGCGATCGTCCAGGTCATCTCCGGATGGTGATCGAATCGCGGGTTCAGCTGGCGGTTGAAGGTCGAAGCGCCGACCAGGCCGGCGAAGCGGCCGCTTCCCTTCTCGCGCACGACATAGACGCCGTAGCCCATCACCAGCCAATGGCCGATGTGCCGCAGCAGCAGGCTCCAGCTTTCTTCCCGCGACATCTCGCGGCGCTCCGAATAGCGGAACATGGACGGATCGCCGGTCAGATCCAGGACGGGTGCCAGATCCTCGATGCGAGGCAGTTCCAGGACGAGCCGCTCCGTCTCGATCCGCCGGGGGAAGCGCGGCGCCTCCAAGCTCGGCAGAAGGCGTGGCGCGCCCCACAGGGACGCGCCACGCATCCGGCCCCCCTCACTCCCGCCACTGGCGGGCACAACAGTGCCCACGCGACGGACCGGATCTCCAGACTCTTCGCGGCCGAACAGGCGCGCGGAGGGCGGTGCCGCCGCCCCGCGCTTCGGCGCCGCATCGCCAGCCGCCCCGGTCATGCCTGCCTCCGTGCCGCGAAAGCCGGGCAAGCAGGCACCGCCGGCGTTCCCGACGCCGTGCGGATCCGGATCGATAGCGAGAAACGACACAATCGGCCCTCCCAGGCAGCCGGGGTTCAAGCGGTTCCGCATCTTGCGGGCCTGGCGCCGCGACCAACCCGCCGCCTCGCCTTGCCGTTCGTCTCCCGGATGAAGACCCTTGCCGATTAGCAGTCCCGTCCCGCTTGATCTTGGGAAGGCGGTGGAAAACGGAATTCCATATTCTTTCCAGATTTCCGTTTCACAGGCGATTCAACCGGATCGGGACGGCTTCGCTCTGATGACAATCATTTCCTGAAATGTCATAGGCTTGGCTGTTGGGGGACGAAATTGATGCCGATCGAAAGCGCCGATGCTTACGATATCGCTGTCGGCGAGTTCGTCATCGTGCGGGCGGACGAGCGCGTGATCGGTCCGGGCGGCCCGGTGAAGCTCGGCCGCAAGGCCTATCGGCTGCTGCTCATGCTGGCCGAGCAGAACGGTCAACTGCTGACCAAGGATGCGCTGTTCGAATCGGTCTGGGACGGCATGGTCGTGACCGAATCCGCGCTGACCTCGGTGATCAAGGAATTGCGACGCGCGCTTAACGATCCCTCGGTCGGCCCGCGCTACATCCAGAGCGTCTACGGGCGGGGCTATCGTCTGGTCGCGCCGGTCGAGCTGTGCTCTGCCCGCGCAGCGGCGCCCCAGCCAGATGCGCCCCGGCCGGGCAGGACGAAGCTGGACGCTTCGCCGTCCTTGCTGATGCTGCCCTTCGATGACAGCGCGAGCACCGCCGCTCATCCGCATTTCGGCGCCGTGCTGCACGAGAAGCTGATCATCGCCTTGTCGCGGTTTCGCGAGATCAGGGTCGTCTTCGACGCGCAGGCTTCGTCCTCCGACAAGGCTACCGAACGCGACTATCGGCTGACCATCCGGCTGATCAGCCAGGGAGAGTCGATTCAGGCCTTCATCCGTATCTCCCGCCTCGCTTCCGGCGCCGTCCTCTGGGCCGAACAGATCGCGATCCCGGCGCACGATGCGATTGGCGAGGCGGAGGAGATCGCACGCCGGGTCGCGGCGTTCGCCATGCCCCGGCTGCGCGACGACCTGCTGCGCACTGCTCCCCAACTGCCGGAAACCGGATATGATCGCTATTTTGCGCATCGGCGGCGCATGCGCGACATGGAGACGCTGGCGGAGGCGCGGGCCGTCGCCGGCGGATGGGAAAAGCTGATCGCCGATCACCCCGAATTGCTCCAGGCCTATCCGCCGCTGATCCGGCTCTACAATACCGATTACGGCCTGACCGGGCCGGGTGCGACCGGCCCGGAGGAACGCCGCCGCGCCTATGAGCTGGCGCACCGGGCAATCGCCATCGATCCAACCGATTCGCACCTCCACACGGTCAAGGCCTGGTGCCATTTATGGGCGGGAGAGGCGAAGCTCGCCGCCCGCCATTTCGATGAGGCGCTGCAGCTCAATCCCCACCATCAGGAGCGGCTGGTCGAGATCGCCACCGGTTACATGTTCCTCGATGATTTGGACCGCGCCGCCGAGCTGCTCGATCGGTGCCGGGCGCTCGCCGTTTCTGCCAGCGAAGTGCCGCAGGAAGAGGAGGGTCTGCTGCTGCTTCTCAGGGAGGAGTATCGCGCCGCCGCCGATGCGCTGGCTCTGGCGCGATGGGTGCATCCGGACGATCGGCTGCGGGCGCGGCCGGGGCTGCTCACCGGCCTTTATGCGCTGCTCGCCGCGGCAGGCGCAGATGATGCCGATCTGCCCGAGCGGGCGCGTAGCTGGCGGACGCAAATTTCGGACTGCTGGTCGGGCGATGAGGCTCCGGACGACGCGCAGCTCAGGCGGTGGATTCTGTTCCACAATCCGTTTCAGAACGAGGCGCGCCGGGTGTGGCTCGATATGCTCGCCAGCCGTGCACTCAAAGCGGCGGCAGACGAACGCCGCGCGCCGTCGCCAGCGCTTCGAGAAAGACCGTCCGCACCGGAGGGACCGGCCGGCGGTGCGGGGGAGGGTGCAGCGCGGCCGTAAGGCAGGCGCGCGCATCGATCCGCTTCAGCGGGACCGCGTGGGCCGCGCACTCCGCCTCGCACGCCTCGGTCGCCGCGCGGGTCAGGTCCGCTCCGGCGATGATGCCGCGCCAGGTCCGATCGACATAGTGCAGTCGTCGAGCGCTCTCCAACAGGGCTTCGACTTCACCGCGCCCGATCGCGCGCGCGCGCAAGGTGCGGTGCAGGGTGGCGCGGATTTCGACGAGCGGGGCGGAGAGCGGGCGCCAGCCCCGGTCTGCCGGGCCGTGGATGAGCGCGACCTCGTCGTCCCCTGTCAGCCGGCCGGCCGCATAAGCGCGGAAGATCGCACCGACGCCTTCCATCCCGAACGGCGCCATCTCCGCCGCGCGCAGGGCCCCGATGCTGCTTGCACCCAGAACGCGCACGCCGCGCGACAGCAAGTCCAATATCTCCTTGTGGCGCAGCGCCGGGCGATGATCGAACCAGCCGTCGATCACGCATATCGAGGCATGCCGGTCCGCATCCAGCCGCAGCAGATCGCCGGCCTCGCAAGGCGGGCGCCAGTCGATGCCGAAAAAGGCGGCCCGGTCTTCCGGCGGGAGCGACGGGCCGGCGAAGGCAATGATCCTCATCGCACCATCCGCCGCGTGCGATGGGCCGTGCCAAGCCCGGGGACGAAGACCTTGGCGACATGGATGCCGGCCAGCTCCGCCCCGAGTCTTTTGGCGATCACCTGCCCGTAGCCGCGCGCACAAAGCGCCTCGACCAGCGCGTCGAGCGTCGGCGCGCCCAGTGTGAAATCGTCCCAGCGCAGGCCGCCGAAACCCGCCGGCACCGGCGGGGTCGGCAGCCCGAGTCCCGGCGGCGCGGTATAATCGCGGGGCAGGATGTCGTCGCGCGCGCCGGCGATGAAAGTGAGCCGGGACTGGATCGCTTCGGCAAGAGCGCGGAACAGCGCGACCTCCGGGTCGGGATGCGCGCCCGATCCGCCCGCCACGCGCGGCACGGTGCCGAATTCGGAGGGGCCAGCGATCGTGACCGCGAAGACCGGCATCGGGACGATCGCCTGCGGAGCATGGACGGCGATCGTCGCCCCGTTCGCCGCCAGCCTTTCGCGCCAGTGATCGAACCAGTCCAGGCGGATGGATCTGGTCGGGACCGTCCGCGCCATCCGCGCGGCCGGCGGGGTGCGTTCCCATTCGGCGACCGCGTCGCGCTCCACCACTTCCAGCAGCGCTGCGAACAACGCCTCTTCCTCGCTCGTGCCCACCGCGAGACCGGTGCTCGATCGGTCGAACGGGCTTTTCGGGTAGATGGTGAAATCAAGCGAGACGAGCGCGTGCGGCAGGAAATGCGGGCCGCCGCCGGCGAGATCGCGCGCGCGGCACCACGCCACCGGCCCGGTCGTACCTTCCATCCTGCTGCGATCCTGCAGATAGTCGGTCAGGTCCGGCGCGCGGCTTGCCGGAGGTAGCGCTGCATAAGGGCAGCCCGGCCCGTCGGCGGGCGTTGCTTCCGCTGCGTGGCTTTCGATCGCTTCACACAAGGCGCCGATCCGGGCCGCGAGCGGCGTTGTACCCTTGCCTTGATGCACACTGAGGGCGCGGCCGGCCGGCCGGACCGCCTGCCAGACCGGGAAACCGATCCTGTCCAGCCCGGTAATGTCCGCCAGCCGCGTAACGCCGCACAAATGCGCGGCCTCGCGCGCAATGCCGACAAATATGGCGGCGGGTACGGCCTGCGAGGGGAGATCGGGGACCGGGCGGTTCGCCAAGGCCGGTCCGTCGGTCACTATTGGGGCGGCGGATCCGTATTGGCGAATTTGGCCATCTGCGTGCGCGCATAACGCACCGCCTTCACGTCTTCGCCGGTCTCAAGCATGTCGCGCAGGTGCGCGGCATCGTCATCTTTCCCCTCATAAGCAAGGACGGCAAGCGTGAGATACAGCTTGCCCTCATGCTCGATTAGGAATTGCGGTTCACCAAGCGCCGGCTGAGCGCCGGTACTGACATAGACGGTGTCCCGGTTATTCGTCATACGCCACCCCCTGTTTGGCGCACATTAGCAGCAGGATCGCGGCGGGGCCACATTGCTTTCTCCGGGCTTTCTCCAACCCGGGACGTCCGCCACTTCATGCACTGGCTGCATATGATCATGCCCCAAGCCAATCATATTGCATGACCCCGGCCGCCATGTTCACTGCCGGAGGGCCGGCAGGGAGCGGCGCGGGAAAAGGGGGAGAATATGATGGCGGCGAGAACGGGGCGGGGCGGCATGACTGTCTGGAACGGCGCGATGGTCGCGGTACTGCTGGCCGGAACATCCGGTCAGGCGCTGGCGCAGGCGCCGCAGGCCGACGAGGAGGACATAACCACCGGCTCCGCCGCCGTCGCGGGAGATCAAGGCGAGATCGTGGTTACGGGTTCGCGCATCGCGCGCAGCGACGCCGCGTCGCTCGGCCCGCTGACCACGATCACCAGCGAGGATATCCGCTACACCGCTCCGACATCTGTAGGCGACATCGTGCAGGCCCTGCCCAATGTCGGCGTCAACCTGAACAGCAACGGCACCCAGGGCACGTCGTTCGGCGTCAGCTCCATCAATCTGCGCTATCTCGGCAGCGCCGAGGGCAGCGGTAATCGCACGCTGGTCCTCGTCGACGGCCATCGCTGGGTCAATGCGGTCGGCGGCCGCGGCTTCCGCGATTTCGTCGATCTCAATACCATCCCGCTCGGCATCGTCGAGCGGGTCGAGGTGCTCAAGGACGGTGCATCGGCGATCTATGGCGCGGACGCCATTGCCGGCGTCGTCAACATCCGCACCCGCCAGTCGATCGACGGTTTCGAGGCGAATGTCCGCGCCGGCATCACCGAGGAAGGCGATAATCGCAATGTCAGCGGCTATCTGAACTGGGGCCGGACCGGTCCGGTCATCTCGGTTATGCTGTCGGCCACCTACAGCGACACCCGGCCGCTACTCACGACCAGCCGGGCGCTCACCGCGCGCGCGCTTACGCCGCTGACCGCGCCGCCGACCAGCCCGCGCGGGCTGTTCGTGCTGCCCGGCCTCGCCAACAACGCCTATTTCGGCACGCCGGCCAATTTCGGCCAGAACGCCGCCAATGTGCTCACCCGGCTGCCGGGCGTGCTCAATCCCGGTGTCGGCAATCTCGCCGACAACAGCTTCCGCGTGGCGACATTACCGGCCGACGATTACAACACGCTGGCGCAGGGCATTTATGCGATCGGCCCGAGCGAGCGCTACGGGTTGTTCGGCCGGATCGGTATCAATCTGGGCGAGAATATCCAGGGGCGGATCGAGGGGCTTTACAATCGCCGGACCTCTTCGCAGCTCTTCTCGCCGGTGCTGCTCGACGTGCGCGGTTCCAACGGCTTCCGCATTTCCGCCGATCAGGCCTTCAATCCCTTCGGCACCGCGAACGGCGTGCCGGCTGCGAATGCGCTCGCCTTCACGACCAGCGCCTTCCGCATCCAGCGCGTCGCCGAGGAGGTCGGCAACCGCGACAACCGGCAGGATGTCGAGACTTGGCGCATCGCGGGCGGTCTGGAGGGACGCTTCCAGCTTGCCGGCGAATGGCGATGGGATGCCTTCCTGTCCTATTCCGAAAATTCCGCGACGTTCGAGGCGCTCAATCAGGTCAATCTCGAAAACATCTATGTCGCGCTTCATTCGCCGGCTCTGTGTACGGCGACCCCGGGCTGTACGCCGCTCAACCTGTTCGGTGAGATCACCCCGGCCATGGCGGATTACATCCGCTACAACGGCCGCGACGAGCAGGAGGCGAGCCAGCTCAATTTCGCGTTCAACATCTCGCGCAGCCTGTTCTCGCTGCCCGGCGGTCCGATCGGCTTGGCTGCCGGTTACGAATATCGCCGCGAGCGGGCGGAGGACCGGCCGGATATCTTCGCCGCCACCTTGTCGAGTGTTCTGCCGCTGGTGGGCGGCGCGCAGCAGCTCCCGACCACGGCCCAGGCGCGCGAGCCCACGCGCGGCTCCTATGATCTGCACGAAGTCTATGCCGAGCTCAATCTGCCCATCCTCGCCGATGTGCCCGGTGCCTACCGGTTCGATATCGATGCGGCGGTGCGTTATTCCGAATATTCGACGGTCGGCGGCCGGGCGACGACCAAGTTCGGCGCGGCCTATCGGCCGATTCGCGACATCGGCATTCGCGGAACCTATGCACAGGGTTTCCGCGCACCTTCGATCCTCGAGCTGTTCCAGGGCCAGCGGCAGACCAATTTCCAGGCGGTCGACCCGTGCAATGGTGGCGGCGCCGGCTTGCCCGGCTGCGCCGGCGTTCCCGCCACCTACAATCAGAACCAGTTCGGCAGCGGCGCGATTGCCGGCGTGACGGCGGGCAATGCCAATCTCGAGGCCGAAACCGCCGACACTTACAGCGTCGGGCTTTCCTTCACGCCGACCTTCGTGCCGGGATTCTCGCTGACCGTCGACTGGTTCCGGATCAATGTCAGGGACGCGATCACCGCGCGCTCGGCGGCGCAAATCCTGACCACCTGTGCCACCTCCGGCAATTTCTGCGATCTGGTGCAGCGCGCGGCGTCGGGCGAAGTGCTCCAGCTGACCCAGGCCGTGGTCAATCTCAGCCGCATTGAGGTCGAGGGCGTGGACGCCACCTTGCGTTACGACCGCAGGGTCGGCCCCGGCCGCATATCGGCGGCATTCGATGTCTCTTATCTCGAGCGGTTCCGGACTTTCACGCCGCAGCCAAACGGGACGATCGCGATCGACGACCGGGCGGGCCTGTCCGACCAGCCGCGTTCCACCTTCCCGCGCTGGAAGGGGCAGGCGTCGCTGCGTTATTCGACGGACACGTACGGGATCGGCTGGCGCACCCGCTATATCGGCGGCAGCGACGATATCCCGAACAATGCGGTCAATGGCGGCCGGATTACCGATGTCTTCTATCACGATCTGCAGGTGAATTTCGCGACGGCCGGCCAGCGGATGACCTTCGCGCTCGGCATCGACAATGTCTTCGACCGGCAGCCGCCCGCCTCGGCCGCGAACAACCCGATCAATTTCGACATCTACACCTATGATATCCGCGGACGCTATTTCTATGCGACGGCCGGCGTGAGATTCTGACCGGCGGGAGCGGCATGCCGCGGAGGAACGGTGTGATGGCGACGAAGACGAGGCGGTCGTGGCTCGACCGGATCGAGCGGTGGGGCAATGCGCTGCCGGATCCGGTGGTCATCTTCCTCGCTTTGATCCTGGTCCTGGTCGGCTTTTCGGTCTGGGCCGGCGCGGTCGGCTGGTCGGCGGTCAATCCCGCGACCGGCGAGCTGCTGGTCAGCCGCAGCCTGCTCGCGCCCGAAAATGTCGGGCGCCTGCTGGTCGACATGCCGCAGACGCTGACCGGCTTTCCGCCGCTCGGCCTGGTGCTGGTGATCATGCTGGGCGCGGCGGTTGCGGAGCGATCGGGTCTGTTCGCCGCGCTGATCGGGCGCAGCATGCGCGATCTTTCGGGCAGGCTGCTTACCCCGATCGTCTTCGTGATCGGCGTCATGTCCCATCACGCTTCGGACGCGGCCTATGTCGTGCTCATCCCGCTTGCCGCCTTCGTCTATGCCGAGGCCGGCCGCCATCCGCTGGCCGGCGCCGCCGCCGCTTATGCCGGCATTTCCGGCGCCTTCGCGGGCAATTTCGTGCCCGGTCAGTTTGACGTGCTGATGCTGGGCATCACCGATGCCGCGGCGCGGCTGATCGATCCCGCCCATGTGCTCAATCCGCTCGGCAACTGGTGGTTCACGCTGGCCATCGGCGTCACTTTCACGCCGATCGCCTGGTTCGTGACCGACCGGATCGTCGAGCCCCGGCTCGGCGCATGGCGCAGTGGCGAGACGCCAGTCGAGATTTCCGAGCAGGCCGAGGCCGACGACGCGCTGGAGCGCAAGGGGCTGCGCCAGGCCGGCCTGGTCGCGGCGGCGATCGTGCTGGCCTTCGCCGCGCTGGCTCTTGCGCCCGGCTTCTCGCCCCTGGTCGACGAGAATGTGGAGGGGCCGGCGCGCTTCACGCCGCTCTACCGTGCGCTGATCGCCGGTTTCTTCCTGCTCTTCCTCCTGACCGGCTGGACCTATGGCCGGGCGACCGGCGTCATCAAGGGCCATCGCGACGTGGTGCGGATGATGGGCGAAGGGATGCGCGTGATGGCGCCCTATATCGTCATCGTCTTCTTCGCCGCCCATTTCGTGGCGATGTTCGCCTGGTCCAATCTCGGCCCGGTGATCGCGATCAACGGCGCACAATGGCTGCAGGGCCTCAATGCACCCAATGCCCTGCTGCTGATGCTGCTGCTCATCGTCTCGGCGGTCTTCGACATCTTCATCGGTTCGGCCTCGGCCAAGTGGACGGCGATGGCACCGATTGTCGTGCCGATGCTGATGCTGCTCGGAATCTCGCCCGAAATGACCACCGCCGCCTACCGGATGGGCGATTCCATCTTCAACATCATCACCCCGGTCGCCTCCAATTTCCCGCTCGTGCTGGTCCTGTGCCAGCGGTGGGACAAGAGCTTCGGCGTCGGCTCGCTGATCGCGCTGATGCTGCCGTTCAGCATCGCTTTCGCGCTGGCCGGGTTCAGCCTCATCGTCGGCTGGACGCTGTTTGAACTGCCGCTCGGACCCGCGGCGCCCTTCGCCTATCAGGGCGCGCTATGAGCATCGCCTTGGTTCCGGACGAGGCGGCAATTCGCCGCGAGACGGCGATGGTGCCCATGCGCGATGGCGTCCACCTTGCCACAGACATCTATTTCCCGCCCGATTTCGAGGGGCGCGCGCCAGTGCTGCTCGAGCGGCTGCCCTATGACAAGCGCGGCGCCAATGCCGCCGATATCAGCCGTGCCGACCCCACCATCCTGGCCAAGCCCGATGTCGCGCGGCGCTTTGCCGCCAGCGGCTATGTCTATGTGTTGCAGGACTGCCGGGGCCGCTATGGTTCCGAAGGATCGTTCGTCAAATATCTGAACGAGGGGCCGGACGGCGTCGACACTATCGCCTGGCTGGTCGCCCAGCCCTGGTGCGATGGCCGGGTGGGCACGCTCGGCCTTTCCTACGGCGCCCATGTCCAGAGCGCGCTGGCCGCCTACGACCCGCCGGGTCTTGCCGCCATGTTCATGGAAAGCGGGGGCTTTTCGAGCGCATTTCACAGCGGCATCCGCCAGGGGGGTGCGTTCGAGCTCAAGCAACTGACCTGGGCGCTCAAACATGCGCGCCTGTCGCCGCTCACGGCGCGCGATCCGGCCCGGCGCGCGGCGCTCGACAGCGTCGATCTGCGCGCCTGGATGACCGCCCGGCCGTGGACCAAGGGCCATTCTCCGCTCGCCGCTGCGCCCGAATATGAGGCCTATGTGCTCGATCAATGGTCGCGCGAGCTGTTCGACGAATTCTGGCGGCAGCCCGCGCTGTTCGGCCGCGGTCATTATCCGCGCATGGCCGATGTGCCGGTCGTTCACATGAGCAGCTGGTTCGATCCCTATGCCAGGACCGCCGTGGAGAATTATGTCGGGCTGGCGGCGATCAAGCGCAGTCCCGTGCGGCTGGTCATGGGGCCCTGGACGCATGGCCAGCGCTCCGTCTCCTTCGCGGGAGATGTGGATTTCGGCCCCGAGGCGCCGCTCGACGGCAATCTCGCGCCCGATTTCTTCGCGCTGCGCGCGGCCTGGTTCGACCGGCATCTGCGCGGACGCGACGCGCCCGATTATCTGGCCGCGCCGGTCACGCTTTTCGTGATGGGCGGAGGGAGCGGCGCGCGCACGCCGGAGGGTCGCCTGTCGCATGGCGGCCGCTGGCAGCGATTCGACAATTGGCCGCCCGCCACTGCCTGCGCCGTTCCTTTCTATCTGGGGCCGGAGGACATGCTCTCGCCAGCGCCGCCGACGCAGGACGGATCGCGCGAATGGCTGCACGATCCCCTCGATCCGGTTCCGACGATCGGCGGCGCGCTCGCCTCCGGCGCACCGCTCATGCAGGCCGGTGCCTTCGACCAGCGCGAACGCGCGGACATGTTCGGATCGACCCGGCCCGGACGCGCGCTGGCCGACCGCCCTGACGTGCTCAGCTTCCAGACCGCGCCGCTGGAGGAGGACGTGGAGATTATCGGCGAGATCGAGGCCCTGATCCATCTTTCCTCCTCTGCACCCGACACCGATCTCGCCATCAAGCTGATCGATGTCTATCCTCCAAGCCCGGACTATCCGGACGGCTTCGCGATGAATCTCACTCACGGCATCCTGCGCCTGCGTTTCCGGGATGGTTTCGATCGCGCCGCTCCGATGAAGCCGGGTGAAACCTATGCCGTGCGCGTGACGGCCTTTCCCACCGCCAATCTGTTCCGCGCCGGCCACCGGATCCGTCTCGATATCGCCAGTTCCAATTTCCCCCATTTCGATATCAATCCCAATACCGGCGCACCGGCGGGCGTGCCGTCGGAGCCTGTCGTCGCGCGCAACCGGGTGTTTTTCGCGCCGGACCGGGCTTCGCAGGTGCTGCTCCCGGTGACGCGGTGCGGGGGAAGAGTGACATGACGGCGCGTTCGCTTCGCCAGATGGACATCCGTCCCTTGCGGACTTTCCACGCGATCATGCGTCATGGATCGGTCACCGCCGCGGCCCGCGAAATGGGCTTGTCGCAGCCCACGGTGAGCCGCATCCTCGCCCAGCTCGAGGGCCAGGTCGGCTTCCAGCTTTTCTACCGCGATCGCGGCCGGCTTGTGCCGACCGCCGACGGGCTGCTGCTGTCGGAAGAAGTGGAACTGGCGCTCGGCCAGATGGAGCGGGTGAGCGGGATCATCCGGGACATTGCCGAATATCGCACCGGCGAGCTCAAGATCGTTGCGCCGCCCAGCTTCGCCGAAGGCGCGCTTCCCGACATCGCCAGCGCCTTTCTGGCCGAGCATCCGCGAATCCGGCTCGCCATCGATTCCCGCAGCGTCGAAACGGCCAAGCAGATGATCGCCAGCCGCGCAGTCGACGGCGGCTTCCTGAAGCTGCCCGTCGAGCATCCGGACCTGAAATGCGAGCGGATCGTGAGCAGCCGGACGGCCTGCGTCCTGTCCTCGCACCATCCCCTGGCGGCGCATCCGGCGCTGACGCCGCAATTGTTGCGCGGCGAGCCGCTGATCCTGCTGGGGAGCGGACGGGCCTCGCGCCATCAGATCGACGCGGCGTTCGCTGCCGCTGGCGTCATTCCATCGGTGCGCGTGGAAACGCATACGATCGGTTCGGCCTGCGCGCTCGCCGCACGGGGGCTTGGCATCGCCCTGGTCAACAGGATGCTGGCGCGCACCACGATCGCCAGCCACGATGTCCGGCTGGTGTCGTTCGAGCCTGAGCTGCGGCAGGATTACGCCTTCGCCACATCGGCGCTTGCCGGTCCTTCACGGTTGGCGATGGCCTTTCTGGTCCATGCCCGCCGCTATTTCGACGAGGCCGCGGGGGCGTCTTCAGACTTCGATCCGGCCGCGCCGGCCGTCATGAACGAAACGGTAGCCGAGCGCGGCTGAAAGCTCCGTCAGCCGTTCGAGGATGATGCGCGCCTCCCCGTTTCCGGCCAGCGCCGGGCGGCCGCGAGTCTCCAGATCGTCCGGGCCGCCGCGCCCGGTGGCGTTGAGCTGGACCGGAACGATCTCGGCCGAGACGAAACGCCCGTCCGAAAAGCGGCACAGAACGATGGCGCTCTGCCAGGCGAGCGCATCGTAGAAGCCTTCTTCCTTGATCGTCTGGAAGATGAAGCTGCTCAGCCCGTGGAAGATCGGCCGGCCGCGCCAGACCTCTATGCCCTGGAGGAGCGGCGTGCCATGCGCGACGAACAGATGCGCGCCCGCATCGATGCAGGCGCGCGCATAATCGCGCTGCCAGTCCGGCGTGCGCCAGAGCGGCGCTTCCCAGTGATGATTGTGGAGATAGGCGATGACGGTGGCGCCGGTCCGGGCCGCCGACGATATGGCGGCCAAGGTCCGCGCGAGGTCGCTTTCCTCGATGGCGCCGGATTCGCCGAGCCGGATCTCGGCGACGCCGGGGCGATTATCCGTCGCCGCGCCGCCTGCGCGGATCCTGCCGCTGGCGGCTGCCACCAGCGCAACCTGGTCTGCCCCGGCCGACAGCAGAGCTGGCCGGCTGGCGGCGGCCAGGGTTTCGCCCGTTCCCGCGAAGGCCATCCGGCGCGCGCGCAGCGCCGCGATCGCATCGGTGATGCCGCCGGTGTTGAGATCGAATGCGTGGTTGTTGGAGGTAGCAAGGAGATTGACGCCGAGCTGGCCGAGGCAATCGATCACCGCCGGGTCCGCGGTGTGAAGTGTAAGGGCCTCGCGCGTCGGCGGTCCTGAATTGGGACCGCGAATGGCGACTTCGAGATCGGAAAAGACCGCATGCGCCCGGCCGAGTTCGGCGCGGATCGCGGCGCTTTCCGGCCAATCCTGGCCGCACAGGTCATGCTTGATGAGGGATTGGCCGAGCAACGCCACGATCGTGTCGTTTTCGGCGGCAAGAGCCGGAATGGAGCCGTTGAGCCCTGTCGCGGCGGCTGCGAAAAGAAATTGGCGTCGGTTCAGCTTTCTACTCCCTGCGCGCGAAGTCTAGGCCCGCACGTACATTCGACAAGCTCATTCACGATACGCATTGAATCATAGAATTGCGGCTGCCTGCGATTTCTTCGTGGATGGCCAGACGCGCTGATTCAGGTTTCGGCTCCGTTTCTCTCTGCTGAGAGCATTGCCCTTATTGTGGTGATCGCCATGCTGGCCTACGGAAGACGTCGCGTGCAGCTGTCGAATGGTAGCGCGCTCACAGAGGCTATCGGGGACGGGCGAACGAGCGGATGTTATTGCTATTGCTCGTCGCACTGATCGGAAGCTTCGTTTTGCCCCTTATTGCCAGGTGGGTCGGACGCGGCGCCGGGCTGGCAATCTCTATCCTGCCCTTCGGGCTGCTCGCCGCCTTCATCGGGCTGGCTCCTATCGTCGAGCGCGGCTGGGTGCGCGGCGAAGGAATCAAATGGGCGCCTTCGCTCGGTTTCGACATCACGCTGCGACTCGACGGCTTCTCCTTCCTCTTCTGTCTTCTGATCACGGGAATCGGTGGCCTCGTGACCATTTATGCGGGCGGCTATCTCACCAACAAGTCGCGCGCTGACCGCGCCCGCTTCTTCACGCTGATCCTGCTGTTCATGACGGCGATGCTCGGCACTGTGCTGGCCGACAATCTGCTGCTGATGATCCTGTTCTGGGAAGCGACGAGCATCTTGTCCTTCCTGCTGATCGGTTTCGATCACAAGAGCTTCCGCGCCCGACGCGCCGCCAATCTGGCGCTGCAGGTGACGGCGGCGGGCGGGGTGGCGCTGGTCGTGGCGGCGCTGATGATCGGCCATGTCATCGGCAGCTATTCGATGTCGGAGGCGATCCGCCGGGGCAGCGAGATCGTTGCCCATCCGCTCGGCACACCGATCCTGCTGGCCATCATGTTCGCCGCTTTCACCAAATCGGCGCAATTCCCGTTCCATTTCTGGCTGCCCAATGCGATGCAGGCGCCGACGCCCGCCTCCGCCTATCTCCATTCGGCAACGATGGTGAAGCTCGGCATCTATCTGCTCGCCCGTTTCGAACCGGTCATTGCGCAAACCGATTGGGGCCGGCCGCTGCTTGTCGCCGTTGCCTGCGTCACGATGGTCGTCGCCGCTGTACAGGCCTTGCGCGCGGAGAGCTTCAAGGCCGCGCTCGCTTATTCGACGATCGCCTCGCTCGGCATTCTCGTCCTCCTCGTCGGGCTCGACGGACCGCGCGCCTCCGTTGCCATGATCGGTTTCCTGTTCGCACATGCGCTCTACAAGGCGGCGCTCTTCTTCTGCGCCGGCTCCGTTCTGCACGCGACGGGTAAGGGCGAATTGCGATCTCTGGGCGGGCTGCGCACGGCATTGCCGCTGACAACCCTCGCCTGCGTGGGCGCGAGCCTCTCGATGGCGGGCATTCCACCGTTTCTCGGCTTCGTCTCGAAGGAATTCCTGTTCGAAGCCCAGCTGGCGAGCAGCTGGGAACTGGTTCCGCTCGCAACCGCCGTGCTGGTCAACGCCGTCATGGTCGGCGTTGCTGGCGTGATCACGCTGAGGCCGTTCTTCATGAAGCCGGCCAAGCCGATCAAGATGCTCCACGGCGAAAGCTTCTCGCTGGTCATCCCGCCGCTGCTGCTTGCGCTAATGGGCCTCACCATCAGCCTGGATCCCGAATGGATCACCCGTATCGCGCTGCGTCCCGCCGTCGTCGCGGTCTATGGTCAGCCGGTCGAGGTTGCCTTGTCGGTCTGGCACGGGCTGACGCCGATGCTCGCGCTCAGCGCCGTGGTCGTCACGATCGGCGTGCTCATCATCCGCTATTGGAAGCGCATTCACCTGATGCTGCGTTCGCGCGAGCGGATCGAGCGTTATTCGGTCGAAAGTGCCTGGGAGCGGCTCCTCTTCCGTCTCGTCCACGGCGCGGCGCGGCTGACCCGCACGATCGAACATGGCGATCTGCGCGGCTATGTCGCGATGGCAGTGGTTTCCTTCACCGCCATCATGGCCTTCTCGATGTTTGCCGCCGGCGCCGACCTGCGCCTTCCGTCGATCGAAGGGCCGGTGCGTGTCGCCGAAATCCTGATCGGGCTGATGGCGGTCGCCGGTGCGATGATCGCAGCGCGCAGCCGCAACATGCTTGCCGCCCTGGTCGGTGTCGGTATCACCGGCTTCGCCATCGCGATCACCTTCCTGTTCAACGGCGCGCCCGATCTCGCGCTGACTCAGTTTACTGTAGAGGCCTTGCTCGTCGTGCTGCTGACGGCGCTGCTGCTGGCACTGCCCCTGCTCAGCCCTGATACCCGCAGCCGGCGCGAGCATGGCGTGGATATCCTGGTCGCCGCCGCGTTCGGCCTGGTGGCCTTCGTCGCGCTGGTCGATATGAGCGCCGGCCATGTTGCGTCCGAAGCCTCGAACTGGTTCGGCCAGATGAGTTATGTCGCCGGCTTCGGCAGCAATGTCGTCAACGTCATCCTGGTCGATTTCCGTGCTTTCGACACGATGGGCGAAACGGCGGTGATCGCGATAGCGGCCGTATTGGCCGGATCGTTGCTGGCGCGGCGGCGCGGCGCGGCGCGGGACGAGGCAGAGGCGCGCACAGTCCATTACAGCCTGGCCACGGCGAGCGGCGTGCTGTTCTGGCTGCTGCTCCTCGCTTCGATCATCATCCTTCTGCGTGGTCATAACGAGCCGGGCGGCGGCTTTGTCGGGGGGCTCGCGGCGGCGCTCGCCTTCGCCGTCCTTTCGCTCGCACACGGCGCCCGGCGCGCCGAAAAGGCCCTGCGCTTCCAGCCGCTGACGCTGGTCGGCTTCGGTCTCGCGCTCGGCGTCGCCAGCGGCCTGCCCGGGATGCTGGTGCCCGGCGGCGCGCCCTTCCTCACCCATTTGTGGTGGGAACCGGGCGGAGTCCTGCCCAAGCTGGGCACGACGATGCTGTTCGACATCGGCGTTTATCTGGTGGTGCTGGGCGCCGTTCTCTCCTTCCTGTTCGGCTTGCAGAAGGAGGCGGCGCGATGACGATCTTCTATGCTTTCTGCGCGGCCGCGATCATGGCCTGCGCCCTGCACATGACCCTTTCGCGCAACCTGATGCGTACCCTGCTGGGCCTTGCCCTGCTCTCCACCGGCGTGAACCTCGCGCTGTTCACCGCCGGCGGTTTTTCCTCCGATCAGCCGCCGATCATCGTCGGCGGCGCTCAGGCGCTCGGCGAATCCGCCGATCCGCTGGTTCAGGCGCTGATCCTCACGGCCATCGTGATCGGCTTCGCGCTGACCGTGGTGCTCGCCGCTATCGTACTGCGCGCGTGGCGCGCGACTCGCTCGATCGACGCGCGCGCCATCGACGCCCTCGACCAGCCCGAGCCCGCAGCTGCGGAAAGCGAGCCGCCGCATGGCTGAGAACTGGCTGCTCGTCGCCCCGGTGGTGCTACCTTTGCTTGCTGCGGCCGCCGCGATCCTGCTGCGCCGCCGTCCGCGCCGGAGCGAGGCGTTGACCACCGGGACGTTCGCACTGACCTTGCTGTTCAGCCTGGCGCTGCTCGTCCGCGCGACTGATGGCGGGCAACTCGCGGTTACGGTGTTCGGCGGCTGGCCGGTGGGCCTGGGCGTATCTTTCACCGCGCGCATGCCGGGCGTGGCGCTGGTCGTCGTTACGCTGCTGATCGCGCTGGCGGTGGCGATCTACAGTCACGCTTCCATCGGTGGGCGGCGGCGGCTGGCCGGGCATGACGCGCTTCTGCTGGCGATGGTCGGCGCGGTGAACGGCGCGTTCCTGACTGGCGATCTGTTCAACCTCTACGTCTGGTTTGAACTGGCGCTGCTCGCAGCGCTCGGCCTGATCAGCATCGATCGGCGCCAGATGCAGGTCGGCGCCGCGATGCGCTACGCCACGTTCGGCATCGTCGGTGCGAGCGCGATCCTGGCCGGCATCGGCATCCTTTATGGCCTCACCGGTACGCTCGATCTGGCCGCGCTTGCCGCCCGGCTCGCACCGACTCCGCCCAGCATCGCGACCGCCGCCGCCGGCGCGCTGCTGCTCGGCGGCTTCATGCTGAAATCCGGGTTGATGCCGGTCCATGTCTGGCTGCCATCTTCCTACGGCCCGGCGCCAATCTCCGTCGCGGCGATCTTCGCGGGGCTGCTCACCAAGATGGGCTTCTACGCCTTGCTGCTAGTCTTCGCCGGGCTGTTCGCCATTGGGTCGGGCGGTGTGGGTGCAGCGCAGCTCGCGCCGCTGTTCGGCTGGATCGCGGGCGCGACGATGCTGCTCTGCTCGCTCGCTGCGCTGGCGCAGAACGACATGCGCCGGCTGCTCGCCTACCACATTGTCGCGCAGGTCGGTTACATGATGGCCGGCCTCGCCGTCGGCACGCGCGCAGGCATCGAAGCGGCGGTCTTCTATATGATCCATTCGATGATCGTGCAGACCAATCTGTTCCTGGGTGCCGGCGCGATCCACCGGGCGACCGGATCGTGGCAACTGTCCACCACCGGCGGCGTGCTGCGTGCCAATCCGTGGTTCGGCGTGGTCTTCGCCGTGCCGATGCTGTCGCTCGCGGGCATACCGCCTCTCTCGGGTTTCTGGGCAAAAATCCTGGTGTTCCGCGCGAGCATCGACGGCGGCGACTTCCTGCTGCTCGCGGCGGGCGTGGCCGCGGCGGTGCTTACTCTCTTCTCGGTCGCGATCTTCTGGTCCGCCGCCTGCTGGAAGGAGCTGCCGGACCGGCCGGCAAAGCGGCTGCCGGTTTCGATGCTGATCGGCATGGGCGTGCTTTCCGCGGCGACCGTCGCGATCGGTCTGGCGCCGAATATCGTCCACGTCGCCGCCCAGCTTTCCGCCGCCGGGCTCGCCAATATGGGGCTGTTCGGATGAAGATCCTCGCCAAAGCGCGCGCCCTGACGCTTCTGCTCGCCAGCTTCTTGTGGGATCTCCTCGCCTCGACCTGGACTGTGGCGCGCATCGTGCTCTCGCCCGGCATCCGCACCCGGCCAGCCATCGTCGTGATGCCCGTCCGGGTAAAGCGCCCCTGGGCGGTGGCGATGCTGGCCTATTTCACGTCCCTGACTCCGGGCTCTACCTGCCTCCACGTCTCGGAGGATCGCACGGAGCTTTATCTCCACCTGCTCGACGCGGGCGATCCCGAGGCCGCGATCGCCAAGTTCAAGCGGCTCTACGAACGTCCGATCATGGAGCTTGAGGCATGATCGACCTTCCTTTCCTCGCCGATATTCTCGCCATCGTGCTGTGCGTCGCGCTCGCGCTGGCCGGCTGGCGCCTCGTCAAGGGGCCGAGCTTCGCCGACCGGTTCGTCGCCTTCGACATGCTGACGGCGCTCGGTATCGCCTTTTCCGGGCTGACCGCCGTTTCGACCGGGCGCGGCTCGTTCCTCGACATCGCGCTGGCACTGGCGTTGATCAACTTCGTCGGAACGGCCGCCTTCGCGCTGTTCCTGGAGAGAAAGGCCCGCGACTGATGGACATTCTCGCCGCCCTTCTCCTCGTGGCCGGTACGCTGCTGATGCTGATTGCCGCCATCGGGATCATCCGTCTGCGCGATCCGCTCCAGCGCATGCATAGCGCGACCAAGGCGGGCACGCTTGGCACGGTGTTGCTCGTCATCGGCGTCCTCCTCGGCACGGACGCCGCACCGGTTGCGACCGGCATGCTGGCGATCCTTTTCCTGATGTTCACATTGCCGCTCGCTGCGCAGTTGCTTGGCCGCGCGACCTATCTCTCGGGTACGACGCTGGCCGGGATCGAAGAAGACGCGATTCCAGGTCTCAGGGTGCGCGGAAAGAAAGCGCCTCGGTCGGAAGGCAAAATACGCGCGCCCGAATAATGGCGCTTTCCGGTTCGCGGTAAACCGAGACGCCGGCGCGATGAATGCCGGCACATGCCAGACTCGATCCAATGACTGTTCATTCACAAGCCTTATCCTGTGTCCGGCAAACGCGCTCCGGGGTGGGGCCGTCATTCGGAGACCAATGGATGCGCTTCATCGGTGCGCTCGCCTGGCTGCTCGTTATCTTCGCTCAGCCAGCCACGGCTCAGGGCCTCCTCGTTCCCAGCACGATCGAGCAGCGTCTCGCCCTGCTTGCCACCGAGAATCCCGGCGATTACGGCTTTGCGGCCTTGGACCTTGCGACCGGGGAGATCGTGAGCTTCAACGGCGATCAGCCCTTTCCGATGGCAAGCACGATGAAGATCGCCGTCGCCGCCGCCTATCTGGCGGAAGTCGACGCCGGACGACGGAGCCTTGATGAAAGCATCGGCGGCGCGTCCGCCCTTACCCTGCTCGACGTGATGATGACGCGCAGCGACAATCGCGCGACGGATATGCTGATCGCCACCCTGGGCGGGCCGGGCGCGGTCGAAAGATGGTTGCGCGCGCACCGGGTCGACGGGATGCGGGTCGATCGCACGATCGCGCAACTCCTCGGCGACCGCCGCGACTTGTGGGACGTCAGGGATTCGAGCACGCCGGTCGCAATGCTGGGCCTGTTGCGCCTGGTTGATTCCGGAGATGCGCTCAGTCCGGCGAGCCGCGCCTTGCTGCTGGACATGATGCGCCGCTGTGTCACCGGCGCGAACCGCATCCGGGGCCTGCTGCCGCCGGGTGCGCGGGTGGAGAACAAGACTGGCACGCTGGCCGGCTATACCGGCGATGTCGGCTTCTTGACCCTGCCCGACGGGCGGCGGATCGCGGTGGCCTTCTTCGCACGTGGCGGGTCGAACCGTCCCGCAGTCATCTCCACTGCGGCCCGCGCCATCTATGACGGCTTCGAGCGCCGGGGACTCGGAGAGCAGCTTGGCGACCGAGTGATCCACGCCGTGGCGACGCAAGGCGCAGGTGTCGATTCCTCTCCAACAGAGCCAGCCACTTCAACATGCATGCTGGGAGGAAGGGCGGTCCAGGCGCAATGCTGAGGCTCTGCGGCTGACAATATATGGGCAATGGTTTCTGCAGTCAGAACCCATTGATATGAGTGGTTTGGTCTGATTCACGCGCCGTGAGGAGGCTGGATTTGCGCGACCTGTTTTGGGTGACGGAAAGAGCATGATGGCATCGCTGGCGAGAGGCGGAAGCATCCCGCCAGAAATACAATAATTCTTTGTCCGGGATGGCATTCGGCCAGTCTGACCGGTCCGATCATATCGGACAGCCGTAGAAAAAAGCCAATTATGACTCGTTCTGGCACCGCTTGAGACCGTGCCTGGTGACCCCTACGGGACTCGAACCCGTGTTTTCGCCGTGAGAGGGCGACGTCCTAGACCGCTAGACGAAGGGGCCATGCGCTTGCGCATTGCGTAAGCGCGCATATGGGCGCGCGCGGGTCGCTGTCAAGCGAGTGCCGCGCGCGTCGCGAAGGGGCATTTAGATGGCGGGCTTGCCGTCGCCTGTCGCAGCAGCACCGTCGACGGGCGGGGTTCCGCCGTCTTGGATTGGCATGTCTGTCGGCGTGTCCATGGGCGCAATGCCGGCGTCGGCGGGCTTGTCGTCCAGTGCGGCGGTGCCTTCCTGGGCGGTGGAGGCAGGGTTTTGGCTAGCGGCGGCATTTTCCGTGGAGGCGGCATTGTCCGCGCTGTTGTCGGTGGCTTCCTGGCCGGTGCAGGCTGCGAGTGTGAGCGCGGCGGCGCCCGTGAGGAAAAGTGTCAGGCGATTCATTGTCGATCTCATCCATTGAGAAACAGGGAGGATGTGCTTAGCGCGGCGCCTGTGCCGAAGAAAGAGGATGCGCGCGCGGCGGCAGCGGGCTTTATCGCCGGGCGAAGCTGTGCTTAGATGGCATTTCCAGTCGGCCCGGGGGATCCTTTGATGAGTACGCCGATCCATCGTCGCATGCGTCAAGGCGCGCTCGCCGGTTCTGCACGGGCCGTCGGGGCCTGAGCGGAACCATGGAGATCGTGCCTTTTCGCATCGAAAGCGGCGCGCGGACGCATGAGGGGCGTGTCCGCGATCATAACGAGGACAGCTATTACGCCGCCGAGACCAACGGTTTGTGGGCGGTCGCCGACGGCATGGGCGGTCATGAAGGCGGTGAATGGGCTTCGGCCAAGATCGTCGAGAAGCTGGGCGAGATCGAGCCGGCGGCGGATTTCGACGCCGCCTGCGATGCGATCGAGGCGGCGATCCATAAAGCCAACCGCGTCATCCTGGTCGAAGCGGGCAAGCGTCAGCGGCAGATGGGCTCCACCGTCGTGGCATTGCTCATCCACGGGGGTCGCTACGCGATCCAGTGGGTTGGCGACAGCCGCGCCTATGTGCTGCGAGACGGCGAACTGATCCAGCTGAGCCGGGATCATACGCAGGTCCAGGAAATGGTCGATCGCGGCATCATGCGGCCCGAGGAAGCGGTCGGCCATCCGATGGGTCACATCTTGTCGCGCGCCGTCGGCGTGCGCGACGAGATGCAGGTCGATCGGGCGACCGGCGAGGTCGTGCCCGGCGACGCCTTCCTTTTGTGCAGCGACGGGCTTCATGGCTATGTCGAGGAGGCCGATATCGGCCGCCTGCTGACACGGGGTTCGCCCGACCGCGCGACCAGTGAGCTGGTCGAGCTGACGCTCGCCAACGGCGCGCCGGACAATGTCACGGTGATCGCGATCTGGGCCAACGAGCCCACCCTTCTCTCCTTTCCGGAGCCGGTGAAATCATGAGCGAAGACAAGGACAAGAAAGCGCCTGACGACGGCGAGGAACGGACCGTGTTCATGCCGTCCGGTGCGCTGGACGGCCTTGGCACTACGCCGCCCGCGCCGGCGGACGAGGGCGATGCTCCCGGAGAAGCGCCGACACCTGAAGAGGTTGTGCCGTCGGCTGATGCGGGCGAGACGCCCGCTGCCGCATCCGATTCCGAGCCGCCTGCCGATGTCGCACCTGCGCCCGAGGCGCCCGCTGAAGCGCCGGCCGAGCCCGCGCCGGGTTCGACGCCGCCGCAGACCAGCGCCGGGGTGAGCCCGACCAATTTCAAACCTGTGGAAGCGGTGCGCGCGATTCAGGTCGGCGACGTGCTCAATCATATCTTCGAGGTGAAGCGTTTCCTTGCGCGCGGTGGCATGGGCGAGGTGTTCGAGGGCGTGAACGTCAACACCGACGAACGCGTCGCGATCAAGGTGATGCTTCCGGCGATGGCGGCGGACGAGAAGGTCGTCGCGATGTTCCGCAAGGAAGCGCGCACGCTCACCAAGCTCCAGCACGAGGCGCTGGTCTCCTACCGCGTGCTCGCGCAGGAGCCCAATCTCGGCGTACTCTATATCGTCACCGAATTTATCGAAGGGGTGGAACTGGCCGACGTGCTCGGCAAGGTCGAGCGTTCGCCCGATGAGTTGGCGGGCCTGCTCAAGCGCCTCGCCTCGGGTCTCGGTGCCGCGCACAAGCTGGGCGCGATCCACCGCGACATGTCGCCGGACAATGTACTGCTCGCGGGCGGTGATGTGCATCAGGCGAAGATCATCGATTTCGGTATCGCCAAGGATCTCGATGCCAGCTCGGCGACGATCGTCGGCGATGGCTTTGCCGGCAAGCTCAACTATGTCGCGCCCGAACAGCTCGGCGATTATGGCCGGGAGGTCGGTCCCTGGACCGATGTCTACAGTCTTGCGCTCGTCATTCTTGCGGTGGCGAGCGGCAAGAATGTCAATATGTCCGGATCGCTGGTCGATGCGATCGACAAGCGGCGCAAGGGGCCGGACCTGGCCTCCATTCCGGCCAATATCAAGCCGACCATCGAGGCGATGCTGCGTCCTGATCCCAAGGAGCGCCTGCGCTCGATGGAGGACGTGATCGCGATGCTCGGAGGCGCGGCGGTCGCGCCGCCTCCGCCTCCGCCGCCGGTCCCGGGCCAGCAGGCGGCTGCGGTGGTACCAGGCGGCGGCGGGTCATCGAAGGGGCTGCTGATCGGCGGGGTGCTGGCCGCCTTGCTCGCTGTGGGCGCGGGCGCCTGGTATCTGATGGGCGGCGACACCGGCGGGCTGATCCCCGGTATCGGCGGCGGGGATGCGAATCAGACGAATCAGGTTGAGGTTGCGCGGCCGGGCGACCCGGTCGAAACGGCGCGCGGCGCCGTTAACGCCGTGCTGCCCTCGGTAAGCTGCACCTGGCTGGACATCGCCGCGGTCGAAGGCGGCGGGGACGGCCTGCGGATCGCCATGCGCGGCGTTGCCGGCGATGCCGCCGCGGCGCAGCGGGAGATCAATCAGGCGCTGACTGGCGCCGGCCTCCAAAACACGCAGCTCGATTTCGGCGATGTGGCGCCGATCACCCAGGCGGGCTGCGCCGCGCTCGACACCTATCGCCAGGTCCGGGCTTCGTCCGACTACAAATTGTCGACGACCCAGCCGCGCTACGAGATGGTGATGCAGCCACCCGGAACGCCATATGCGGGCGAGAATGCGGCCAATGCTGTGATCAACTTCAATTTCGCCGACCCCAATCTCGATTTCGTGATCGTCGGCATCGAGCCGTCCGGCGTGATCACGCCGCTGATCCCCAATCGGGCGGGTTTCGATTCGCTGCTCGCCAATTCGAACAACGGCCGGCCGATCACCAATGATGGCAATGGGCGGTACCGGCTCAACATCGATCTCGATCATGAAGGCTGGTCCGGCATCATCCTGATCACCGGCCGCGGTCCCTTCGATCCGGCCGTTGTTGCGCCGCCGGTCGGCGCGCGCGGCCCAACCTGGCAGCAGCAGTTTCTGGGCGCGGCCGCCGAGCGCGGCTGGCGGGTGGAGATGGCCTGGTTCCAGTCGGTCGATCGTCAGGCGAATACCGGCCCGGTGCTCGATACGATGAACGCACCGGCCGGCGGCGGCACGCCTCCGGCGACTGGCGACGGAAAGGATTAGGTTCGGAATATGGGGCCGCGAGCGGGGATTACCGCTCCCGGTCGCCGAATCCTTCGCGAAGCTGCCGTTCGTAGGCCTTGCGGAATTCCTTCGAGAAGACTTCCATGAAGGCTTCGTCGGACTCGTTCTTCACCTTCACATATTCCTTTTCGTAATTCCGCCACAGAGCGGCGTCCTGAAGGGAAGGCATGATGCGGGCGAGCACACCGGCCTTGGCGGCGCGGCGGCGAATCGAGCCGGGCGAGAAACGCTCCAGCGTGGCCCGGAGCGCGCCGGGAATGGCCGACAGCGTCGCGATCTGGTGCGATTGCAGGTCGAGATAGGCGTCCTCGACCGCCTTGTCCGCATCCATGAAACCGCTTTCGGGCGGATTGAGGAGCTGGGCGAGCGCCTGCTCGGGCGAGCGCGCGAACTTGAGCGGGTTGTTGCCGTCGAGCTGGAGCGCCGTCGCCTCGGCGCCCATCTGCGCCTTGGCCCGCGCGCGTGCCTCGACCATCACGATCAGGCCCGAGACAAGGCGACGCAGTAATGAGCCGCCCTTGCGCACCAGTTCGGGCGAGCGCTGGACCTCGCGGTCGGTGAGCGCGGTCGCGGCGACGAAGGCCTCGATCAACCCTTCGGTCGTGTCGGTGTCGCCGGCCTCGATCGCTGCGTCCGTCGCGCCGAAGCCGCCACGCGCCCAGTCCACCTTGTTGATGTCGGCGAGCGAGTCCCACATCACCGTGACATTGTCCGGCACCTGGTCTTCCGCGGGCGGAGCGGCCTCCGCTTCGGCCGTCACAGCGGGCGCCGGTTCGGGTTCGGCCGCCGGTGCAGGCGGTGGAGGCGGCGGCGGCGGAGGAGGAGGAGGAGGAGGAGGAGGAGGTGGTGGTGGTGGTGGTGGTGGTGGTGGGGCGGGCGTCGCCGTCACTTCCTCGAACGAGACGGCCAGCTCATATTGACCGATGCGCAAGACGTCTCCGGCCGCGAGGCGATGCTCGCCGGGCAACCGTTCTTCAGCATCGTTCAGAAACGTACCGTTCGTGCTGATGTCCTTGAGAAAGAAGGCATCGCCCTCGCGACGAATCTCGCAATGGCGCGAAGAAATGACATTGTTCGAGTCGGGCAGGTTCCAGTCGCAGTTGCGGGAACGGCCGATCATGGCGAAATCGCCGTCAAGGGCGAAACGGGGCTCGGCGCCGTCGCCGATGGCTTCGGCGTTGCGGATGGTCAGGATCAGGGTCATGCGGCCGCTCACAAACCTCGCAATCTGAATGGCTTGGCCGGTCCAGGATGATGCCGATGGCAAGCCCGGGCCGGGGACAGCGGGCCGTCCAGCCCGATCCGCGCGGGAAACTAGCAGGGTCGTTCTGGTCAAACAATGTTCAGATATGGGGGTCTAAAGCAACACCCACAGGTCACCTGGCGAGGCTCGCCTTGTTGGCTGGTACGAGATGGAGTAGAGACGTCCCCTACATCGAACGCACCCACCGGGGGGTGTTGACTTCTTTCAGGAGGCAATATGCGTAAGATCGGTTTCACTTTGCTGGCGTCCGCTTTGGCGGCGCTTCCTCATGCGGCCTTCGCGCAGAACGCGACCGCCGACGATTATGTCTGCGCCTTCACCGGGGAATGCGGTGACGACCAGGCCGAAGAGGCGGTTGCGCCCACTTCGGTGACCACTACGCCCGAAGGCGGCCGCGTCAGCGCGTCGCGCGGCTTCTCGCTGTCGACCAATTCGCCGAATGCCGGGAACACCGCGCGTCGCCCTGCGCCGCGTGCCCGTCCGTCGGCACAGCAGGCCGCCCGCAACACGGCGCGCACGCCGCGCGTGATCAGCCGCCAGCCCGGCCGCGTCGATCTCAGCCTGAGCTTCGGGCTCAATTCCGCGGCGCTCTCGCCGGCCGCACAGGCGCAGATTCGCGCCTTTGCCGAAGCGTTGCAGCGTCCGCAGCTGGCGACGATGCGGGTCGCGATCGAAGGCCATACCGACAGCTCTGGCAGCCGCACGACCAATATCAGCCTGTCGCAGCGCCGTGCACAGGCGGTCGCCGATTATCTCGTTTCGCAGGGTGTCTCGCGCAACCGCCTCGATGTCCGGGGCTATGGCTATGACCAGCCGCTCGAGGGAACGCGCGCGTCCAACCCGGACAATCGCCGCGTCGAGGCTGTCAGGATTTCCTGACGTCCGATCCGGCCGGAGACAGGCGGCCGCGCTTCCCGATGGGAGGCGCGGCCGTTTTCTATGAAGGGTTGGGAACGCCGAGTTCCGTGCCGGCGGTACGCAGCCGTTGCTGGGTGGCAGCGTCGCCTTGGAAAGCGGCAAGTCCGGATTGCAGCGCTTCGCGCGCGCCGTTGCGGTCGTTCAACACCATCCGCGAACGCATCAGACGGATCCAGCCGTCCGGGTCGCGCGGATTCTGGCGCAGCCGTTCGGCCAGGCGACTGACCATATCCTGGGCCATCTGATCCTGCTGGGATGGCGGAAGCGCGCGGGCCGCATCGAGATCCTGTCGCGTCGGCCCGGGAATGCCCGCCGTGGCGGTGGACTGGGCCGGTTGGCGCGGCGCGGGCAGGCGGCCTTCTACATTGATATTGTTGGCGGTGGCGATCGTGGTCACCGCCTGACGCACCTGCGGCTCCCATGGCGCGCCCTCCGGCGCGTCGTTCAGCAGCGCGATCAGATCGTCGACGGCACCACGATGATCGCCCCGTACATCGCGAATCGTCGCCAGATAATAGCGGGCCTGAGCATTGCCCGGCTCCAGCTCCAGCACCCGGCGCAATAATTGTTCGGCTTCGGGCGGCGGCGTGTCGCCACCGCGCAGCAGCAGCGCCTCGGCGAGATAACCGGTATAATCCGCTTCCTGGGGAGACAATTCCACCGCGCGACGGAAGGCTTGTTCCGCTGCGGCATAATTCCCGCTTTCGCGGCTCGCGAGGCCGAGCAGGAACCAGTCGCGGTGATTGTCGGGATCCTCGCGCACGCGCTGTTGTAGCGCGGCGACCATGTCCTCGACCGAACCCGGTCCTTCGGCGGCGGCAGCGGCTGCTGCATTGACCTCCGGCGCGCCGGCGTCGCTGCCATCGCCTGAGAGCAATCGATAACCCAGCGCGCCAACGACCAGGATCGCGGCGCCGCCGAGGGCGAGAGTGGCGGCGGAAAAGCGCCGCGTTTGAGAGGGTTCTGCAGCCATATGGATACGGATCATTACGTCAAAAAAGCCAACGTCAAGTCTGGTGTCTCTTAGAGAAGCTGCTAGACTGGGGGAGGCTGCTGGTTTTGCGCATAATTGGCGATGTTTGTCTCGCAAGCTAGCCGGAGTTGGGGGGAGCGACGAGTCACGTGGCGTCGGCTTTCAAGATTGCTGTCGTGGGATCGGGCCCCGCGGGCATGAGTGCCGCGGGCCGCGCCGCTGCGCTTGGGCTCAGTCACGTCCTTCTCGAAAAGACCGACCACCTTTCCGATACGATCTATAAGTATCAGAAAGGAAAGCATGTTATGGCGACGCCGAGCCAGCTCGTGCTGCGCTCCGACATGAATTTCGACGCCGGCAAACGCGAGAAAATTCTCGGCATCTGGGACGAGGAAGTCGCTGCCCAGAAGGTCAATGTGAAGCACAATGCCGAGGTGAAGAAGATCACCGGGCAGAAGGGCGACTTCACACTGACGCTTACCAACGGCGAGGAAATCAAGGCCGAATATGTGATTCTCGGCGTCGGCACGCAGGGCAATCCGAACAAGATGCGCTGCGAAGGCGGGGATCTGCCGCACATCCAGTACACGCTTGACGATCCCGGCGAATATGTCGACGAGCATATCACCGTCATTGGGTCCGGCGACGCGGGCATCGAGAACGCGATAGGTCTGGCTGCCGATCCCGAGCAGAACAACACGGTCACGATCCTCAACCGGTCGCCCGAATTCGCCCGCGCCAAGAAGGGCAATGTCGATCTGATCACCGAGGCGGGGCGGACGGGCCGCGTTAACGTGATGTGCGAGACGACCCCCCTCAAGGTGACGCCGGGCTGGCTCTATCTCGAGACCCGCGACGGCGAGCAGAAGATCAAGTGCGATCGAATCATTGCGCGCATGGGCACGTCGCCGCCCAGAAAATTCGTCGAGGATTGCGGCATCGCCTTTTCCAGCGAGGACAAGGACGCCTTTCCGTCGCTGTCGCCGCAATTCGAGACCTCGGTGCCCGGCATCTACGTGATCGGCGCGCTCGCGGGCTATCCGCTGATCAAGCACTGCATGAACCAGGGCTATGACGTCATCGAGTTCATCAACGGCAATGTCGATCTGAAGCCTGCGGACGAGCCTATCCTGGAGCAGAAGTTCGCGGCGCTGCCCGGTGCGCGCAGCGTAACTGAATGGCTCGCTTTCCTGCGCCGCCGGGTGACGATCCTCAACGATCTGTCCATGCTGCAGATGCGCGAGTTCATACTGGATTCGGAGCCGCGTGCCTATCGTTCCGGCGATGTCGTGTTTCAGCGCAACGAGCCGGGCTCCTCGCTGTTCACAATCGCGGACGGATCGCTGCTGGTGGAGATCGATTCCAACGATCCTTCGCGGACCGTACCGATCGGGCAGGGTTCGATCGTCGGCGAGGTCGGCCTCATTTCCGGCCGCAAGCGCGGCGCGACCGTCCGCACCGCCGAGGGCGCGATTGTCGTCGAGATTCCGCGCACCGCGGCGCTGAAGCTTATCGCCACCAACAATGCGGCGAAAAAGGAAATTACGCGAATCGCCACCGAACGGCAGCTTCTGCAGATGTTCGCCGGCACGACGCCGGATGATCTGAAGGAAGTGCTGGAGACGGCCGAGATCAAGTCGATTCGCGCCGGGCAGACGATCATCGAGGAAGGCGACGAGAGCTACGACATCTTCGTCATCCGGCAGGGATCGATGGTCGTCGAAAAGGCGATCGGCGGCAAACCGGTTTTCCTCTCCTATCTGCCTGCCGGCTCCTATGTCGGCGAGATGGCGCTGATCGATGGCGGACGGCGCACCGCCACGGTGCGGGCGGCGATCAAATCCGAAACGATCAAGTTGGACGGGGAGGCTTTCCGCCGTCTGCTCGATCGCAAGCCCGAGCTCAAGGCGCGCTTCAAGGAGGACATGGCGGCGCGCCAGCAGACGACCGGCTTCATCGAGGCACGCAAGCAGAGCTTCGGCGGCGTCGTCGACATGTATTCGGAAGTCGCCGGCTTCCTCGTCGAGAACGGCATCGGCGAGGCGACCGACGTGTTGCTGATCGACGAGAAGCTCTGCATCGGCTGCGACAATTGCGAGCGCGCGTGCGCCGACAGCCACGAAGGCTTGTCCCGCCTCAACCGCGAAGCGGGGCGGACCTACGCGCATCTCCACGTGCCTACATCGTGCCGGCATTGCGAGCATCCGCATTGCATGGCCGATTGCCCGCCCAATGCGCTCAATCGCGGCCCGGACGGCGAGGTCTATATCAACGACACGTGCATCGGTTGCGGCAATTGCCAGCGCAATTGTCCCTATGGTGTGATTCGCATGGCCAAGCCGCCGCCGAAGAAGCCGAGCCTGTTGTCCTGGCTGTTTTTCGGCAAGGGGCCGGGGCCGGGCGAACCGGACCATAAATGGACGGATGGCAAGGTCAGTTCGGAAACGCCCAAAAAGGCGATCAAATGTGATATGTGCTCCGGCATAGAGGGTGGGCCGGCCTGCGTGCGGGCCTGCCCTACAGGGGCTGCGATCCGTGTGTCACCGGAGGAATTTCTGACGGTGGCCAGGATGGGACAGGGGGGCTGACCAGTGGCGAGCAGGGGGTTGGACAGAGCGGAATTCGGGGACGCGGCGGCCCACGAAAGCTTCCTGAGATACAGGCGCTTTCGCTGGTTCAAGATCGGCGCGGTCCTCTCGCTGCTCACGATCGTCATCTATTTTCTGGTGGATGTGCAGCCGCGCCATAATGGCGGGAGCTGGCTGGGCTACACTTTGGGTACGATCGGCGCTCTGCTGATCTTCTGGCTGTCGATTCTCGGCATTCGCAAGCGTGCGATGACGCGCGGGCGCTGGTCGCTGAAGGCGTGGACCTCGGCCCACGTCTATCTCGGCCTCGCGCTCATCATCATCGGTACGCTGCACACCGGATTCCAGTTTGGCTGGAACGTCCATACTCTTGCCTATGCGCTGATGATGCTGGTGATCATCTCCGGCATTTACGGAATCACCGTCTATGCGGTGCTGCCGCAGGGCCTCAGCGACAGCCGCTCCGAAATGACGGGGCCGCAGATGATCGAGGCGGTGAACAGCCTCGACAAGCAGATCCAGATTTCGGCCCAGCCTCTGTCGGACGATGACAGCGCGGTGGTGCTCGGCTCGCTCGGCGAGGATCCGTTCGGCGGTGGCGCCTGGCGGCGTTTGTCCGGCAATTATCCGAAATGCGGCAACCGCGCCGCGCTCGCTTATATGCGTCAGCGCAAGGACGAGACGTCAGGCAAGCAGCAGCTTGCTGTCGAGCAGGTGATCCAGTTGTTGGAGAAAAAGGCGGCCGCTTTGGCGCGCCTTCGGGGCTATATCCAGCGACGGGCCTTGCTAGAGGTGTGGTTGTTCGTCCACATACCGTTGACCTTCGTTCTGATCGCCGCGCTTGTTGCGCATATCATCAGCGTGTTTTTCTACTGGTAGGGGGAGAGTAGAAAAATGGCGTTCCTCCTGCGAAATATCAGCCTCAGCGCCGATGGGCGCGAGATCGTGCGCACTTCGCGGATCCGCGACGACCTGCTGAAGGTCGGGCGCGATCCCGATTGCGACATCCGATTGAACGATCTGGCGGTCGCGCTGCATCACGCGACGCTGGAGCAGATCTCGTCGAGCGTGATCGGCGTGTCGGCCGAGGCGGGGCTCACCGTCGAGATCGACGGATCGACCACCCAGTTCGGCCAGATCGACACCGTTACCGGCGGCACCGTCAAGGTCGGCCCGTTCCTGCTCCGTATCCTTGCGGCCGAGATGGGATCGGACGATGTCGCGATCGATGTCGCGCGTGCCGATACCGAGGAGCAGGAGGACAAGTTCGACACGCGGCGCTTCGCCCTCGCCACGGTCATGCCGGGCAAGCGCGCCATCGCCTGGTCGCTGGCGATCGTCGTGATCGGCGCCTTCCTGGCCTGGCCGATCTGGTCCTTTTATTCCCAGCGTGCGCAGGGCGATATCCTTGCGCAGGGTTTCCACGCCGATCAGATGTGGAGCGCCGGCGCGCTGTCCCGCTCCCACGCAGCGCTGGAGCAGAATTGCGTCGCCTGTCACGCCGCGCCGTTCCAGCCGGTGCAGGACGCCTCGTGCGCGGCCTGCCACACCTCGGTCCACGATCATGCGGACGCCGCCCGGCTCCAGCAATCACGCCCCGATCTCAATCTGTGGGGACGTTTCCAGCTCGCCACCGGCAACCTGTTCGGCCACACGCCGGGCCGTTGCGTCGATTGTCATACCGAGCATGAAGGCCCGCAGGAAATGGTGCCGACGCCGCAGCAATTCTGTGCGGACTGCCACACCGATATCCAGGCGCGGCTGGCCGACGCGCCGTTCGGATCGGCCGCGAATTTCGAGACGGACCACCCCGAATTCCAGCCGACCGTGCTGATCCGCTGGGACGATCAGGACCCGCGCATGCAGCGCGTGACGCTGGGGGCTGAGAATGCGCGCGAGGCGAGCAACCTCAAATTCCCGCACGCGCTCCATCTCGATCCCAATGGCGGGGTCGCGCAGATGGGCCGCCGGCTCGGGCCGCAATATGGCTTCGGCCAGAGCATGGAATGTGCCGACTGCCATGTGCCGACACCGGACGGCGTGCGCTTCCAGCCGGTCGACATGGAAGGCGATTGCGGCATGTGCCACAGCCTCGCCTTCGAGCAGATCGGCGGCACGGTGCGGACGCTACGTCACGGCGAACCGAACCAGGTTGTCGCAGACATCCTCTCCTTCTACCGCACCGCGCCGCGTGAGCGGACCGGGCTCGACACACAGAGCCGTTCGCGGCCGGGTGACGCCAATCAGGTGCGCGCGGCGGTGCAGGCGGCGCGGGCGCGTTCGGCTGGCGGTGGACGGGCCGAACAGGCCGTGCGCCAGGTCTTCTCGCCCGGCGGCGCCTGCTTCGAATGCCACCAGGTGGACGCGCCGGCGGCGGGATCGCTTGCCTACAATGTTCGCCCGGTCGCCTTCCCGACGCGCTATATGCTGCACGGCTGGTTCGATCACCGGCCGCACCAGTTCACCCAGCGTCCGGGCCAGACGCGGCAGGAGGGCAGCCAGGCCTGCCTGAGCTGCCACGCGGCGGAGCAGTCTTCCGACGCGACCGACCTGATGCTGCCGGATCTGGCGAGCTGCCGGACCTGTCATGGCGGGGAGACGACCCGCCTGCCGGTCGCGTCGAGCTGCGCCATGTGCCACGATTACCATATCGACGATGGCGTGCCGGCGATGTTGCTGCGTCAGCAGGTGCGGGGTCGGCGCTGGCAGACGACGGAAATCCAGGTGGAGCCGGAGCGGGCGCCGAGGCCGCGTGCGCGGTAAGGCGGACGCGATCGAGATGGGGTCGGGAGCGAGCTGAAGCGATGCTGCTGGCGCAGATCACCGACCTTCATCTGGGCTTTGACGCCGACGATCCGGACGAGTTCAACCGGCAGCGCTTCGATCAGGCGCTGCGGATACTGACCGCCCTGAGCCCGTTGCCGGACGTGCTGCTCGTGACCGGGGACATCGCCGACGACGGGGATGACCGTGTCTCCTACCGCCGCTATCGCGAGGCGATCGCGGACCTGCCTTTCCCCGTCTATTCGGCGATGGGCAATCATGACAGCCGGACGGCCTTTCTGGAGGCCTTTCCCGATACGCCTCATGCCGGCGACGGCTTCCTCCAATATGCGATCGAGGGTCATGACCTGCGCGTGCTCGTGCTCGACACGCTGGAGCCGGGTCGACATGGTGGGGCATTCTGCGACGCGCGGGCGGCCTGGCTGCGTGATCGGTTGGCCGAGGCGCCGGACCGACCGACGCTCATCGTGCTCCACCATCCGCCGATCGACACCGGCATCGGCTGGCTGACCGAGAATCCGGATTCGGCCTGGGCGCGCCGGCTGCTGGACGCCGTGGACGGGTTCGACAATGTCGTCGGCTATATTTGCGGCCATGTGCATCGGGCGATCACCGCCTTGTGGGCGGGCCGGCCGCTGGTCGTCTGCCCCTCGACCGCGCCGCAGGTGGCGCTGGACCTGACGCCTATCGACCCGGAGTACCCGGACGAACGGCCGATGATCATCGCCGATCATCCTTATTATGCGCTGCATTGGTGGAACGGCACGGCGCTGATCAGCCATATCGACACGGCCGAGGATCATGAGGTGCTGGCCCGCTACACGCCGGAGCTGCAATCGCTGGTGCGGCTGGTGACGGACGAGCAGAAGGACGCCTAGCGGACCTTCATCCACGTCCAAAAATCAGTTCAAGAAACGGCGCCGCGTGCCGAGTAGTCCCTCTCTGTTAAGTTTACTGTGTTGTCAGGGTGAGGGGTGTTTTCGGGGGCACTTCCTGGACGATCGAGCTGCGTGTTTCAAAGAGCCGGTGAGCCGGGCTTGACCCCGATTCGGGTCAAGCGTGACAGAGCATTTCCTACATTGAAAGTAGTGGCGGATGGTCCGCAATCGATCTCTTGCGGACATATGCGCGGCTGCTACTCCTTCGGCATGAGCAATATCCCGGATAAGCCAGACCAATCTGCCAAAGACCAATGGCATACAGAACTGAATGAGGCTGCCTACCAACTCTCAGTAGTGCTTAGAAAGCTTCATGACACCAATCCATGGCCAGAAACCCCTGTATTGGGTCAAGCAATCAACACTCTGGCGACAGAGCTATGGGACCGCTGCTTTAACATCGCTGAGATACAGTCAGCTCTTGAGCAAGCAGCTGCCGACCTGCCGCGTTATGCCAGTGGTCACGAAATACGCCCTTAATCGGTATGTCCGCAATCTACTCATAACGGATATTGCCGGGCCACGTTCGCCGCCATTTGCGGTGACGGTGATAATTTACTGAATGCACAAACTGAGATCGTCATTCCCGCGAAAGCGGGAATCCAGCTTCTTAAATAGCTCAGGATAAGAGGGAAGCTGGACCCCCGCGTTCGCGGGGGTGACGAGAAAGAGGGAAGCTTCTCTCTACCCAGAGAGGCAGGGGCTAAATATCGACCCGTCCTAGCCTTTCTAATCGAAAACGTCTCCCATCGCCTTGGGCGTCGGCCGCGTCCTCCACGGCATGAAGGCGACAATCCATGGCAGCACGAAGATGCCGAAGGGCGCAACGGTGAATAGCGCCCACCATGGCGAGCGTCCGGCCTTCTTGAAGATGAACCAATAGGGGATGAGGCCGAACATCAATCCCAGGGTCATTACCGGACCCATCTGCAGCAGGAATTCGCGCATTCACTACCCCCTATCGTGACGACACTGGGATGCCCATTGCGTCAAATCACCCCGGGAAGGCCGCGCGGACGCGGCGTTCGAGGACGGCGAGGGGGATGCGGCCGGCGCCGAGGACGGTGTCGTGGAAGCGGCGGATGTCGTAGCCGGGGCGGGACGAGACCTCGTCGCGCAGGCGGCTGATCGCGATCTGGCCCATTTTGTAGGCGCAGGCCTGACCCGGATAGACGATGTAGCGATCGATCTCGGTGCGCGCGGCGGTCGGCGACTGGGATGAATTCTGGACCATATAGTCGATCGCCTGTTCCCGGTCCCAACCCATCGCATGCAGGCCGGTATCGACGACCAGCCGCGTCGCGCGGAAGGCGAAGGAGGCGAGATAGCCGATCCGGCCGAACGGATCGTCTTGATACATGCCGAGCTCGTCGGCGACCTGCTCCGCATAGAGGCCCCAGCCTTCGCCATAAGCCGTCACCCCGGCGGCCTGACGATAGAGCGGCAGGCCGGCATCCTCGAACTTCAGCGCGCCTTCGAACAGATGACCCGGAGCACCTTCGTGATAGGCGAGGGTGGGCAGGGTGTAGCGCGGCCATTCGGCGGTATCGCGCAAGTTGATGAAGAAGATGCCGGGGCGCGAGCCATCCGGCGTGCCGGCCTGGGCGGAGCCGCCGGGCGCGCCCGCCTCGATCTCCGGCGGCACGCGGCGGATTTCGTAGGGCGCGCGGGGCAGGCGGCTGAACGCCTGCGGCAGCCGGTCGCGGATCGCGACCAGCAGGCCGTTCAGATATTCGAGCAGTTCGGCACGGCCGGCATCGTCGTTGGCGAAGACCTGCCCCTGCGCGCTGCCCAGCGCGTTCAGCCGGTCGCGGATGCTGCCGTCACGATAGCCCTGCTGTCGCAGCAGCGCATCCATCTGTGCGTTGAGATCGGCCACCTGATCGCGCCCGATGGCGTGGATTTCGGCGGCGCCGAGCGTGGTGGTGGTGTGCTGGGCGAGGTTCGCGGCATAATAAGCCTCGCCATCCGGCAGGCGGGTGACGCCGGCGGCGTTGCCCGCGCGGGGGAGCAGGGCGGTCAGCGCGTCGATCTGGCGGGTGAGCGCGGCGCGGATCGGGCCTTCGAACACAGCCTGGGCGCGGGCGCCATAGCCGTCGAGGCCGAGCGCGGTGCTGCGCCGGGCGATCGAGACCACCAGGGTCTTGGTCGCGGCATCGCCGTCGCGCAGCCGGGCGAGCTGGACCAGCGCCTGATCGAGGATGAAGCGCGGGGCGACGACGCCCATCGCCGCATTGGCCTCGACGATCGCGGTGTCCGCGTCGAACAAAGCCGGGATCGCCTCCAGCCGCGCCATATAGGCATCGGCATCGGCGCGCGATTCGACCGGGTGCTGGCTGTCCAGGAAGGTGCCGACGCCGGTGTAGAAGCCGCCGAGCTGGGTGACGCCATAGGGACCGGCGCGGTGGCCGAAGCCGTCGCTGTGATAGGTGAAGCGGGCGAGGCGCTGGCGGATCAGCAGATCGAATTCGGCGGCGTCATAGGCGACGCCCGCCGCATCGCCGAGACCATCCCGGCCGATCGCGCGCAGATCGGCGAGATTCGTGTCGATTCGCTGCGAGCGCGCGGCGCGGGCTTCGGCCGACCAATCCGGAAAGCGCGAGCGAAGGGCGGCGCGCGCGCCGGTGTCGAGGCCCATCGAGGTCGCCCGGGTCGGCTCGTCCCGCAGGCCCTGCTCGAACTGCGCGGTCAGCAGGGCATCGAGCTGCGCGTCCGCACCGCCCGCCGCCTGCGCCCAGGCGGGCAGGGCCACGCCCATCGCCGTGAGACCCATGCCCGCCAGCACCATGCGTCGATCCAGCGCGAAATCCGTCATTCCCAGGCTCCTTTTGATTTGGCGGGAGCCTAAAGCCGGTGATCGATGGCCGCAATGGATGGGAGCCGTCACACTACCTAAACCCCTTCGCACCAAGGCACCTCAATCCTTTCCCCGCCGCAGGGAAAGCGTCGCTATGGTCTGATTTCGATGGTTGCTCCGTCCGGCACGAGCCGCCAGATTTCCTCGATCTCATCATCCGTGACCGCGATGCACCCGCGCGTCCAATCGGCGATCCGGTGCAGCGGCCCGATCCAGCCCATCCCGTTGCGTATACCGTGGATCATGATGTCGCCGCCGGGATCGATCCCGCTCACGCGGGCTTGGCGGACCTGATCGGGCGTCGGATAACCGATCCGCAGTGACAGATGATAGGCGCTGTCCGGATTGCGCCCAGCGATCCGATAGTGGCCCTCCGGTACGCGATTGTCACCTTCGCGCACCTTGTCGTCCAGCCCTCCACGACCGAGCGCGACGGCATAGGAACGTATGGCGTTGCCGTTTTTGAAAAGGGTCAGCCGGCGTTCGCTCTTGTCGATCAGGATATGGTCGGCGGCGGCCTCGATCGGTCCGCGCACCGGGGTCTTAAGCCAGGAGATCGCACACAGAGTTGCGAGGAGCAGGACCAGTGCAATCGCTGCGGTGCGCACAACACGCAAGACAGGTCGTGCTTTCGGGATGATCGCCCTCAACCGTCGCTATCGGTCAGCGCGTCGCCATCCGGGGGAGGCGGGGGCCGACCCAGTCGTCCATCGAGCCGCGGTCGTTCACCCGGTAGGGCATGCCGTTCCGGTTCATGAACAGCCGTTCCATCTCCGCCCGGTTGAACGGGCGGGAGCCGAGGCGACCGAACACCGCGATCTGGCCGCCCGTTTCGTCCACGCCGCGATCGCGGTCGAGGCCCTTGGAGAGCGAGATGGCGGGCGACGGGGTGCGCGCCCAGGCGATCAGCTCCGGCCGCGGGACGGGCGAGAAGCCATAGACCTGGTTCGAAGTGGCGAAGGAGGTGAGCTGGATCACCTTGAGGCCGTTCCGGCCGTCCGCGACATAGGCGAACAGGGCGGCATTGGTGCTGGCGACGATCACGTCCTCGACATCGTTCATCTGCCCGTCGAAGGTGACGAAGCTCTGCGTGCGCGGGCGCTCCGGATTGGTGATGTCGACGATCGCCAGGCCCTGATGCTTGGCCGCGACATAGGCATAGGTGCGGGCGAGATAGACGCGCTGGGCGTTCTCGAACGGCACGGTGGCCTGCGGCATCGCGACCGGATCGGCCATGCGGGTCACATCGAACAGCTTGAGGCCGTCCGCGTCCGTCACCCAGAGGTAGCGGAATTGCAGCGCGCTGGCGCGGCCGTCGTTCAGCGGCCGGGTGGCGGCGAGGCGCGGCTGCAGCGGATTGTCGAGATCGACGACGACCAGGCCGGCATCGGCGATGATATAGGCATAATGGCCGGCCAGCGTGATGTGGCGCGCGCCGTTGAGCACGCCGTCCGGGTTCCACGCATTGCCGCCCGTCCCGAGCTGCGCGCGGCGCAGGAAATTGTTGCGCGGCTCGCCGTCCGACATCGTATCGACGTTGACGAGGATCAGGCCCTCTTCGGCGTCGGTGACGACCGCATAGCGATAGATTTCGTGGAAGCGCTGCTCCTGATTTTCCTCGAGCAGGCTGATCGTCGTGCCGTCCGGCTGCGGACGCTGCGTTTCGGCCATCATGTCGTTGCGGTCCGGCCGGATCGGCTGGTTGGTCGGCAGCGCCATGCAGGTCGCGTTGCGCGAGCGGACACGGACATTGTGGCCGAGCGGCGAGAAGGGGGCGGTGATAATCCGCTCCGAGAAGCCCTTATTGCCGATCGAGGCGATGTCGTAGACCATGAAGCCGCCCCGGCCTTCCGCGACATACATATATTCGCCGCGCATCTGCAGGCAGCGAGTCGGCCCGCGCGTGCCCTGTACGATATTGGCGAATTCCTCGAGCGCGCGGGATTCGCCGCTGAACCGCTCGTCGAAGGTCCGGCCGCGCACCCAGTTGCGGAGTTCGCGATTGTTCTGCTCGACATGGAGCCGGTAATAATCCGGATAGGCGTAACGCTGCAGATAGGAGCCGATCACGGCCTGCGGCTCGTCCCATTCGGTGACGCGCGTTGCCTGGAAGCCGGTCTCCAGACCCGACCAAGCGTGCATGCCGACAAAGTTCACGAAGTTCGTCCCGTGCAGCAGCAGCTGCGCCATGATCGCGTTGTTGTCGTTCGCTTCGCTGAGGTGGCAATCGGTGCAGGTCTTCGTCTCCGTCCGGCGCACCGTGTGCGGGAAGTGCGGCGCGAAGGCCTGCGACGAATAGCCCGACGAGGAGATCGGCGGCTGCTGCACGTAGATGCGCTCGCGATTGACGTTGGTCGACGAGAGGATCAGCGCCGAGGTCGAGCGGATCGGCGCGATGATGCCCAGCGGCTCCCCGTTCGGCCCGCGCTCGCTGGACAGCTTGGTCGTCTGGTGACGACCGAGCTGGAACATCTCGTCGCGCGCGACCTGCGGATTGTAGGTGGCGAAATTGCGGGTCTCGTCGCCGTCATAATGGTGGATCGTCGTACGGTTGTTCGCTTCGATCGGCAGGTGGCAGCCGGCGCAGCTCGTCGTCCAGGAGAGGTGGCAGGTGAAGCAGGCCATCTCGGTATCGCTGTGCGCCAGTTCCTCATCCGGCACGCCCTGGCCGAAAATGTATCGGCCTGTGTCGGCGCCGGTGCGACTCATCAGCTTGGCGCGGGCCGAAAGCTGGTTGAAGCAGGGGCCGGGCGTCGGCTGATCGCCGCGCGCCTCGCAGGGCGGCAGGCTGGGATCGGCGCTGTCGCGGACCTGGCTGACCTCCCATTCGAGGCTGGGATCGACGATCGAACGCTGGATCAGCACCCGGCGGCCCTCACGCTCCACCCATTCGAAGCGGCGGCGGCCGTCCTCGTTGCGGATGAGCGCGAGATTCGTGCCGTGGGGCGGGGCGGCCGGGCCGGAGGTCAGCAAAGTCGCGAATTCGCGCGCCGTGCCGTGGCAGTCCTTGCAGCCGATCTCGATCGCGTTGGCGACTTCGCCGTAGAGGAAGCCGGTGCCGTGCGAATCCCGCGCGAAGTGGCAGTCGGCGCATTGCAGGCCGCGCTCCGCGTGGATGTCCATCAGATGAACCGAGCGGCCCGGATTGGTGCCGACCGGCACAAACAGACCCTCGCCTTCGCGGCGGAACATGTCTGGATCGTCGGCGGGGATGATCTCGCCTTCGGCATCGACCGGATTGCCCTGCCGGTCGCGGCGCAGGATGGCGCGGAAGTTCCAGCCGTGGCCGTGATAGTCGGCGAACTGGGTCTGGCGGGCGAGCGGATTCACCCGGTCATAGACCTCACGCAGGAATTCGGGATCGGACCAGAGGCCGCGCACCGCGGCAGCCTCCGGGTTGCGATCCAGGATCCGGCGCATTTCCGACTCCGTCGGGTAACGCTGGTTGCGCAGCAATTGCTCTTCGGCGGCGTTGCGCGCGGGCAGGCGGTTCTCCGGTCCGGGCCACATCAGATCGGCGTCGGACTCATAGTCCCACATCGTGTAGCCGAGGTAGGTGTTCAGGAAGATGTTCGGCTGGTGCATGTGGCAGACCATGCACTGGGAGGTCGGGATCGCCCGGGTGAAGACGTGCCGGATCGGGTGGCCGCGTTCACGCACGCCGCCATGATTGCCGTCGGCCGGTGCTTCCGAGCCTGGCCGGGTCTGGCGCGCTTCTTCGGCGGTATCTGCGCCGCCGACTGGCTCCTGTTCTTCCGCATTCTGCTCGCTGTGCGGCGTGGCGGTGTAACCGTGGCGCTGGGTGAGGCGGCTGATCACCGGATCAACCGTGCCGGTCTGGCCGTCGCGGCCGTAAGGCGCATAAGTCAGGCTGTGCCGAGGTTCGCGGTCGTTCGCATAGACGACGTGGCAGCCCGCGCAGCCCGAATGGCGATAATCGCCGGGCTGATCGTTCGTGCCCATGAACCACATGAAGGGATCGTTGAGGCGCGTCTTGTGGACGTTGAGCACCGGGATCGAGACGCGCAAGCCTGTGCCGGGGCCGCGGTTCGACTGGCGCAGATCCGGGCGGCCCGGCTCCTCCAGGCGCTGGATGATGCCGGTCGGGTTGGGCAGGCCCACTTCCGCGAACTGGCTGTTGATGTTGCGCCCGCCACGCTCGAACACGCGGAAGATATCGCCCGGCGGGACGACATGCCAGGTCGGCAGCGGGTACATTTCGGCGATGATGCCGCGCGCGCGCTGCTCCGCTGTCAGTTCGCCGGAAATCGGCGACTGGATACGGGCCGGAAGGCCGTCGCGGGTATAGGCTTCGCCCAGCAGATAGTTTTTGAAGGGCAGGATGCCGTTATTGTAGGAAGCGCCGCCCCACAGCATCGCGCCGGTCGCCATCAGCGAGCGTTCCGCCGCCTCGATGACTTCCATATGGCAGGCACCGCAGCTGTCGCGCACCGCGCGATAGTCCGACGGATTGATGAAGCGCACATATTCCGGCGCCTCGACATTCAGCAACGTGTAGGTGCGCGCCGGATTGGCCGAAGAGGGCCAGTGCCAGGCCTGCGGGAAGCGCGGCAGGACGTGCGCGGCATCGCGGGCCGCGACATAGGCCGGATCGGAATGGGAATCCGCCGTGGACCCCGCCGGCGCCGTCACCGTCGGATTGCCGCCGTGGCAATCGACGCAGCCGAGCACGACGGCCGGCGAGCGGTGCATCGTATGGGCGTCGCTGTCCGTGTGGCAGGACTGGCAGCCGGCACTTTGCGCGCGCGCGTCGTCCCAATCCTGGGTGCGCGGGGCCGGCGCGGCGCGCACGAGGCTGTAATCGCGCACCACCGGCTTTTCCTTCGCAGCGGCACCGAGCTGCGTCGCGCCGAACATGGCGGACGCCGCAAGCGCAGCGCTGATCAGCGAGAATTTCGCAAGCTGGCCGACGCGCATGCCCCCCACCTCAGTACGTCACGATCGCATTGAAAAGAACGGAATAATAACGATCGTCCCGAGGGACGTTCGTGAACAGATCGCGGAAGCCCGTGCCGGGCTGCAGCACCGCGCCGGACAGACGGAACACGACATTCTGGATCATCGTCGGCCGCCAGATCACTGCCGCCGAAAGATCCCAGCCGAGATCGCGCCGGATCGTCTGCTGCTGACGCAGCACGTTGAGCGTGCCCGTCCGGTGGAACCAGAGATGATTGACGTTGGTCGACAGGCGCAGGGCCGGCGTGATGTCGAAATCGGCGCCGACACCGAGCAGCATCGTGCCCGGATTGACGAAGCTGGACTGCCCCTGCTCCTTCGACGAGCGCAAGGTGTTCAGGATACCGTTGCGGCCGTTGAGCGAAACGGCGCGGGCACCGCCGGCGAACGGGATGGTCTGGCGGATCCAGTAGCTGGTGTCGGCGCCCGCGAAGATCGGATTTTCGAAGATCGCGTCAAAGCCGCGCTGGACATTGTCGAACGGATCGTTGTCGCCGCTGGCGAACAGGGCCGCGCCGCGCAGCCGGACCCAGTTGAAATCGTAGGACGGCTCGGCGGCGGCGAAGAAGGCGCGGATATTGGCCGGCTCGCCGGTGAAAATGTTGTTCCGGTCCGTGCCGAACAGCGCATAGGCCGACGCGCTGAGATTCATCCGGCCGATGCGGCCGTCGACATTGTAGCCGAAATACCAGGCGTCGTAGTTGCGCGCCTGGAGATTGCCGAGGATCGCCGGGCGGACCGGGAAGCCATTGTCGTCAATCTCGATGTCGTCGCGTTCGCGATTGATATTCCAGGTGACGCTCGCTTCGCTGGTCAGGCCGACGAACGGGAAATCCTGCCGATAGACATTGGCGTGCAGCACCCAGTCCTGACGCGGCGTCTGGAACAGGTTGTTAAGGCCGGAATTGGTGTCCTTCTCCAGCCGCCAGATCGCCGCCAGATTGAACTGCCAGCGATTGTTGTCGCGATTGCCGAACAGGCGGAAGCCGAGTTGCTGATCCTGGAACAGGAAGCCGCGGAAATCGAGATTGAACGGCTGGATGCCGACGCGGATCGACCAGAAATCGTAGCGATAGGAGGTGTTGATGACGTGATAGTCGAGAAACGCCTCCTGTACGCCCACCGCATAATCGAAGCGGTTTGAGCCGACGGACGGGCGCACGTCGAGAACGCGCCGTTCCGGCACGTCGACATAATTGGCCTGCGCCGCCAGCGTGACGCGCCATTCGACATCGGGCGGCTTGTAGGCGGTCGAGCCCTTGATCAGCGCCGCGCTGAAAATGAAGGTCTGGGCGAAGACCATCGAATTGTTGCGGCCGAACACGTCGTTGCTGTCGGGCCGCTGCGTATTCTGCTCCCCGCCCGGAATCGGGAAGCTGCGCGGCTCGATCACCGTGTCTGAAACGGCACTGCCGACGAAGAACCAGTCCGGCCCGGTAAGGCCCAGGATACGCGGAGTGGCGCAGCGCGGGATGCCGGCGGCGCGGCGGCGCTCCTGCTCTTCCTCGGTCGGGATGCAGAGCGGCCGATCGCCCTTCAGCGTATTCTGGTTGTAAGGGTCCCACCAACGCTCGCGGACGATGCCGAGCGACTGGATCAGCCGCCAGCGATCCGGAACCGCGATATGATCGGTCGGAAAGGCTTCGGGCGGCGGCGAGCGGACCGCGCCCGGATTGAACTGGTCGATCGGATCGGGAAGGGGACGTATGATGTCCGGGCGGCGGCGCCCGTCGATCAGGGTCTCCTCGACCGGGGTGGGCGGCGGCGCGGCGCGCTCGTTGGGCGGACCGGCCGGTGCCGCCTGCACGTCCGCCGCGTCCTGCGTCGCAGCTGCGTCCCCCTCTGCCGGCACGTCCTGCAATACCGCGGCGAGCCAGGCCATGGTCAGCGCACTGGTGCTCGACTGCGTAACGGTGGAGGTCGGGAGAGAGGCCGCCGGTGCCGCGATGACGGGCGCGGCCAGCCCGGCGGGCGCCACGGTCGTCGCGAGGGACAGGAAGGCGGCCCCAATCGTCATTTATTCTGGCACACGTTCTGATCGTTCGAGCCGACGAACGGCGCGAACGGACAGCGCACGTAGCGCAGATTGGACGAGCCCTGATCGAGCGGCACGTCGATCCGGTCGGAACGGATCGCGTTCGGCGCGTTGCCGATCGTGCCGCCGAGACGGATGCCGGCATTGTGCAGGCCCAGGAAGGCGATCATGTCGCTCTGGTCGTTGCCGTCGCCCGAGGCAGCGATCGCGCCCACCAACTCGCCGTTGCGGTAGATCGGCACGCCGCCGGCGAACAGGGTCAGGCCATTGTTGATCCGGTTGAATCCGGGACGGATTTCCGGCGAGCGTGTGCAGCTTTGCGGCACGTCGGTCGGGTTCACGCCGAGCACGAACAGCACGTGATCGAGAATATCCTGCTCGATCAGGCGCGACTGCAGCCCCGTATTGAAGATGTTGAACCCTTCGATCGGGACCGAAAGCGGACCCGGCGGGCGGCCAAGCTCGCCGTCCGGGAACCAGGGGCGGGCAATGTTGCCGATTGCGCGCAGCGAGAAGGCGGTGCCGCCGGTGAGCGCATTGGGATCGCCGAGGAACGTGCGGACCGCACCGACATAGGCGTTCACTTCCGGATCGGGATGCGCCAGCAGATAGGCGGCGGCCGTCGGGCTGGAGAAGAAGACGGTGGTGCGCGCTTTTTGCGGCACGGCGTCGATCGCGTCGGGGAGGGCGTCCGGGCCGCGCACGAGACCGAGAATCTCGCCATTGGTGTCGACGACGACGATCGTGTTCTGGGCCCGCGCTTCGGCTTCGCCGGGCCGCTCGATGCGGAGCTGCGCGCGCGCGGCGCGCTGGACGAGGAAGGCCTCCTCCAGCATCGCGCGTACTTCGGCCTGGGTCAGCGCATTGGCGCCATCCGTGCCGGCGCGGGCCGGATAGCGGTTGTTACCGGCGCCGTCACTGACGATCCAGGCCTCCGGCGTGCTGAACTCCGCCGCGGTGGCGGGACGCACGCCCGATTCCTCGCTACCGTAGATCGTGCCCTGCTGGATGCCGCCGGCCGCGTCATAATAGCCGCGCACCGACACGAGATTGCCGACCGCGCCGTTGATCGACGCGAAGCTCGGCGTCGTGCCGGCACGAAAATCGGCGGTCGTGGCGTCGGAATAGCGCAGCAGGAAGCCGTCCACCGTGATCCGGTTGGCGCGGATCGAGGGATCGGGCTCGAACCCGCGCGTGGCGGAAAGCGCGATGATCTCCTCGACGTTGCGGTCGTTGTCGCGATATTCGGTGTCGAAGCCGTAGACGCCGTCGCCGACCACTGCGATCGCGCCGACCACCGCGCCGTTCTTGTAGAGCGGGAAGGAGCCGGGATCGGCGCCTGCGCCCAATGGTCCGCGATGCGTGCCGGCCCGGTTCGGGAAACGCGAGGAGACGTCCGAGCAGGGCAATTGGCTGAACTGGACCGAGAAAAGCGGGCCGCTTTCCAGACCGCGCGTGGCGGCGGACGGCGGCAGCGTCTCCTGTACGATGTCGTTGGCGGTGCGGGTCGAAAAGGCCGCGCCGACTGACGAGAAATAGGAGGAGGTCAGCGCCTTCGAGATGCCGCCCGCCAGCGCCGCTCCGGCGGGCAGGTCAAGGTTCTGGAGATCGGCGTTGTTGCCGTCGGGTGCAGCCGGTGTTTTCAGTGTCAGATCGGTGCCGTTCATCACCCAGACGGCGAGGACATTGCCCACGCGGTCGATCACCACGAAACCGGCCTTGAAGTCCCGCGCCTGCGCTTCGGCGACGCCTTGGCTGATGATCTTCTCGATGTCGGCCGCGGTCAGGTTCTCGGCCGCGGGCACCTGAAACAGGTTGCTTGCGGTCGGCGCCGGGGTGGGCGTTGGTGTCGCGGTGGCGGCGGGGCTGGGGGAACCACTGTCTCCACCGCCGCAGGATGTGAGCGCCAGCGAGGCGCTGCAGAGTAAGGCGGTCGCGTGTCTTTCAGACACGCGA
>CAYTMM010000009.1:43187-61912 GCA_964438875.1 uncultured Sphingosinicella sp. | reverse complement strand
GCAACCTCGAGCGCTACCAGTTCCTGCGCTGGGGCGCGATGGCGTTCGACAATTTCGAGGTCGTGCCGCCGGGCACCGGCATCTGCCACCAGGTCAATCTCGAATATATCGCGCGCGGCATTTGGTCGTCTGTGAACAAGGGTTCGGGTGACGAGGTCGCCTATCCCGACACACTGGTCGGCACGGACAGCCACACGACGATGGTGAACGGCCTCGGCGTGCTCGGCTGGGGCGTAGGCGGCATCGAGGCGGAGGCCGCGATGCTGGGCCAGCCCGTTTCCATGCTGATCCCCGAAGTGGTCGGCTTCCGCCTGACCGGCGCGCTCAATGAAGGCATTACCGCGACCGATCTGGTGCTCACCGTCACACAGATGCTGCGCGCCAAGGGCGTGGTCGGGCGCTTCGTCGAGTTTTACGGCCCGGGCGTCTCCGCACTCAGCCTCGCGGACCGGGCGACGATCGCCAATATGGCGCCGGAATATGGCGCGACCTGCGGCTTCTTCCCGATCGACGACAAGACGCTCGATTATATGCGCCTCACAGGCCGGCCTGAGGAAGAAGTTCTCCTGACCGAAGCCTATTGCAAGGCACAGGGCATGTGGCTGGTCGCCGACGGCGACGAGCCCGTCTTCACCGAAACGCTCGCGCTGGACATGTCCACGGTCGAACCCAGCCTCGCCGGTCCGAAGCGGCCGCAGGACAAGGTGACGCTGGCCAAGCTCGATGACGAATTCGTCGGCAATTTCCAGAAGGAATTCGGGCTTGACCCGTCGGTCCTGTCGAAACGCGTCTCGGTGTCGGGCGCGGACCACGATCTCGGCCACGGCGACGTCGTCATCGCCGCGATCACGAGCTGCACCAACACCTCCAACCCGGCCGTGCTGATCGCCGCCGGTCTGGTCGCCAAGAAAGCGCGCGAGAAGGGCCTCAACCGCAAGCCCTGGGTGAAGACCAGCCTCGCCCCCGGATCGCAGGTTGTCACCGATTATCTCGAGAAATCCGGCCTGCAGGCCGATCTCGACGCGCTCGGCTTCAACCTGACCGGCTATGGCTGCACCACCTGCATCGGCAATTCCGGCCCGCTGCCGGAGCCGATCAGCCAGGCGATCAACAAGAACGATCTGGTCGCCACGTCCGTCCTGTCCGGCAATCGCAATTTCGAGGGCCGCGTGTCGCCCGACGTGCGCGCCAATTTCCTCGCATCGCCGCCGCTTGTCGTCGCCTATGCGATCAAGGGCACGGTCACGACCGACATGGTCGATGAGCCGGTCGGCCAGGACAAGGACGGCAACGACGTGTTCCTGAAGGACATCTGGCCGTCGAACGAGGAAGTCCGCTCCTATATCGATTCCTATGTGAACGGCGATATGTTCCGGTCGCGCTATGCCGATGTCTACAAGGGCGACGCGCGCTGGGGCACCATCCCGGTCACCGGCGGCGACACCTACGGCTGGCCAGCCGGCTCCACCTACATCGCCAATCCGCCCTATTTCGAGGGCATGACGATGACACCGACGCCGCCGACCGACATTGTCGGCGCCCGGCCGCTCGCCTTGCTGGGCGATTCGATCACCACCGACCACATCTCGCCCGCCGGCTCGATCAAGCTGGACAGCCCGGCCGGCGTGTTCCTGACCGAGCATCAGGTCGCCCGGGCGGACTTCAACTCCTATGGCGCGCGGCGCGGCAATCACGATGTGATGATGCGCGGCACCTTCGCCAACATCCGCATCAAGAACAAGATGGTCCCCGGCATCGAGGGCGGCATCACCAAGCACATCCCGTCGGGCGAGGTCATGCCGATCTACGACGCGGCGATGAAGTACAAGGCGGAAAGCACGCCCCTCGTCGTCATCGCCGGCAAGGAATATGGCACCGGATCGTCACGCGACTGGGCGGCGAAGGGCACCAACCTGCTGGGTGTGCGTGCCGTGATCGCCGAAAGCTTCGAGCGTATCCACCGCTCGAACCTCGTCGGCATGGGTGTGATCCCGCTCCAGTTCGTCGATGAGGTGCCGGAGTTCGATGGCACGGAGACCTTCACGATCACCGGCGTGAGCGAACTCAGCCCGCGCAAGGAGATCGCCGTGAAGGTCGATCGCGCCGACGGCACCGGCTTCAGCTTCGCCGCCCGCGTGCGCATCGATACCGCCAACGAGCTGGAATATTACCGTCAGGGCGGCATCCTCCATTATGTGCTGCGGAATCTGGCGCGCGGAGGCACCGCCTGAGTGGGTGGGCGATCGCGGTCGAGGTGATCGGCTGGGCCGCGGCCCTGTCGATCCTCGTCGCTTATGCGCTGCTCACCGTCGGCAGGCTGACGGCGCGTTCCCCCGCCTATCAATGGATGAACGTCGTCGGCGCGGCGGGATTCATCCTCAACAGCGGGGTGAACGGCGCCTATCCGTCCGCCGTGCTCAACGTCATCTGGATGGGGATCGGCGCGGTCGCGCTGTGGAACATCGCCCGGGCGGCGCGCACGCCCGCTTGATCCGCGCTCAGGCGCTCCGGGTGCTGTGGAAAGCCTTGAAGCAGATTTCGCTGACCCGGATGCTGCCCTCGGTCGCCCTGACCGTCGCGCCCTGCGGGTTGAGGATCGGCCCGCCGATATGCGGGACCGCGAAGCTGCGATCGCTGACGGGGACGCGCCAGGCGAAGTCCCGGTGGACCAGGCCGAAGCCGACGCCGAAGACGAACATCGACATGGCGCCCGCCGCGTCGGCATCGCCGGTCACGGTCGCAAAGGTGTGTTCGCGCGCGCAGCCCGACGCGCCGGTCGGCATGGCACGGATCTGCTCGCCCGCCGCGATCGTGCCGTCATTCATCGGCAGCGCTTCGCCGGTGGCCGTCTGCCGCTGCAGCGTGAAGCACTGAAGCGCTTCGGGCGGCGGCGCGACATAGCCGCAGGATTCGAACGGCGCACGGGAGGCGGAGGGATTGGCGATGGGACCGACAACGCCGCATCCGGCCAGTGCCGTCAGCATGGCCGCGCCCGCAAAGCGTTTCATCCTTGAGCCACCCATCTTCCGTCTCCCCACTGCAACAGCGCGTCCAGTTTACACCTAATCGAAGCCGAATGAAGAGGCGCAATGCGGCACCTTTGGCCGCGCGGCGCCATTCACCGGCGCGAAAGTATTCACCGGCGCGAAAGTCGCAGGCGGCTAGTCCTGCGTGGGCAAGGAGACTGCCATGCTTCGCCCCGCGCTCGCCGCCCTGCTGCTTCTGACCGCCGCCCCGCTGGCGGCCCAGCCGGCCAATCCGCTGATCGATTTCAACGGCTTCCGCATGCTCGCGGGCGAAGTCGAACCCTATCGTCAGGCCCGGCTGGTCGATTGGAACAGTTTCGCGGCGCTGGCGTCACAGCCGGACGCACTGATCCTCGATGCACGTTCGGAAAGCGCATTTCGCGCCGGTCATATCGAGGGCGCCGTGAACCTGCCGCTGCCGGATTTCACAGCCGAGCGGCTGGCCGAGGTGATCGGGCGTGCCGATCGTCCGGTCCTGATCTACTGCAACAACAATTTCCGGAACGACGAAACTCCGGTGATGCTGAAGCGCGTGGAGCTGGCGCTCAACATCCAGACCTTCATCAATCTCTACGGCTACGGCTATCGCAACATCCGCGAACTGGGCGACGTGATCGACTTCAACGATCCGCGGATTCCGTGGGTGACGGGTTAAGCGCCGCCGCCAGCCAGTCCGGCATAAGGGCGCGCTCCAGATCGTCGATCCGGCGATGCTCTACGGCCAAGCCGAAATCGGGATAGTGAATGCGTGTCCGTGGGCCGGGCGCATCGGTTGGCACAACGACCAGACGCCGGTTCACCTTGTTGCGCCAGTTCATGCGGGCGGTGTTCTCCTGCCCGACATAGCAGCCCTTGCCGAAGCTTACGCCGTTCAGTTCGGCCGCGTTGCATTCCAGCCAGAGCGTCTTGTCCTGTCCCAGTTCGGCCGCGCCTTCGGTGACGCCGTGGGACAGGCGGTGCTTGTTCCAGTCCTCGTCCGCGCCGCCGTCGGCTGCAGGAGCGAGCCATCTCCGGCCGAGCGCAGGCAGGCGAGGGTCGGGCACGCCTTCGCCGCCCTCCGGCGACCAGTGCACGCAAAGCTCCGGTGCGCGCGCGATCGTGATCGGACGGCGCAGCCGGTAAAGCGTCAGCCTCCTCGCGAGATCGCCCGCTGCGTCGCGTTCGCAATCGACCAGCACGTCCTCGCCATCGGCCCACAGCAGGAAATCGAACAAAGCCTTGCCTTGCGCGGACAGCAATGCCGCCCAGAGCGGGGTTTCCGGAGTCAGCGTGGCGACATCGTTGGTGACGAGCCCCTGGAGAAAGCCGCGCACATCCTCGCCCGAAAGACGGATCAGCGCGCGCGCGACGAGGGTGGTCCCGGTCATGGAAGCCAGTTAGGGAGGCGCGAGCCGGAATTGAAGAAGCAAAGATGACCCAGATTCAGCGCCTCACCATCCGCCGCCCCGACGACTGGCACGTCCATTTGCGCGACGGCGAGATGCTGAAGGCGGTCGCGCCCTATACAGCGCGCCAGTTCGCGCGTGCGATCGTGATGCCCAATCTGGTGCCGCCGGTGACGACGGTCGCGGCGGCGCAAGCCTATCGCGATCGCATCCTCGCCGCTGTGCCGGCCGATGCGGGCTTCACGCCGCTGATGACCTGCTATCTCACCGACGACGCCGATCCGGTGGAGCTGGCGCGCGGGTTCGACACGAGCGTTTGGGCCGCCGCCAAGCTCTATCCCGCCCACGCCACCACCAACAGCGCACATGGCGTTACCGACATCGCCAATCTCTTTCCTGCGCTGGAGGCGATGCAGCGGATCGGCATGCCGCTGCTCGTCCACGGCGAGGTCACCGATGCCGACGTCGACATTTTCGATCGCGAGGCGGTGTTCATCCACCGCACACTCGCCGGGCTCGTGCGCGATTTCCCGGCGCTCAAAATCGTGTTCGAGCATATCACCACGGCCGAGTCGGTGGCCTTTGTCGAGGCGGCCGGGCCGAATGTCGCGGCGACGGTGACGCCCCAGCATCTCGTCATCAACCGCAACGCGATGTTCGCCGGCGGCATCCGCCCGCATGCCTATTGCCTGCCCGTCGCCAAGCGCGAGGCGCATCGCCTGGCCGTGCGCCGCGCCGCCGTGTCGGGCTCGCCGAAATTCTTTCTCGGCACCGACAGCGCCCCCCATGCGGTGGAGAAGAAGGAGGCCGCCTGCGGCTGCGCCGGAATCTTCAACGCGGCCTATGCGCTGGAATCCTATGCGACGGTGTTCGACGAGGAGGGGGCCTTGGACCGCTTCGAGGCATTCGCTTCAGAAAATGGCCCGAACTTTTACGGCCTGCCGCTCAATGAGGAGACGGTCACCCTGGAGCGTACCGGTATCATCATCCCGGACAGGCTTCCGGTGGACGGCACCGCGCTAATGCCGTTCCACGCCGGAGAAACGCTGCCTTGGCGGCTGCTAGAAGGGTAGCCAGCGGTTGCGCTCGGAAAAGCGCATATAGCCGGCATTGACGCCGAGCCGGAGGCCGACGCCGAGCCGGACCGGGATCAAAACCACATCGCCGCGCCGCATATATTGCGCGGTGAAGCCGCCGACGAAATAGGCGTTGCCTTCGGCGCCCGGATAGCGGCGGAACAACTCCTGGCCATCATGCAAGTTGTAGACGAGGATGAAGACCTTGTTCGCATCCGCACCGGCATCGAAACCCAGCGACGGACCGGTCCAGTAGACGGCGCGGTCGCCTTCGACCTGGTGACGCATCACGCCCGATCCGTACCGCACGCCGAACACGAAGGCGCCGCTCGCCTCCTGGCCTGAAATATACGCGCTGGGCTCGCCCCGGTCGCGCAAGATGTTCTCGATGATGCCGGCCAGCCCTTCCGTGCCGCGGCCGAACACATCTTCGGCGGCAGTGAACACGTCTTCGCGCGGCACCGTCGTCCGGTCCGCGGGCGGCGCATAGGCGTCGCGTGGCGGCGTGACCTGAGTCCGTTCAGTTTCGATCGGCGTCCAGTCCGATTCCGGCTGGACCGGCGCGGGAGTTTCGCTCTGCCATTCCGGATAATCGGACGGCGCATCCTGCCATTCGGGATAGTCCTGGACCGACTGATTGGGATCGACCGTCTGGATTTGCGACAAAGCCGGCACCGCCGCCGTCAACAGCGCCGCTGCAGCCGCGATTTTCGCGAATGTTTTCAACATGCAATCATCCCCGCACAATCCTTCACGGCAAGATTAATGCCGCCTCGCCTTGCCCCGCAATGAACGAGAGCCGAGGCGAGTCGATCTTGCGGCCAGACGAGTCGTTCGCGCGCCATGCGGTGGCCCCTATCCTTAAGACCGGCCGCCTCCAGCCGTTACGCAAAGGGTATAATAAGGTTGGAGATGATTGGTGGCATTGCGCTGGTCGATATTAGGAATGGTGTTCGCGGCTCTTGTCCCGTCAGGGGCGATCGCGGCCGAGATCAGCGTGTCGCCGCGCTTTGTCGTCTATTTCGACAATGGTGAGCAGCGCCAGCAGGGTATCGAAACCTTTCCGATCCCGGCCAGCGCGCTTGCCGGTCTCAACGATCAGATCCGTGCCATTGCCGGCCCGGACGCCGTCTTGACCGGTGAGGTGGGTGCCGGCGGCGGCAGTGCGCGCCAGATCGTCTTCCCGATGTTCGGTGGCTCCGTCTCCGTGGGCGGACAGCGCACCCAGTTCACCTTCACGGCGCTTTACGGCGAGGCGGAGACACGCTCGCGGATCGTGGTGCCGCTCACGCTCGAACTCGCCGCCGGGGGCTTCACAGCCACCGATCTGCTGAACTCCGTGGCGGTCGGCACGACCGATTATCGCCGTCTGGATCTGGAACTCACCGCCCAGCACCGGCTGGACGAGCGCTTCGCCCTGATCGGCGGTCTGCGCTACGAACGGCTGCGGGGCAATGCGGTGCTCGACGCGACATCGACTTCGTCCAACAATATCGGCAATCTTGCATCTTTGCTGTCGGGCACGGGTCCGGTCGATCTCGGCCTGTCGCAGGGCACGGAGCGGCTCGATCTTCGCTCGGGATCGGAAACCTGGAGCCTGCGCGCCGGCGCCGCGGCCTTTGCGCCGTTCGCACGGCGTCAGCTCGCTTATGTGAACGGCATGCTCCATATCAGCCACACGCCATCGCGCCGCGCCGATGCGGTGCTGACCGACCTGGCCGGCGGCGGCACGCTCGATTTGTCCGCCGATGTCGATGCGGAGACCGCGATCGGGCCGGACATTTCCGTCGGCATGCTCACTCGGTTCAGCGATCGGGTCGCGTTCGACATCCGTTATCGCGGCATTTTTTACTTCCCACTGAGCGGCGTACGCGGATTCAGCGACCCGCGCGTCAATCACGGTCTCAATCTCGGCCTCACCTTCGCGCTGGGGCGCTGAGAGCATGACTCGGCTGTTGCTGCTCGTGATGCTGACGTTCGCCACTCCCGCGCAATCCGCCGAGGTCCGCGCGCTGGTCGTCGCCTCCAGCTATGCCGAAAGCGCGAATCCGGCACTGCGGCTCGCCAACACTCCGGTCGACGGCCGCAACATTGCCGAGGCGCTGCGCCGCGCCGGCGTGCGCGACGTGCGCCTGGTCGAAGAGCCGGATCTGGCAGGCTGGGAGGCCGAGATCACCGCCTTCGCCGATCGGCTTGGCCCGTCCGACATCGCAGTGCTCTATTATGCCGGCCATGCCATCCAGGTGTCCGGCCGCAACTACTTCCTGGCCGGCAACGGCACGAGCCTGATCGATATGGAGCGGATGATCCCGCGCTTCAGCGCAGTGGCGCGCGGCGCGGTGCTGATCGTCGATGCCTGCCGCAACAATCCGTTCCAGCGCGGGAGCGGAGCGGACGCAATGGCCGTCGAGGCCGCACGCACTCTTTCCACGGTTTCGGTCGAGGAACTGGCCGCGGCGCATCGCGGACTCAGCCAGCTTGGCGATTTGCGCGGCATGTCGGTCGTGGCCTTCTTCTCGACCGAGCCCGGCAATGTCGCGGAGGATGGCGAACCGGGTGCCGGCAGCCCCTTCGCCACCGCATTCGCGGCGGAAGTCCGACGCCGTCAATCGCTCGATAGTGCATTTCGCAGGGTCACGCAGCGGGTCAATCGCGCGACGGAAGGGCGCCAATCGCCCTGGCGACAAGGCGACCTCCCGTTCGACGTCTATCTGGCCGGCATGCAGAGCTTTCCCGTCCCTTGAGACACGCCGTATATTTGCCGGATGACAAAGAGGCCGCGCAGCCCGGTTGAACCTTTGTATTCACGCCTATATAGGCCGCATCCTTGGCCCGGCTCGGAGACGTGGGTGAGTGGCTGAAACCAGCGGTTTGCTAAACCGCCGTAGGGGGATTACTCCTACCGAGGGTTCGAATCCCTCCGTCTCCGCCATTTCTTGTGGGTCAGAAAAGCCCCTTACAACAAGGCGTCCAGTGGGGCCGTAAGGTTCCTGATGTTCCCCGAGGCGTACCCGGGCTGGCGATAGACGAATCATGGTCCGCGCGAGTCGCCTCGGCGTGTCCCGCCAGCCCAGTCCATTGCGATCGACGAAAATGATCCCACGCAACATCTGGCGATCATCCATTCGAGGCTCGCCTTGGCTCTTCGGAAAATATGGTTCAAGCCGAGCCATCTGCTCATTCGTCAGCCAGTACAGGTCAGTCATCTCCAGTCTCCTCACGGAGCCTGAATCAGATTACGACACTCATATCAACGGGTCCTGACGTAGAGTGCCGCGCCAAGTCTCAGCATGCCGAAAAGTCATTCACAAGCGTGATAGCAACCGTTGACAGCCTCTCCGATCCGTGCGACCTCGCGGCCGGATCATGATGTGGCTTAAGCCGCACTGACGGGAGGGGAAATGAACCTGGAACCTATAGTGTTATCCGGTTTCGTGAGCTTTGGCCGATGACTGGCGCCGCCCCGTTCTCATCCGGAGAACCGCCCTCCACCGTGTCCGTACGACAACCGGATCGGCGCGCCTGGATCGTGCTCGCCCTCCTGTGCTTCGTCTATGTGCTCAACTTCCTGGACCGCCAGTTGCTGTCGATCCTCGCCAAGCCGATCCAGGACGAACTCGGGATCACCGACGGCCAGATCGGCCTGATCAGCGGTCTCTATTTCGCGATCTTCTATTGCGTGGTTTCGATTCCCGTCGCCTGGTTCGCCGATCGGACCAACCGCGTAAAGGTCGTCTCCTTCGCATGCGCGTTGTGGAGCGCGGCCACGATCGCCTGCGGCCTTGCGCGCAATTACCCGGAGCTGGCAGCCGCGCGGATGACCGTCGGGTTGGGCGAAGCGGGGGGCGTGCCGCCCTCATATGCGATCATCTCCGATTATTTCCCGCCCGGCACGCGCGGCACCGCGCTCGGCCTCTACAATTTCGGACCGCCGATCGGCGCGATGCTGGGCGTCGCCTTCGGCGCGTCGATCGCCGCAGCCTATAGCTGGCGCGATGCCTTTATCGCGATCGGCGTGATCGGCATCATCGCCGCCCTGATCGTACTCCTCGTCGTGCGCGAGCCGAAGCGGGGCGGGCTTGATGCCGTGCCTGCGGATGTACCGATCGAGGCCGAATCCCCCGCACGGTTCAAGGACACCTGCCGGATGTTTTTCACCCGGCCGACGCTCCTCCTCCTCGCGCTTGCCTGCGGCGCAACCCAGTTCATCACTTATGGATCGCTGAACTTCACCACGCTATTCCTGATGCGCGAAAAGGCGATGACGCTGAATGAAATCGCCATCTGGTATGCTTTGCTCATCGGCGTCTTCACCACGCTCGGGATGTACGTGTCCGGCCGCTTGACTGATCGCTACACCGTGCGGACGAAACGGGCTTATGCCTATATTCCCGCGGTCGGGCTGGTGCTTGCCGTGCCGCTCTTCATCGGCTTCGTTTGGGCGCCGACCTGGCAGATCGCTCTTTTGTTCCTCGCGCTTCCAACCGGGCTGAATTACTTCTATCTTTCGCCCGCCGTCACCCTCGTCCAAGAATCGGTGCGCCCCAATCAGCGCGTGCTGGCGGGCGCCCTGTTGCTGCTCGTCATGAATTTGATCGGCCTCGGTTTCGGACCCACATGGGTCGGCTTAGCCAGCGACTGGTTCCGCGCCGCCTATCCGGACAATTCGCTGCAAATGGCCTTTTACACGCTTGTGCCATTTTACGGTCTCGCTGTGCTCCTCTTTCTCGCGCTGGCGCGAGCCCTCGGACGGGAGGCGAGCTCGACCAAGAAAGTGGCCTGACAAGTCGCGGGAGTGAAAGGCGTATCCCACAAAAGTTATTCACGCACTTGATAGTGAGTGTTGACAGTTCGGCGCAACCGAATATGAAAAAGATCGGACAAGGCGGGCATGAAGCGACCCGCTTGCCGGAGGGGAGGATAATCGCATGAAGGCTAGGCTTTTTGCATCCGTTTCGGTGGCCGCCGCCGCCATGATCATGTCCGGCGCGGCCTGGGCACATTCGGGATCCGAAAGCGCTGAAGAGGCGCAGGGCGAGCGGGCAGGACCGCCTGAAGGACGTGATGACGCCATCATCGTCACCGCCACGCGTCGTGCCGCCCGGCTTCAGGACGTACCTCTCAGCGTCACGGCCTTCAGTCAGGAAGATCTGAACGAGTTGGGCATCGTTGGCTATGAAGGGCTGGCGCAGAACACGCCGGGCATCGTCGTCAACCGGCCGACCCAGAATTTCAACAATTTCACCAGCCGCGGCATCAACACCAACGGCTACAGCGCCGGCCTGCAGAGCGCGGTTGCGATCTATATCGACGAGCTGCCGATCTCGGCCAACGGCAATTCGACCATCCTCGATCCCAATCTCTACGATGTCGAGCGGGTCGAGTTTCTGCGCGGACCGCAGGGAACCTTGTTCGGATCAAATTCGCTGGCAGGCGCCATGCGAATCCTCAACCGTAGCCCGAACGTCAACCGGTTCGAGGCTTCGGCGCAAGTCGATTTCGGCCTGACCGGCTCCGATTCACTGCGCCAGCGCTACAATGCGATGATCAACATCCCGCTGATCGACGAAGGCATGGCCTTGCGCGTGGTCGGCTATTACCGGAACGAGGACGGCTGGATCGACAATATCGGGACCGGCGTCGAGGATTCGAACAGTTTAGAAGCCTATGGCGGCCGCGCGATGCTGCTGATGCGCGCGAACGACCGGCTGTCCGTCCGGCTGCTCGCTTCCTACGAGCGCAGCAACCCCGCGGATTCGGCACTCACCAACCCGACGCTTGGCGAATTCGTACGGCGTTCGGACCGGCCTGACCTGTTTCAGGGCGAGCTCACCAACTACAATGTGACAGCCAATTACGAATTCGATTTCGCCGAACTGATCAGCTCGACCACCATCTCCACCTATGATGCGTCCTTCTACGTCGATCTGGCCGGCACGTTCGCCCAGGCCATTCCCTTCGCGCTCGACGCATTCGGCTATGACGATCTCTTTGTTCAGGAGACGCGGCTGGTATCGCGGACCAGTGGGCCGCTGGAATGGGTGGCCGGCTTCTTCTATTATACCAAGCGGCGCACCGTGGATTTCGCCTATCGTTCATCGCCGGAATTCCTGGCCGCGCGCGGGCTGACCGGGCTGCCGGACGAATATTACCAGCGCTTCAACAGCTATACCGACCAGAGCGAGATCGCCGGCTTCGGCGAGGTCACCTACCGCTTCAGCGACGATTTCTGGATCACCGGCGGCCTGCGCTACGGGCGTACCGAGGTCCAGTCCTTCACGCGGGCCGGCGGCTATAACAGCAACTATCTGGGCGTCGCGCTTGGCGGCTTTTCCAACATCCCGCTGACCGTGATGCCGATCGACGCCGCGACCGGCCTGCGGGTCGAGGACGACCGCCTGTCGTACAAGGTCAGCGTGTCGTGGCGGCCGACGCCCAGCGTGACCACCTATGCCACGGTCTCGACCGGATTCCGGACGCCGGTGGTGAATGCGCGGGCCGGTCTGGTCAGCACGATCAATCCCAACGACATCGTGATCCCGGACGGTGCGCGATCGGACAGCGTCACCAATTACGAGGTCGGCATAAAGGGACGCTGGCTCGGCGGCAATCTTACCGCCAATCTCGCAGCCTATTTTATCGACTGGCAGAATATTCAGGTACAAGCGAACCGCATTTCGGATTCCATTCAGTTCGCCACCAATATCGGCGGCGCGGAAAGCTATGGTCTGGAATTCGAGATCATGGCGCGCCCCGTCCGCGGATTGAGCATCGCGCTCAACGGATCGTTCAACCGGGCCAAGGTCACGGAGCTGACCCCGCTTGAAGCGGCTATTTCCGGCGCGGTTCTGGGTTCGCGCCTTGCCTCTCCGCGTTTCCAGGGCTCGACCACGGTGCGCTACGATTTCGCGCTCAACGCGCGGACCAACGCTTACGCCGCGGTCAACGCGTCGCACGCCGGCTCTTTCCCGAACCAGTTCCCCAACGTGCCGGGCAACCCCAATGCGGTGAGCCCGACCTTCGATTTCACCGATGCGTGGACCAATGTGAACCTTTATGCCGGAACCACGATCGGCCAGCTGAACCTCACGGCCTATATGGAGAATGTGTTCGACGACACGTCCGTGACCTACGTCCATCCCGAAGCCTTCCTGGACGGCCGCTATGCCAGATTGCGTCCGCGCACGATCGGCATCCGGGTCGGCTACCAGTTCTAGACGCGGGGCGAGAAAGCGGAGAAGCGGATCGATGGCTTCCTTTGTGCGATGCATGACCCTGACGCTGGCGGCGTGCTTCGCCGTTCCTGTTGCGGCACATGCCCCTCCGGTGGTCGAGGCGCCGGCGGGAGCGGTGCGCGGGGCGGCCGAAAACGGTCTGCATATCTTCAGGGGATTGCCTTTCGCGCAACCCCCTGTCGGCGATCTGCGCTGGCGTCCGCCATCTGAATTGTCGCGCTGGCAGGGCGTACGGGATGCGACGCAGTTCGGGGCATCCTGCATCCAGCCCGCCCGGCGTGGAACGAGCATCTATACCGACGATGTCGGCCCGACGAGCGAGGATTGCCTGACGCTCAACATCTGGACGCCCGACAATGCCGAAAATGCGCCGGTTCTCGTCTGGATTTATGGCGGCGCGCTGACCACCGGTGCCACCCGCATCGGCATGTATGATGGCGCGGCGCTTGCGCGGCAGGGCCTGGTGGTCGTGTCGATCAATTACCGGGTCGGGGTACTCGGCTATCTCGCCCATCCCGAGCTCAGTGCGGAATCGGATGAGCGGATTTCGGGCAATTACGGCCTGCTCGACCAGATCGCCGCCTTGCGCTGGATCAATGGCAATATCGGGGCGTTCGGCGGCGATCCCAATCAGGTCACGATCATGGGAGAATCGGCCGGCGCGCTCAGCGTCACCTATTTGATGGCTTCGCCCCATGCGCATGGCCTGTTCCATAGAGCGATCGCGCAGAGCGCCTATATGCTTTCGACCCCGGAATTGCGGGAGGCGCGCTACGGTGCGCCACCGGCCGAAGCCGTCGGCGTCTGGCTTCAGGGTCAGGTCGGCGCCGGCAGTCTTGCCGATCTGCGGGCGATGGACGCGCAGCAACTGACCGAGGCGTCAGTCACGGCCGGCTATATCCCTTGGGGCACGATCGACGGCGCGGTGCTGCCCCGCCAGCTCGTCGATACATTCGATCGGGGTGAGCAGGCGCGCGTCCCGGTTCTCGCCGGATTCAACGCGGGTGAGATTCGTTCGCTTCGCATTCTCCTGCCGCCGGCGCCACCCGCCGACGCGGCCAGCTATGAGGCTGCAATCCGCAACGGCTATGGCGATCTCGCCGACACCGCCCTGCGCTTCTACCCGTCCGGCGATCGTGAGGAGAGCATGCTCGCGACGACACGTGATGCGATGTACGGCTGGACTGCCGAACGGCTCGCGGCGCGGCAGACGGCGATCGGTCAACCCTCCTTCCTCTATTATTTCGATCATGGCACGCCGGCGACCGAAGCGGCCGATCTCCATGCTTTCCACGCGATGGAGATTCCCTATGCCTTCGGCACGATCCGCCAGACCGCGCCGGACTGGCCCGCCATTCCCGAGGCGCAATCGGAAGACGTTCTTTCCCGCGCGATGGTCGAATATTGGGCCTCATTCGTGCGCGGCGGTCAGCCGGCGGCCGAGGGGCAGCCTGCATGGCGGCCCTATGGCGAAGACCAGGCCTATATGCGCTTCGCCGGGACCCCGCAGGCGGGGATCGATCTCTTGCCCGGCCATTACGAATTGCATGAGGAGGTCGTCTGCCGCCGCCGCGCGGCAGGAATCGGCTGGACCTGGAATGCCGGCGTGATTGCGCCGCCCATGCCGCCGCAGGCACCGGGGTGCCGATGATCGACGGGAATATGCAATCCTTTACGCTGACGGTCGACAAGTTCCTTCTCCACGCCGCCAAATGGCACCCTAGCGGCGAAGTCGTCACCGCCCGGGGCGATGGCATGATCGACAGGATCTCCTATGCCGAGCTGCTGACGCGCGCGCGGCGGGTGTCGGCGGCGCTCGCGCGGCGCGGCGTGACGCAAGGCGGGCGGGTGGCGACGCTCGCCTGGAACACCCAGGCGCATATGGAATCCTGGTATGCGATCATGGGCATGGGCGCGGTCTGTCACACGCTCAACCCCCGGTTGCTGGGCGCGCAAAGCGCGGACATGGTGAGGCAATCCGAAGCGGAAGTCCTGATCGTCAGCGCCGATCTCGCCCCGCTCGCGGGGGCCATTCTGGTGGCGTCGCCATCGATCGCCCATGTCATCGTGATCGATGGGCCGACCGAGGCCATGGCCGCTTGCGCCGGTGGCCGCCCTGTCGCCGCGATGGAAGAGGCCATCGCCGGAAATCTCGATGAGGTCGCGTGGGGGGGCTTCGACGAGACGACGCCCTGCGGCCTATGCTTCACATCGGGTACGACCGGGTCGCCGAAAGGCGTCAGCTACACGCATCGTGGCAATTATCTGCACACGCTGCGACAGTTGCAGGCGGATGTGACCGGACTGACATCGCAGGATTCGGTGCTGACTGTCGTGCCGATGTTCCATGCCAATGCCTGGGGCCTGCCTTTCTCGGTCCCTGCGGTCGGCGGCAAGCTGCTTTTGCCCGGGCGGCAGGCGGACGGGCCGAGCCTAGCCGACCTGATTGATGCCGAGCAGGCGACGATCGGGGTCGGCGTGCCTACCGTCTGGCTGGGATTGCTTGACCATCTCGACGAGACTGGTCGGGAGCTGCCATCGCTCCGCCGTATCATGGTCGGCGGCTCGCCGATGCCGCCGGCGCTGATGGCGCGGATCGAGCGGCGCGGCATACAGGTGCAGACCACCTGGGGCATGACCGAGCTTTCGCCGCTGGGCACGGCATCGTTGCCTGGCGCACCCGATCGTCAGGCATCACAGTCCGGCCGCCCGGCGATCGGTATCGATCTGATGCTGGCCGACGGCGAAGGCCGGCCGCTTCCCGCGCAACGCGAAGGCGAAGGGCGGCTGCACGTGCGCGGCCCGACTGTGGTCGAGCGTTATTTCGGGGAGAGCGAGCCAGCCACGCGAGACGGGTGGTTCGACACGGGCGATCTCGCCCGCATCGATGAAAACGGTAATGTCATTATCACGGGCCGCGCCAAGGATTTGATCAAATCGGGCGGAGAATGGATCAATCCCAGCGAGATCGAAGCGATCGTCGGGGCGTTGCCGGAGGTTTCTTTGGCGGCGGTGATCGGCCGGTCCGACCCCAAATGGGGCGAGCGTCCGATCTTGCTGATCGAGATGCGCACCGGCGCGACGCTCAGCGACGAGGGCTTGATCGCATCCCTGCGCGGGCGTGTCGCCCCCTGGTGGATACCGGAGTCGATCATCCGTATCCCCAACATGCCGCTGGCATCTACCGGCAAGATCGACAAGATACGCCTGAGAGCGGAATATAGTCAGGCATGAGCGGGGCGATGCCGTCATTGGTACGTGCCTCGTCGCCAAGAGGGAAAGGTCGAGTTTTGCCAGCAGCAAGCCAGCGCAGGCGTCCTACGAAAGCCGAGCGCCGTGCCGAGACGACAGAGCAGATCCTCGACACGGCCGAGAATCTGTTTTCGACCCACGGCTTTCATGGTGTGACGCTGAAGGATGTCGCCAAGCAGGTCGGTGTCCACCACACGCTCGTAAACTATTATTTCGACGACAAGCGGACTCTGTTCGACGCCGTCTTTGCCCGGCGCGCCAAGATCACGATCGACCTGCGGATGAAAGCGCTGGACGAATATGACGCGGCATGTGACGGCAAGCCGACCGTCGAGGGCGCGCTGCACGCCTTTCTCGACACCGACCTTGATCTGTACATCCAGGGCGGCGAAGGCTGGAAGAATTACGGCGCCTTCGGCGCGCGCGCATCCAACAGCCCCGAAGGCGCGGAATTCATGGACAAATATTTCGATCCCGTGGTCCTGCGGTTGATCGGAATCCTCAAGAAAGCGCTTCCCGACACCGCCGAGGAGGACATTTTCTGGGGGTATCATTTCGTTACCGGCGCGCTGATGCTGACGCTCGCGCGGACCGGACGCATCGACAAGCTGTCGGGCGGACTGTGCCGTTCGGACGATTATGAGGCGGTGAAGAAACGGATGGCGAAATTCATGGCGGCGGGCTTCCGGGAGATTTGCGGAAACGCCTGACGCTGGCACGGCCATGCGCATCGAGCTGCACGACCCATTCATTAACTAACGGGATAGTGAATCTAATGTCTGCGGATCGAAGCAAGATGACGAGGCTCGACGGGCGTGTGGCAATCGTGACCGGCGCTGGCGGCGGGCTTGGCCGTTGCCACGCGCGTTTGCTGGCGGACAGGGGCGCGAAAGTTGTCGTGAACGACCTCGATGTCGCGAACGCGGAAGCAGTCGCCGATGAAATCCGCCGCGGCGGCGGCGAGGCGGTTGGTGTGCCCGCCTCCGTCACCGACGAGGCCGCGATCGCGGCGATGGCGGAATGGACCGCTGCCACCTGGGGGCGTGTCGATATCCTGATCAATAATGCCGGAATTCTGCGCGACAAGAGCTTCGCCAAGATGACCATGGAAGATTTCCGGCTCGTCATCGACGTTCATCTGACCGGTGCTGCGATCTGTACGAAGGCGGTGTGGGAAACAATGCGCGCCCAGGGCTACGGGCGTATCGTAATGACCACCTCCTCGTCGGGCCTCTACGGCAATTTCGGTCAGGCCAATTACGGCGCGGCCAAGATGGCGCTGGTCGGGCTGATGCAGACCCTGGCCCTCGAAGGTGCGAAATACGATATTCGCGTGAACTGCCTCGCGCCTACCGCCGCCACGCAGATGACCGATCGCCTGATGGCGGCCGATGCGCTGGCGAAACTCGATCCCGCATTGGTGAGCCCGGGCCTGCTCGCGCTGGTCGCCAATAACGCGCCGACTCGCGCGATCTTGTGCGCCGGCGCCGGTCATTTCGCCCGGGCGTTCGTGACGCTGACGGACGGCCACTATGTCGGCGATGGCACGGACGCCGGAGATCGGGTGATCGAAAGCTGGAACCCGATCGGCAATCGGGCGCGGGAGATCGTGCCCGAGTACGGCTTCACACAGGCGGAGCGAGAGCTGGTCAATGCCGGCTTCGGGGCGGCGTTGCTAACTGCGCGCTAGCTGCCCGGAGGCGGAATGAAGTGAAAGACTGCCCGGCGGACAGGGCGGCTTTCGGGGAGGATGTAAATGGCGAACGAAGATACGCTGCCGCAGCAGCACGTGCCGACGCGAACCGAGAAAAAAGTCATTCTGGCCTCGTCGCTCGGCACCGCGTTCGAATGGTACGACTTCTATCTTTACGGCCTGCTCGCCACCTACATCTCCGCCCAGTTCTTCTCTGGCGTCAACGAGACCACCGCCTTCATCCTCGCGCTCGGCGCGTTCGCGGCGGGGTTCGCTGTGCGGCCGTTCGGCTCGCTGGTGTTCGGTCGGCTCGGCGATCTGGTCGGGCGAAAATACACCTTCCTCGTCACCATGACGCTGATGGGTCTTTCGACATTCGCGGTCGGCTTCCCGCCCAGTTACGCTTCGATCGGCATCGCCGCGCCGATCATTCTCGTGTTCCTGAGGCTGCTGCAAGGCCTTGCGGTCGGCGGCGAATATGGCGGCGCTGTCACTTATGTCGCCGAACATGCGCCGCAGGGGAAGCGCGGCTTCTTCACGAGCTTCATCCAGACCACGGCGACAATCGGCCTGTTCACCGCCCTGCTGCTGGTGATCGGCCTGCGCTGGCTGCTTGGCGAAGAGACGTTCGCGAGTTGGGGGTGGCGCGTACCCTTCCTGGTGTCGATCCTGCTGCTCGCCATATCATTGTGGATCCGTCTCCAGCTCGCCGAAAGCCCGGTCTTCCAGAAGATGAAGGAAGAGGGCACGACCTCGAAGGCGCCGCTCAAGGAGGCGTTCGCGCGCTGGGGCAATCTGAAATTCGTGCTGATCGCCCTGTTCGGCGCGGTCGCGGGGCAGGGGGTGATCGGCTATACGGGGCAATTCTACACGCTCTTCTATCTGGAGCGGATCGCCCGCATCGATTCCGGGACGGCCAATATCCTGCTCGTCATCGCGCTCATTATCAGCACACCGACCTTCGTCTTCTTCGGCTGGCTCAGCGACAAAATTGGTCGCAAGAAGATCGTTCTGACGAGCTGCGCGATCGCGACCTTCACGCTCTTTCCGCTGTTCCA
>CAYTMM010000009.1:0-43177 GCA_964438875.1 uncultured Sphingosinicella sp. | reverse complement strand
TTCCAGCTCCTGACCCATGCGGCCAATCCGGCGCTGGCCGAAGCGGTCGAGCGCGCGCCGGTTACGGTTGCCGCGCATGCGCGCGAATGCTCGTTCCAGTTCGACCCGATCGGCAAGAACACATTCGACACGACAAGCTGCGACATCGCCAAGACTTATCTGGCACGCAGCGGCGTCAGTTATTCCAATGCCGCGGCGCCGGCGGGCGCGATCGCCGAGGTTCGCGTCGCCGGCGTCGCGATCGCCGCGCCCGATCCGGCCCGGCTGGCAGGTGAAGACCGCGCGGCGGCGATCGCGGCATTTCGCGCGGATGTGGGGGCCGCGCTCGCTGAAGCGGGATATCCCACCCGCGCCGATCCGGAGCGGGTGAACCGGCCCCTGGTGATTGCCGTCATTGTCATGATCATGTTGCTGGTGACATCGGCTTATGCGCCGCTCGCCGCGATGCTGGTCGAGCTCTTTCCGGCGCGGATCCGCTACACCTCGATGTCGCTGCCCTATCATATCGGCAATGGCTGGTTCGGCGGCTTCCTGCCGACCGTGGCCTTCGCGATGGTCGCGGCCACAGGCGACATCTATTATGGCCTGTGGTATCCGGTCCTGATCGCCGGGATGACCGTGATCGTCGGTCTCCTGTTCCTGCCGGAAACCTTCCGCAGCAATATTGACGAATAGGCTCAGACGGTCGTCAACACATGCGCGACCAGCCGGCGGAAGGCGGCGGTGGCGCGGGCGACTTCGCCGGCATCAACGCAGCGTTCGTCGTCGTCCGCGACATGGTGGAAGCGATGGATGCCGAACACCCCGGCGACCAGCGTATAGCCAGCCGCGATGACGTTGGTCAGTTCGCCGGCCGACAGTACGTGGCTGCCATAAGGCGCCTCGAGCCCGGCCAGACCAGCGAACTCCTGTCGCGCGACGGGGAGCAAGGACGGGCTGGTCACCAGATAACGCTGGCTGTCCGTGCCGGGCAGCGGCCACATTTCGCCCACCGCCTCATGCCAGTCGCGTGCCGCGAGGTTCGCGCCGAGATGGAGCCAGAAGGCGGTCTCGGCGGGGCGGGGCGCGGTCTCGCGCAGCATCTCCTCGGCCCCCAGATATTCATATTCGTGGCCGCTGTTGCAGATGAAGGCGAGGTTGAAGCCCGGCGCCGCGCCCGGCAACCACCGCGCCAGATCGAGCCACGCCGCGATGCCGCCGCCGCGCTCGCCGGCGCAGGTGAACCAGCCCGAGCGGGGGGTGGAGACGATCAACCAGCGCCGGGCGCCCCGGTCGATGCGGCCGATCAGGTTGAAGCTCGGCCGCCGTCCGCCTTCGCCAGTGATGTGCAGCACTGCTTGCTCGCCTCGCGCGGCGGCGGCACGGAACGGCGCCGCATCTTCCGGTGCGAGCAAAGCGACCGGCCCGGCGAACATCGGTGCGCGGCCGTCCGCGTTCAGCGCGATCACCTTGCCGGTCGGCCCGTTGATGATCGCGATCACCGCCCTCGCGCCGTCGGCGAAGCTCGCCTCGATCGGTCGTTTGAGCCGGGGCGCGGTCGCTGTCGACCAGCGCCCGAACGGCAGATCGACGAGCGCGATGGCGCCTTCCATCGGCGCGGCCGCATGGCCGTCGGCATCGACACGGACGAGTGACGCCGCGATCCCTTCGTCAGGCGTCGGCCGCACGATCGGCTGTGGCCAGACCGCCGCCTGCTCCGCTCCGCAGATCAAAGTGCAGCGTTCCGGCGCGAAGAAAGGCACTGCCACGCTCTGCCGCTCGACCGCGAAGCCGGCACGCGCCAACTCATCCGCGAGCCACTCTCCGCACGCAGTGTCGCCCGCGCCGCCGGACTGCTTGCCGCCGAAGCCGATATAGCGCCGCAGATCATCCGCTACAGTATTGGCGGGCGAGGCCTGGCCGGGCGACGCAAGGCCCAGACCAGCCAGCGGCAAGGCCGTACTGCCGGCCAGGAACTGACGCCTCGTGGCGTTTGCTATCATCATCCCCTCCTCCGTGTTGTCATTGATATTCACGCACGAGTGAGTGTATTTTTACAGCAAGCGGCTGACAAGCACTGCGGGAGGGAGAGCCGATGCGAAGGATGATGAGATTGGCAGGCCTGCTGGCCGGGCTGCTATTCACGAGCTTCGGTGCCGCCGCCCAGACTGGCGAGCGGCCTGTCGCGACAGTCGCGGAAGGACGGCTGCGCGGCACGCTGGAAGGCGATTTGCGCGTCTTCAGGAATATTCCCTACGCACTGCCGCCAGTCGGCGAGCGGCGCTGGCGCCCGCCGGAGCCGCCCGCGTCCTGGACAGGCACGCGCGATGCTGCGGCCTTCGGCCCGCGCTGCGTCCAGCCGCCGCTTCCGCCGACCAGCCTCTATTACAGCCCGATCGAGGCGATGAGCGAGGACTGCCTTTCGCTCAATCTGTGGTCGCCGACGGACGCGACGAATGCGCCCGTGATCGTCTGGATTCACGGTGGTTCGCTGCGCATCGGTGGCAGCGCAGAACCGCTCTATGATGGCGCTGCCTTCGCGCGACGCGGCATCGTTTTCGTCTCGATCAACTACAGGCTCGGTGTGTTCGGCTGGATGGCCCATCCGGAGTTGAGCGCGGAATCCCCGCAGAGCGCCTCCGGCAATTACGGCTTGCTCGACCAGATCCAGGCGTTGCGCTGGGTACGGGACAATATTGCTGCGTTCGGCGGCGATACCGGCAACGTCACGATCATGGGGGAATCGGCCGGCGCGCTCAGCGTCACCTATCTGCTGGCCAGCCCGATGGCGCGCGGCCTGTTTCACAAAGCGATCGCGCAAAGCACGAACCTGCGCAACATGCCCGAATTGCGCGATGCGGCCTACGGCCTCCCTTCGGGGGAACAAATCGGTACAAATTTTGCGGCCAGCTCCGGAGCGCGAAGCCTCGCCGAATTGCGCGCGATGGATGCCGAGGCGCTGACTCGCGCAGCGCAACAGGCGCATTTCCCTTCGCAAGGTGTGGTCGACGGCTGGACGCTGACGCGGCAGCTCGTCGATACCTTCGATGCAGCTGCACAAGCGCAGGTGCCGCTGATGACCGGTTTCACCAGCGGCGAGATGCGCGCCGGTCTCGTCCCGCTGCCGCCGGTTCCGGCCAGCGCGCGGGTTTATGAACAGGCGATCGCGCGCCGCTACGGCGATCGCGCCCCGGCCTTTCTCGCCCTCTATCCCGCGTCGGATGTTCGGGAGAGCATGCTGGCGGTCCTGCGCGATGCTGTCTTCGGTTGGTCGAGCGAGCGGCTGGCGCGCCGATATGCGGCGGCCGGGCTGCCCGCGTATCTTTATCTGTTCGATCGCTGCGATCCGGCCTCGCGAGCGCGTGATTTGTGCGCCTTCCACGCCAGCGAACTGCCCTATCTGTTCGGCCAGACGGGCCCCGGCGCCACCTTGCCGCCTGAATGGCCGCGCCTTGATGGCCGGGAGGATGCCGCGCTGTCGCGAGCGATGATGGATTATTGGACGAGTTTCGCGCGTAGCGGCACGCCGACCAGCCCGCAAGGCCCGGATTGGCCTTCTTATGCGCGGGACGAATCCTTCATGCGTTTCGCAGATCGGCCGTTAGCGGAAGCGGATCTGTTCCCGGGCATGTTCGAATTTCACGAAAGCTGGATAAGCGAACGCCGCCAGGCGGGGGAGCAATGGTTCCTCAATATCGGCGTGACTGACGACGGCGGGTGAACGACCGGCGCGAAATCGAAGACGAAAGGGATGCGCTCGAAGAGACGCTGCAGAACTGAGACGGCGAAAAGGATGCATCGTAAGGCCATCCCGGACAGATGAATGTCGCGAGCCGGCATACCCTGATATAGCCTGCACACATGACCAGAGATGTTGCAGCCGAATATCACTCCCGGCTGATGAGCGCCGACACAGCTGTCCAGGGCATCGCATCGGGTGCGCATGTGGCGATGGGCATGGCGATCGGCCAGCCGCCCGCCTTGCTTGCCGCGCTCGCCGCGCGGGTCGAGGCCGGCGGGCTGGAGGATCTACACCTCTGGTACTTCCATTCCATGCCCCAGGCGGGCGAAACCGTCCTGCGCTACGAATTGCTCGACCGCGTCCGGGCGCATTGCATGTTCATGACCGGGATCGAACGGGCGCTGGCCGCGCGCGGCGCGGCGGAAGGCCGGGATGTCGTGGATTTCACACCGTGCGCATTCAGCGAATCCGCCCGGCTGCTCAGCGAAAGGATCGCGCTCGACGCCTTCGTCGTCACGGTCTCGCCGATGGACCGGCACGGCTGGTTCACCTTCGGCACCAACAACGATTATGCGAGCGTCGCGGCGCGCGCGGCGAAGCGGCTGATCGTCGAGGTCAATCCGGAGATGCCGCGCGTTTTCGGAGAATCCCTGCTCCACGTCTCCGAGGTTGACGCGATCGTCGAGCATCGCACGGCGCTCGCCGAACTGACGCCGCGCGCGCCCTCTCCCGAAGACGAGACGATCGCCGCAACCATTGCGGGGCTGATCGGCGACGGCGCCTGCCTCCAGATGGGGATCGGCTCCTTGCCCAACGCCGTCTGCGCCAAGCTGACCAAGCACAAGGATCTCGGCATCCACACCGAATTGATGACACCGGGCCTGGCCGCCTTGATCGAATGCGGCGCGGTGACCAACCTGCGCAAGACCACCTATCGCGGCCGCAGCGTCTTCACCTTCGCGATGGGGGACCGGGCCTTCTACGATCTCTTGGACGACAATCCCTCGATGCACAGCGCGCCGGTCCATATCGTCAACGATCCGCGCCACATCGCGAAGAACGACAATGTCGTTTCGGTCAACGCCACCATCCAGGTCGATCTCACCGGCGCGTGCAATTCCGAGCATGTCGGCGGGCGGCAATATAGCGGGTCGGGCGGACAGCTCGATTTCGTGCGCGGGGCGGCGGCGTCCAGGGGCGGCAAATCGATCATCGCCTGCCATTCGACGGCGAAAGGCGGAACCGTCTCGCGCATCGTACCTGTCCTGGAAGGCCCGGTGACGACGCCGCGCAACGACACCCATATCATCGTCACCGAATATGGCATCGCCGATCTGAAGGGCAAATCGCTGCGCGAGCGCGCCCAGGCACTGATCGCGATCGCCCATCCGGACTTCCGCGACGAACTGCGCCGGACGATCGCACCGCGCTAATTAGGTAGGTCTGCTTATACAGCACCAGGTTGCACCGCTCCTATCGCTTGCGTCAACATGGCGGCAACAGCGAACAAGCAGGCAAAAGAAATCATGGCGGTCCAACCGCAACATGGTGCAACAAGAACTGACTGGCATGCTCAGCCCGAAACGCATCTCTTCGAAGCTCTTCGGACGTCGCGTACCGGCCTGTCGCGCGCCGAGGCCGCTCAACGGCTGGTCGAACACGGCCCCAACGCCCTGCCGGCGGCGGCGCGGCTGCATCCCGTGCTGCGCTTCCTCCGGCATTTCCACAGTGCGCTGATCTACTTCCTGCTGGCCGGTGCGACCGCCGCCTCCCTCCTCGGCCATGTGATCGACGGCGCGGTGATCGTCGTCGTCGTCCTGGTCAACGCCATCGTCGGTTTCGTCCAGGAAGGCCGCGCCGAGCAGGCCCTCGACGCGATCCGCGACATGATCGCCCCGCATGCCGTGGCATTGCGCGAGGGTCTGCGGACTTCCGTCGGCGTGGCCGATCTCGTCCCGGGCGACATCGTCCAGCTCGAGGCCGGCGATCGGGTGCCGGCCGATCTCAGGTTGTTGCGCGCGCGCGGCCTGCTGATCGACGAAGCGGCGCTGACGGGCGAATCGGTCGCGGCGGAAAAGAATGACGGGCTCGCCACCGCCGATGCCGCGCTCGGCGATCGGATCAACATGGCCTATTCGGGCACTCTGGTCGCCGCCGGCCAGGCGACCGGCATTGTCGTGGCGACCGGCGCGCAGACCGAGATCGGGCGGATCAGCCGCCTGCTCCAGAACGTCGAAACGCTGACCACGCCGCTGCTGCGCCAGATCGGCGATTTCGCGCGGCGCTTCACCGCGATCGTGTTCGCCGGCGCGGTCGCCCTGTTCGCCTTCGCCGTGCTGGTGCGCGGTTTCGCGTGGGACGAGGCGTTGATCGCGGTGGTGGCGCTGGCGGTGGGCGTCATCCCGGAGGGCCTGCCGGCGGTCATCACCATCACGCTCGCGATTGGCGTACGGCGCATGGCGGCGCGACGCGCGGTGATCCGCAAGCTTCCCGCCGTCGAGACCCTGGGTGCCACATCGGTCATCTGTTCGGACAAGACCGGCACGCTCACCCGCAACGAGATGACGGCGCATCACGTCATCACCGCGACGCACCGTCTGGCCGTCGGCGGCTCGGGTTATCGGCCGGAGGGGGAGATCGTCGCCGAGGGTGCGGATGACGATACCGAAACGCTGGAGGCCGCGATGCCGATCCTGCGCTGCGGCCTTTTGTGCAATGACGCGGCGCTCAGAGAGACGGACGGCCAGTGGCGCGTGGACGGCGATCCGATGGAAGGCGCGCTGGTTGCGTTGGCGATGAAGGCGGGGCTCAATCCCGCCCATGTCCGCGCCGAATGGCCGCGCCTCGACGAAATCCCCTTCGACGCCGCACACCGCTTCATGGCGACCCTGCATCGCGCGCCGGACGGCGGCACGATTGTCTTCGTGAAGGGCGCGCCGGAGGCATTGTTCGCGATGGCGCCCGCGCCCTTCGATGTCGAAGCCTGGAACGCCCATATCGCATCGGCGGCGGCGCAGGGCGAAAGGGTGCTGGCCTTCGGCGTGAAGCGGCTGGAAGGCGCGCCGGAGCGGATCGGTTTCGAGGATGTCGCGGGCGGCGTCGAACTGGCCGGCCTGATCGGCTTCATCGATCCGCCCCGTCCGGAGGCGATGGCGGCGATCGCGGAGTGCCGGTCGGCCGGCATCGCGGTGAAGATGATCACCGGCGATCATGCCGCCACCGCGCTTGCCATCGCCCGCCAGCTCGGCCTTGCCGACGATCCCCAGGCGGTGACGGGGGCGGAGCTGGACGCCCTGTCCGACACGGAGTTGGAGACGCTGGTCCGCCGCGTCTCCGTTTTCGCGCGCACCAGTCCAGAGCACAAATTGCGCATCGTGCGCGCGCTCCAGGCGGACGGCGCGATCGTCGCGATGACGGGCGACGGGGTGAATGACGCGCCTTCGCTCAAGCAGGCCGATGTCGGCACGGCGATGGGCGTGAAGGGCACGGAGGCCGCCAAGGAAGCGGCCGAGATGGTGCTGCTCGACGACAATTTCGCCTCGATCGTCAGCGCCGTCCATGAAGGGCGCACCGTCTACGACAATATCCGTAAGGTCATCGCCTGGACGATCCCGAGCAATGGCGGCGAGACGCTGGCCGTCATTCTCGCGATCTTTGCCGGTTTCGCGCTGCCTATGACGGCGACGCAGATCCTGTGGGTGAACCTCATCCTGTCGGCGACGCTCGGGCTCGTCCTCGCCTTCGAGCCGGCCGAGCCCGATGTTATGCGCCGACAGCCGCGCCGGCCGGATGCACCCCTGCTTTCGCCCTTTCTGCTGTGGCGCGTGCTGGTCGTCTCGGTGCTGCTCGCTGTTCTGTCGCTCAGCGTCTTCTTTTACACGCTCGGCCAGGGCCGCGATATCGAGACGGCCCGTACGATGGTCGTCAACATGCTGGTGGTCGGCGAAATCTTCTACCTGTTCAACGTGCGCTACCTGCATATCGGATCGATCAGCTGGCGCGGTGCGCTGGGTACGCCGGCGGTGCTGGCGGCGATCGCGGTGGTCGTCGCCGGCCAGTTGGCCTTCACATATTTGCCCGTGATGAACGCGGCGTTCGAAAGCCGGCCGCTCGCATTAGTGGACGGCGCGCTGATCGTCGCGCTGGGCGCATTGCTGATGATCGTGCTGGAAGGCGAAAAGCTGCTGATGCGCCGCCTCGGCTGGTTCGAGGAACTCAAATCGTGAGCGAAGGAGAAAGACCATGACCGAGCCAAGCTGGATGCAGGGGTCGCCCAAGTCGATCCTGCTGGCCACCGATCTCAGTGCACGCTGCGACCGGGCGCTGGATCGTGCAGTGAATCTCGCGCTGGCCTGGGACGCGAAGCTGCATATCGCCCACGCCATCGAACGGGACATGCTGGATCGGGAGGACGCCTTCACCCGACGGCTGCGCGGCGTTGACCCCGCATTGGCGGCGCGGGCGCGGATCGAGGCCGATCTCGCTGGCCATGTCGAGGGGGTGAAGATCGAACTGCATGTCGAGGCGGCGGACCCCACCGCGCTGGTGCTCAAGGTCGCGGCTCGCGAGCAGTGCGGCCTGATTGTAACCGGCGTGGCCCGCGATCAATCGCTCGGCCGCTATCTGCTGGGCAGCACCGTCGACCATCTCGTCAAACATGCGCCGGCGCCTTTGCTGATCGTGCGCGACCGCGCGAATGGCGACTATCGCTCCGTGCTGGTCACGACCGATCTATCGCCGTCTTCGCGTCATCCGCTGGAAGCCGCCGCCCGGCTGTTCCCGGATGCGGAACTCTCGGTCTTCCACGCTTACGACATCCCTTTCGCGGGCTATCTGGAAAACATGGCGGTGCAGGCGGATTTCGCGCGCTACGGATCGGAAGCGTCCGAAGCCTTTCTCGCCGAGGCGAACCTGCCTGAAGGCGCGGCCGGATCGATCCGGCGGATCATCGAACGCGGCGATCCCGAGACGCTGCTCGTCGATCACGCCAAGGCGGGCGACTTCGGGTTGGTCGTGGTCGGCAGTCATGGCGGCGGCGCTCTCTACGACCTGTTCATCGGCAGCACGGCGGCCGCGATCATCCGCGATCTGCCAGGCGATGTCCTGCTGGTCCGCGATCCGACGGCCGTGCGCTGAACATAGGGGGAGACAGGCGCCGCCCCTCTGCGAGAGGCGGCGCACCAATTCGTCAATCAGTGCGCCAAGACCAGCGGCATGGGGCTGGCGCGCAGCATCTCGCGGGTCGCGCCGCCCAGCAGCGCCTCGCGCAGCCGGGACTGGCCGTAAGCGCCCATCACGACATAGCCGGCTTTCAACGCCGCCGCCGCATCGATCAGCGCCGTCCCGGTGCTGCGGCCTTCACGCGGCCACTGATGCAGCACACAATCCACGCCGTGCCGCGCCAGATAGAGCGCCGCATCTGTCGCGGGAAACTCGACGACATCGTCGATCACGGTCACGACATGGACCTGCGACGCCTTGCGCAGCAGCGCCAGCGACAGGCGCAGCGCATGCGCACCCTCCATCCGCCCGTCCCAGGCGACCAGTGCGGAGCCGAACACGTCGATCCGGCGGCTTTCGACAGGCAGCGCGAGCACTGGGGCGCGGGCGTTGATCGCCACATCGGCGACCAGTGACGATGGCCCTTCATAGCCCGGACCGGATGCGAGATTGAGGACGATCAGATCGGCGAGCCGCGCCCGATCGAACAGGACCTGGGCGGGCTGTCCGTCATAGCGCAGCCAATCCCAGCCGACGCCTTCGCTTGTCAGTCGGGCCTCGATCCGTGCGCGGTGTGCGTCTTCCTTCTCGCGCACCTGCTCGATCATCGTCGGCATTGCGTAAACGCCACCAAAGGCATCGCCCATGATGAAACTGTCATAGGGTGTCACCTGCACACAGGTGACGTGCGAATCGAACGCACGCCCGACATCGAGCGCGGCCTGCAATCGGCTCTCCAGTCCATTGTCCTCATTGGCGTAGAGCAGGATGGTCTTCATCGCCTTTTCCCTTCGCATATCGATCGGCATCGGATGCCATCGGCATACGCGGCGTGCGGCCGGCCGGATTTACGGAGATTCCCGGAGGACCCGCGCGGGCCTCCGTAGCTTTCCTTATTCCGGGCCGGATTCATCGGACGCAAAAGACCGGCATGAACTGGCAATCGATCCGTCTCGAACTCGCCCGCACGTCCGATTTTCCGGAAGGTTCAGCCAGCCGCGCCTATCTGCTACGCCTGCCGCTGGACGATCACGGCCTGATCGACGCAAGCGCCCACGGCCAGACGCCGGAGCGGGCCACCGTCCACCGCTTCTGGCCGAATCAGCCGGACATGTCGGGCTACGTGATCGACACGCCGCGCGGCTGGGCTTTTTCCTATGAGATCGGTGACGGCGACGACGAAACCGTCTTCCACCTCGAAACCCACCCGATGCGGATCGGCGAATATGTGACGCTGACCGAGCCAGACGGACAACGCCTGCCCTTCCGCGTCGCCGGCCTCAAGTCGCTCGGCTAAAGTCTGTTTCAGCTAGGCTGAAACAGACTCTGAAGCCTGATACACGCTCTCTTCAACGTCCGGGCTCCGTCTCGTCACCCAGTCCGGCGGCGAAAGCGATCCGCAGCGCTTCGGACAGGCTCGCCACTTCCAGCTTCGTCATCAGATTGGCCCGATGGATCTCCACCGTCCGCGGGCTGATGCCGAGATCGTAGGCGATCGTCTTGTTTGGATGGCCGTGCACCAGTCCAGTCATCACGTCCAGCTCGCGCGGGGTCAACGCATCGAGGCGCACCCGCGCTTCCTCGGCACGCGCCTGCCTCCGGCCCGCCTGATCGAGACGGGCGAAGCCTTCCTCGATCGCATTCAGCAGAACTGCTTTCTCGAAAGGCTTTTCGATGAAGTCGACCGCCCCCTGCTTCATGGCCTGAACCGCGACATTGACGTCGCCATGCCCGGTCATGACGATCACCGGCAGCAGGATCGCCCGGTCCTTCAGCGCCTGCTGCACGTCCAGCCCGTCTATCTCCGGCATTCGCACGTCGAGCAGGACGCAGCCCGGCAATGCCTCATCCGCTGCGCCGAGAAATTCGACGCCGGAAGTATAGGTCTTCACCACATAGCCCGATGTGCGGAGCATGAAACTTGCCGAACGGCGGATCGCCTCGTCATCATCGACAAGATGAATATGGCGGCTTTTTTCAGCCATCGGGCGCCTCCGAAGCGTCGATCAGGGTGAAGTGAAAGGCCGTGCCACCAAGCCGCGAAGGTTCAGCCCAGATCCGGCCACCATGGCCGTGCACAATAGTATGACAGATGGAAAGGCCTAGGCCCATGCCGGTGGATTTGGTGCTGACGAAGGGCTGGAACAGCCGCGCGGCGATGTCCGGCTCGATCCCCGCGCCGCTGTCCTCGATTGTGACCTGAACCTGATTGTCGCCGAGCTTGCGCGATCCGATCTTCAGACGCCGGGTTCGGCTTTCCTCCATCGCTTCGATTGCGTTGCGCACTAGATTGAGCACGACCTGCTGGACCTGGATGCGGTCGATCAGCACCTTGTCGGCCGTCGGATCAAGCTTGACCTCGACCTCAACGCCACGTTCGCCGGCGCCAACGAGCGCGAGCGCGCTCGCCTCGTTGACCACCCGGGCCAGGCTTTCGACCCGTCGCTCCGTTTCGCCGCGCGAGATGAAATCGCGCAGCCGCCGCACGATCTGCCCCGCGCGGACAGACTGGGCGGCGCAATCCGCCAACGCCTCGCGGACGATCGCCAGCATATCCTCGTCCGGTGTCTCCAGCAGCTCGACGGCCGTCTCCACATAATTGGCGATGGCGGTGAGCGGCTGGTTGAGCTCATGCGCGATGGAGGTGGCAAGCGTGCCCATTGCCGTCACCCGGGAGACATGGGCGAGTTCGCTCTGAAGATCGTGCAACCGGAGCTCGGCCTGCTGACGCTCGGTGAGATCGCGGATGAAACCAGTGAACACGCGCGCTTCCCCGATCCGTGCCTCTCCGATGTGCAGATCGATCGGAAAGGTCGTGCCGTCGCGATGCCGCGCCGTCGTCACCCGGCCGATACCGATGATCCGGGGTTCGCCGGTCGTGAAATAGCGCGCCAGATAGGCATCGTGGCGCTCGCGGTCTGGCGACGGCATCAGCGCGCTGACATTCTCGCCCAGCAACTCCGCCTCGGCGAAACCGAACATTTTCTCCGCGGCGGTGCTGAACGAAAGAATGTGGCCGGCTTCGTCAATGACGATCATCGCATCCGGGATCGTCTCCAGGATCGAGCGCAGATGCGCCTCGCGCACAAAATCGCGCGGTGCCAGTTCGCTCGACAAAGGATCGCCCTGCCCCATGACCGGCATCCCTACGCGAAAGATGCCTGGCCACATAGGGGGTGGCGCCCTCTGGGCGTGCCGCTACAGTCCGAGCCGCAGCGAAACCCGGAACGCGACGGCGGCCTTGCCGAGCTGCTCTTCGGCACTCGCTTCGCCACCGACAGAGAAGGTGCCATTGCCGCCGATCACCCGCAGCCGGCCGACCCAGCCGTCGGTCCGGTCCTCCGGCACCAGGGTGAACGGGTCGCCGCCATCGAATCGGGCGGTCGTGGTGCCGAGCGCACCACCCAGAATCTGGCGCCGGCCAGCTTCCAGCTCGGTTCGTAGCCAGCCGGCGCCAGCCTCACGGCGGCCAAAATCATAGCCCGCCGTGAGGGTTGCGTTGAGCGCGAACTCATCACTCGTGCGCCCATTAACAATGAGATTGAAGGCATCGCCGCCGCCGGTTTCGACATAGTCGTTCTCGATGAGGCGGTAATAATCGATCGAGGCCAGCGGCCGCAGGCTGAGCCGGCCGAAGCCATGTTCGTAGGAGATACCGGCCGCGGCCGAATAGAGCCGGCCGCTCCATTCGCCCGTCGCGGTACGTGTAACGTCTTCACCAGTGAAGGTACGTGTGCCCCGGAAATCGACGATCGCGGCGGAGCCGCGCGCGAAGGCGCGGAAGCCCCCCCATTGTCCGCGCCAATAGGCGGCGAGCTCATATTGCTGCGCGCGCACCTCATTGTCGGTTTCGCCATCGGCATCCTCGCCGTTCAAATAGGCGAGCGACAGGCCGAAGCGCCCGGCCCCGCCGACGGGAATCTCGGCACCGGCCGAAGTGCCCCAGCCGGCAATGTCATAGGCGGCCGTATCGCCCAGATTCTTGGACGAGCCCCAAGCGACCTGCTGCAGCCAGAAGCCCCACCCGCCCATGTCGGCCAGCGGTGCGTGCGGATCGGCGAGGAAGCGCGCGGTGGCGCGCGAGCCCTGCGTCACCGTATCGAACGCGCCGCCGGCATGATCGGGCAGCATCTGCCGGAGCGTGGACCGCACACCCGAGGCATTGGTCAGCGCAAGGAAGGCGCTGGCGACATCGCCGTCATTGTCCAGCGCGGCGAAGATCGCGTCATAGGCACGCGTCTCGGATCCGTTGAAGCCCATTTCAGCGGCGCCCCGGCGCTCGATCACCACGGCGACCTCGCCCGCCGTTTCCGCGTCCAGCGCTCCCTTGAACAGATAGGGCAGGGAGGCATCGCCGAGGCCAAGATTGCCACCACCGGTCAGCGCACCGCCGCGCAGGAAAACGAAGCGGCCCTCCGACTGACTGACATTGGCAAGGCGGACGCGCACTTCCGCCCCGTCGGCGATCGTCGCAGCGCCGGCGACGTCGTACAGCGTGCCGGTGCCGGCCGCCGCGTCTATGCTGACCCCGAGCGTCGCATTGGCGCCGAGATTGAGCGAGGCCAGCGCGACCGTGTCGGGATTGGTCGCCTCGAAATGTCCGCTCGCGACATTCACGGCGAGGCCCGAACTGTTCGAAATCGCACTCCGGAAACGCGCCGTGCCGGAAATGTCCAGTACGTCCGCGCCACCACCGAAATCGGCGCTGCCGGAAAAGGTGCCGGTGCCGCCCAGCGTCACCCGGTCCGCGCCGCCGCCGAACACGATCGTGCCAGTATAAGCCGCGTTGCCGCCGACTTGGAGGCGGTTGGCACCTTCGCCGAACCGGGTCGTGCCCGTCACCGCGCCAGTGGCGATGTCGAGCAGATCGTCGCCCGCGCCGAGCAGGATATTGCCGGTGATCGCCGGCGCGACGCCATTGCCGCCCGGCGCGATCTGGCGGATCTCGACGCCGGCGCCGTTCACCGACAGGTCGATCGCGATATTGCGGCCCGATCCGGCCTCCGCGCCCGTCGCGGAGATCCGCCCGCTATTCTCGATCAGTCCCACATTGCCTGAAAGATCGACGATCGCCGTGGCGCCGCCGGCCCTGCCCGAGCTCGCTTCGATGCGGCCGCTGTTGCGGATTTCCGAAACGTCGGCGCCGCTGTCGATGACGATCGCGCTGGCCAGCCGGCCTTCGCCGGTAGCGCCCGTGGCGGCGATGATGCCGCTGTTGCGAATTTCGGCGACGCTGGCTCCGCTGCCGATGCGAATTGCGGTGGCGTTGGTGTCAGGCGAGGTGGCGCTGATCGTGCCGCGCACTGTCATGCCGCCGGCAACAACGACATCGCCACCCTGACCGCCGATTACGAGGCCGTTGCCGTTCACGCCCTTGTAGGTGCCGGCGCCGGTGATCAGGCCGTCGATGACGAGACCATGCCCCTCGGCGCTGCTGGCCACCGGGCCGATCGCGATGTCGTTCGCCGTATCGCCGATCAGCATTGCAGCCGCCGCGCCGCGCGACGTGATGCTGGCAATACTTTCATCCTTGTCGGGAATGCCATCATTATCCTCGTCATCATCGTCCGGATCATTGTCCGCCGGGCGTCGCTCGAGGAAGATGCCGCCCGCGACATTGCCCGCGATGCGCAGGGCCGGCCCGCCCTGAAGCAGATCCTCGTCATCCAACTTGGAGGTATCGGAAGGCGGCGGCACGGTCCGGTAGCCGGTAGAGGCGATCGACCCCTGGATGGTCAGTGCTCCGCCGATATCGCCATCCAGCGCGACGCCGATCGCGCCTTCGCCCTTTGCGCCAATCGCACCGGTCAGCCGGACATCGCCGCTGATGTCGCCGGCCCGGATGCCGGTCGAGCCATCGCCGGTGACGGCGATCGTGCCGCTGCTGTTGAGCGACCCGTTGAGCCGCCCATCGAGGGCGATGCCGGCCGAATCATTGCCCTCGATCGTGATTTCGCCGCTGTTGACGACATTACCGGTGAAGGTGCCGCCGGGGGCGACGCGGATGCCATATCGCCGGGCACCTTGCGCGAACGGCCCGTCGAGATCGCCGTCATTGTCGGTATCCTTGGGCTCGTAGGTCTCGTCGATAATGATCTTTCCGGAATTGGTGATCGTGCCGGCCGTGCTCGGATTGGCGAGGATGCCGGTGGCATCGTTCGCATCCGTGATCTGGATCGTGCCCTGATTGGTGACATTGTGGTTGCTGTCGATCGTCACAGCGACGCCGCCGGTCGGAACGATCGAGCCGGCCGAGGTAATCTTGATGTCGTCCGGCGCACCGTTGCTCGCGGTCGATGTCGAAACCGGGGTCGTGATCTTGGTTTCGATGACCCGCTCGGCATGGCTGGCGCTGGCGTAGATGGTGATCGGCGTGAGACAGGTGCAGGCAAGCAGAAGACGCATCGACACAATCGTTCCTCGAACCGTGAAATGGGGGAGAGCGGCGCCGCGGGGTGGGGGGAGTCGGGCGCCGCTCTCTGCCTGACCTGACGCCACCACGCGCCGGGACCCGCACCTGACGATCGAATTTTTCGAAATAAGGCTAGAAGCGCACTTCCCAGCCGACGCGCAGTGTGCGCGGACGCAGCGGCGTGATCTGGCGGCGCAGCGCCAGCGTGAAGGGCGACCCCATCGCGAACCGGTTGCCCTCCGCATCGAGGATGTTCGTTATGCCGAGGGTAACGGCATGACGGCCGCGCTCAAGGCGCGCGCCGGCACCGAAGTCGAGCCAGTCGCCCTGCTCTTCGCCGAGGATCGGCCCGATGCCGAGCCGCGATGTGCCTGCATAGCGCATCGAGCTCCACAGACGCAGCACGGAGTCCGGGGCGATCTCGGCGCTGTAATCTGCGCCGACATGGAAATTGACGCGCGCGACATTGGGCAGCGGCGCGCGGGGCGTGAGGATGATGCTGGGCGCCGGATTGGTGACGAGACTGTCGTTGAGCACGACTGCCGCCTCGATATTGAGACCCCGTGCCGGACGCCAGCCAGCGCGCAGATCGAGCGTGAAGATGCGCCCGTCGCCAATGTTGGACGTGGTCTGGAAACCGAAGAGGTCGACAATGTCAGCCTGGATGTCGGTCCAGCGTGTATAGGCGAGGGCAATGGCGACATCGAACCGCCCGGCGCCTGGCATGCCATGCCGCAGGCCTGCCTCGAACGTCGCCACCCGATCATTCTCGAAGCGACCGACCGAGACGAAATTGAGGGGCAGCGAAGGATTGGTGATCTGCGATGTCACCACCTCGCCATTCTCAAGGCGCGCGATGAAGGGCGAGGTAACGGCAAGCCCGCCGGGGCGAAAGCCCTGCTGGTAACGGGCGAAGAGCAGCAGATCCTCTTTGGCCCGCGCGGCCAGCGCGAAGGACGGCAGGAACACGGTCTCGTCGCGCGCCGCGCGTAGTTCCCGCAGCGTCGTCAGCAACGGCACCGGCGCGTCGAGCACACCGCCCGACAGACGGCTATGCGTGAGGCGGCCGCCGAAGGTCGCGGTGATCCTGTCCGCCACGGCAAGCGTGGCCTCGCCGAAGGCGGTGATCTCGTCAACGCTGTTGCGCACGCCGGCGATCGGATCGGGTGCGACCGGATCGCCGAGTGCGCGCGATATCTCCGAGCGGTTCGAGAGGAAGCTGGCGCCGATCAGCCAGCCTGTTCCGTCGCGGCCGGAACGGGACAGCCGGCTTTCGGCCGAGAAGAGGGTCAGCCGGTTGGTCTGGTGATAGACGGCAGGATCGCCGTCCTTCCGGGTCGAATCATAACGTTCGTCGAGCGTCTGGCGGACCATACTCGCAGCCGAGACGAAACGCAGGCCGTCGCCCCACGCGCGTTCGACGACGACATCGCCGAGAAGATAGTCATTGGCATAATTCTCGGCGACCGGGCTCGCGCGCGTGAGCGGGGGCGCGTCGCGGTCGGCGAATTGGCCGTCCTCGCCCCGAATGCGCTGGATCGCGCCGCCGATCTCCATCGTCCAGCCGCCGGTTTCAGCACGCAGCCGGGCGCGGCCGCCATAGATGTTGGTGCGATTGACATCATCGAGCCCACGCAGCGTGTCATCGATATAGCCGCCCTCGCTGGCGCCATAGCCGACCACACGCAGCGCCAGCGCATCGCCGATCGGCAGATTCAGCACGGCCGCCGCCTCGCCGCCCGGATCGCCATGTTGGGTGAAAGCGGCGCCGATCGAAACCGAGCCCTGAACCCGGTTCAGACGCGGCGCGTTGGGCACGATACGCAGGATGCCGCCCAGCGAGCCGGCACCATAGAGCGTGCCCTGCGGCCCGGGCAGCACCTCGATCCGGTCGATATCGTGCAGGTGCAGGTTCGGATCGGGCGTGTTGTAGTTGAGCCTGGTTTCACCGAGATACTGGCCGACCGTCGCCTGGGTCGGACCATTGAAGCTCGAATCAGCAATGCCCCGGATGAACAGCTTGTTGCGCCCGGTGCCGAGATGGGTGGAATTGAGACCCGGCAGCGTGGCGACAAGCCCTTCCGTGCCGCGCCCATGCGCCGCGGCCATCGGATCGGCACCGTCCGCGAATATCACGGAGCCGGGGAAAGAAGCGAGTCGGAAGGTGCGTTTGGACGCGGTGATGACGATATCCGCCTGCTCGACCTCTGCTTCGCGAAGCGGCGGCGCTTCGCGGCGGGCCGGGCGCGACACATGACGCTGCGGCGCGGGTGCGCGCACCACCCGCCAAGTGCGCCCGTCGATCGCGACCGCGCGCGCGCCCGCGCCTCGCGTCAGCCGGTTGAGCGCGGCGGCAGCGGTCATCCGGCCGCGCAGGCGCTCGACACGGCGATTGGCCAGCGCCGCATCGGAAACACCGACGCTGATGCCCGCCTGCTGACCCAGCGCCACCAGCGCGTCGCCGAGCCGGCCGGCGGGCAGATCGAGCTGGTGGCGCGCAGATGCATCCGCCGAAGCGGCGGACGCCAGGATCGCCACGGGCAGGATCAGATCAAGGCCGCGCACTGCGCTCCGCCGTCAGCCGCCAGCCGTCCCCATCCCGCCGGACACCGAGATCGAGCAGCGCACTGGCGCGGCGCAGCGTCTCGTCCCGATCCGGATCGCGATCGATCACGATCACGCCGCTGAACGTGCGCGCCGCCACCGCATTGTCGATCGCCACCGGGGCACCAAGATTGCGTGATAGATCGGCCGCCACCGCGTCATAACGTGCGGCCGAATAGCTGAGCCGCCCGTCGCGCCAGCCGCCGATCGTCTCGACGGCCGGTCGGGAGACGACTGGATTTTCCGTCCCCCGCTGGCTGAGTGCCATCCCCGGATTCAGATTCACCGATGTCCCGCCGCGACGCCATTGCACCTCGCCTTCGGAAACCGCCACTTCAGTACGATCGCCGTCATGAATGACGTTGAAGACGGTGCCGAGATCGATCAGCCGCGCCTCGCCCGCTTCGACCCGGAAGGGGCGGGCCTCGTCATGAACAACCGTGAACAGGGCTTCGCCCCGCTCGATGCGGGCGAAGCGTATATCGCCGCGATCTAGCACCAGCCGGCTATCGCCATTGACCTCGATCCGGCTGCCCTCATCAAGCGCGATGACGCGTCGTTCACCAGGCGCGGTCACGATCTCATAGGTGCTGTCGGCGGGCATCAGGGTGATCGCGCCGACCAGTGCAGCCGCGATGGCCGCACCGCCCCAACCCAGGAACACGCGGCGACTCGGGCGGCGGGGTTCGCCAAAAACCGGTTGCGGCGCACGCGCGGCAGGCGCGAAGGGCAGGTCATCCAGCTCGGCATCGGCGAGCGCGACCAGGTCATAGGCCTGCGCATGGGTCGGATCGGCCTCCAGCCAGGCGGTGAACGCCTCCCAGTCGGCGGGCAGGGCATCGTCGCGCAGCCGGATATGCCACGCCGCCGCCTCGTCCCTGATCTCGTCGGTCACGTCCGCCATCTACAGCCCTTCCCGCAGCATGACGCCGCCGCGCCGCTCATTCCGCATCGAGCCGCTCCTTGAGATCCGTCAGCGCGCGATAGGCCTTCTGCAGATGCTTCTCGACCGCCGACAGGCTGATGCCGAATTCGGCGGCGATATCGCGCTGGCTCACGCCTTCCAGCCGATAGCGGCGGAAGATGGCATCGGTGCGCTCGCCGAGCGCGGCCAGCGCCGCCGCAACCGCGGTCAGCCGCTCGCGCGCGATCAACCGATCTTCACTTTCCGCCGGCAGGCTGTCGTCGGTCGCCTCGCTCCATGCGGTGTCGCGACGATTCGCGCGAAGTTCGGCGCGGCGCCGGTCTAGCATCACGTTATTGGCGGTACGGTAGAGATAGGCCAGCGGCTCGATGATCGGGCCTGATGCGCCGGCCGACGCCTTGATCCACACGTCCTGCAGGCAGTCTTCGGCCGCGTCTCCGGCGCCGCGCGCGCGCAGAAAGCGCAGCAGCGTCGTCCGGTTTTCCAGGAAGACGGCCTCAAGGCCACCTTTCATCTCTCACTCCAAGGTCGCGCGATTGTTACGCCGACCGCCCCCAAGTCGGCGGAGCGGGCTGCCCTTAACGCGCGCGCCCCACCCTGTCCATTGGCAGGAATCAGGCCGGCGTAGCTTCGGCCACCGCGCCGCGTGCAATGAGCTGCTTGTCGACTCGCTGCGCACGCAGGGCTGCGGAAACGACCGTTAGGCCTGCTTCCACATCATGCCATTCCGCACACAGGAATATGTCGATCGCCGCATAGCCATGCTCGGGCCATGTGTGGATCGAGATGTGCGATTCGGCGAGCAAGGCAACGCCTGTCACGCCCTGGCCTTCCCCAAAATCGTGCAGCCGGACTTCCAGCAGGGTCGCGCCCGCCGCCACCGCGGCATCGGTCAAGGCCGCCTCGATCAGGTCGATGTCGTCGAGTCCGATACAGCCGTAGAGATCGGCGATGAGATGGCGCCCCTGATTCATCGCGATGTTCATAGCAGGCTTTCGAAGCCATGTCCGAGATGACGCATGGCGCCTTCCGCCGCCAGCACGCCGCGATAATGAGCTTCCTCGAACAGCGACAGGCCAGACAGATCCGAATGGGCGAGGAAGAGCGGCGGCTCAGCCCGCGCCGCCGCCTCGGCCGAGCCCCAGATCAAACCGGGTATGGGCCGGATCATCGCATGACCCCAGCGCCACAGATCGACCGAACGGATCGCGCCCTCCAGATCGGGATTCATGCCGAGCAGATCGGCGATGACCAATTCCCGCCATTCCTCCGCCGGCCGTTCCATCAGTTGGCGGCGTCCTTCGGAGGGGGCCATGTCGGAAAGCGGCAGATACCAGGTCAGAACGCTGGCACCGGGAATCGCCGCCGGCCCCTGATGAGTGGCGACGACATAGCCGAGCGAATTGCTGGTCGAAGACACATTGTCCCAGGCAAGCGGCGCGCCGCGCCCGGTCGGAAGGCGATCGACGGTGACATTGGCGACCAGCCAGGGCGCATAACCGAAATCGGAAGCGGCCGGCAGCTCCGGGGCGACATGGCCGGCGACGAATCGGGGCATGGCGAGGATCGCGGCGCGGGCGCGGGTGCGGACGGTGGTCCGGCGGGCGACGTCGAAGGAATCGACGAGGATTTGCGAGGTTTCGCGGGTGATGCGGTGGACGATGCGGCGGGAGCGTATCTGTCCGCGAAACCGGTCCGCCATGCCCCGCGCCAACCGGTCGTTTCCTTCCGGCCAGGTCAGCACATTGTCCGCCGCCTCGCCCGCCGCCCAGCCGCGCCGGCCGGCATAATAATGGATGCCGGCCCAAGCCGAGACGTCGGCCGGCTCGCAGCCATAATCGTCGCGCATCCCGTATCGGACATGGGCGCGCAGCACGGGCGAATCCCAGCCCTGCTCGTCGAGCCAGGCGGCGAAGCTCACCCCGTCGAGCGCCATCAGATCGGCATCGCGCGAGCTGTAGGCGAGCGGCGTGGCGAAGGCCGGTTTGCCGTCCGCGCCGACCCTCGCGGAGAAGGCACGCATCGCGGCATCGAAGGCGGCGATATGAGCCTCGTCGCGCGGCTCCAGTCCTGTCCGGGGGATCAGGCCTTCCTGCCAGCTGCCCCGCCAGAGCAACCGTTCCTGCAGATCGGCGCAGAGCTGGAGCGGATCATAGACCGGCGCGCCGTCCTCTGCCGTGCCGGTGATGATGCCGAGCCGGGTGAGCAGGTGCCGCAGCGCACGCGCCTCGCGATTGGCGACGGGGAGATAATGAGCGCCGAGCGGGAAAGCCGATACATCGTTGCGGCCACTGCGCGCATTACCGCCGACCGCGTCCTCCAGTTCGAGCAGATGGAAATCGGTGAGCCCCGCTTCTGCCAGTGCCCAGCCCGCCGCCAGCCCTGCGACGCCGCCGCCAGCGATGACGATGCCCGTCTCCTCTGTCTCCGACGGCTCCGGGAAATCGCCATCACGCAGACGGTGGCCGCGTTCCATGTCTGCACCGCCCAGCGTCGTGGCGGGCGGCGCAGACCGGGTCGCGCGCCAGCCTATGCCCACCGCCGCGACCGCGCCGGCAATCCCCAGGCCGGCGACGACCGCGCGGCGGTCAACCCGCATAGCGGCTCCATTCGTCGGAAAAGGCGCGTACCAGCGCCTGGTTATCGAGCCGGTTCACCGGCGCCGGGCGGCGCGCCATGTCGGGCGGGAAATCGAACAGGCGCTCGGCGATGACGGGGGTGAGGAAGCGCCCCTCCGGGATCCGCGCCTCCGTCCCGATCGGGCGATGCGCGACCAGGGTGAAGCCCCATTCGCCGAAGCTCGGCACATAGACATGGTAAGGCCGGGTCTGCAGACCCACAGCCTCCAGCGTCGTCACCACCGTCCAGTAGGAAATGGGCGCGACGAGCGGCGAGGTGCTCTGGATCGCCGCCACCCCGTCCGGCGCGAGCAGGCGGGACAGCTCGCGGTAGAAGCTTTCTGTATAAAGTTTCCCCACCGAGAAATCGACCGGATCGGGGAAATCGACAATAATCGCGTCATATTGATCCCGCGCGTCCCGCGCCCAGCGGAAGCCATCCGCATTGATCACGCTGAGGCGCGGATCGGAGAGCGATCCCTGGTTCAGCGCCGCGAGCATCGGGCTGCGCGCGAACAGGCGCGTCATCGCCGGATCGAGATCGACCAGGGTGATCCGCTCCACTTCCGGATGGCGTAGCACCTCGCGCGCGGCCAGCCCGTCGCCGCCACCCAGGATCAGCACATTGGCGGGCCGCGCGACCCGGCCCAGCGCCGGATGCACCAGCGCCTCGTGATAGCGATATTCGTCGCGTGAGGAGAATTGCAGATTGCCGTTCAGATAGAGGCGCAAATCGTCGCCGCTGCGGGTCAGCACGATGCGTTGGAAACGGCTGGATTCGGCGTAGATGACCGGCTCCTGATAGCTCGCCACTTCCGCCCAGCGCTGCAGCCGCTCCGATCCGGCGAAACCGGCGATCAGGATGGCGAGGACCAGGACGGAGGCGATCTTTTCCAGATACATGCGCGTCCCGCGCGGCAGGACGACGAGCAAGGCGAGCGCGATGGCGGCGTTGAGGATGCCGAACAGGAAGCCAGTCCGGATCATGCCGAGATAAGGCATCAGCACGAGCGGGAAGAGCAGGGCTGCGAACAGGGCGCCGACATAGTCGAAGGTCAGCACGCTGGAGACGACCTCGCGGAAATCGTAATCCTTGAGGATCCGCATCAGCAGCGGGATTTCCAGCCCGACGAAGAAACCGATCGCGAAGACGATCGAATAGAGCGCGATCCGGAAATGATCGATGATCGGGAAGAGCATGAACAGCCCCGCCGCCGAAAAGCCGCCGATCAGGGCGATCAGCAGCTCGACGCGCACGAAGATGGCGAGCTCGTTGCGCTTCACATAGCGGGAGAACCAGCTCCCGATCCCCATCGCGAACAGATAGGTGCCGATGACTGTAGAAAATTGGGTGACGCTGTCGCCGAGCAGGTAGCTGGCCAGCGTGCTTGCCAGCAATTCGTAGACGAGGCCGCAGGTCGCCACAACGAAAGCAGAGGCGAGCAAGGCGGCCGTCGGTGCCGATACGCGCATCGACGGTCGGGATGTGTCGTTCATGTCAGGCAAGGGGAATGTTGACCTGTCCTTGCCTCAGCCGTGAATGGCGGCTGCGACGATGATCGCAAGGCCGATCGCGATCGCGCCGGCAAAGGTCGCGACGGCACGGTTCTGCTTGTGGTTGATCTCTTCCCACAATTTGCCGGGCGTCAGGATGTCGAGGATGAAGAAGCCGAGGACCAGCACGACGATGCCGATGCCGGCGAAGATCAACGAGTTCAAGATGGCGGCGGTGTTGGCGATCATGTCCGTCTCCTATTTGTGGGTGGGGCCGTAGGCGCCGGCACGCGCCGCGACGCGGCCGCCATCGGCGAAGGGCGAATAAGCGTAGATCGTGCCGGTGACGAACAGGCCCGCGGTCGCCAGTGACCATAGTCCGTAGAGGAAGGTGCGGCGGTCCATCAGTCGTCATCCTCCGTCGAAGTGAACATCTTGGCGAGCCCGGTGCGGCCGATGTCGCTTTCATCCTGCCGCGCCTGTTCGAAGGAAAGATGGCGGAAGAAAAAATAGACGAGCGGCGCGAGGATCAGGATGATGGCCAGGATCAGGTTGGACGGGAAAACCGCCGCGCGGCTGACCTCGATGATCAACGACCCTCCGGTCTGGCTGATCGCGGAGCGGCCGGAAAAATCCCTCCAGCTGTTGCCCGAATAGTCGACGACGAGATCGTAGGTGCCGGAAGGAACCGAGGCGAGCTTGACGGTACGCCGACGGCTGCCTTCCGTCCAGTCGCCGTCGGAGTCGCGACCCGAATAGCGCTCTGCCGCACCATAGGCTTGGTAGGACGCCTGGGTGGCGCGATCGACCAGCGCATAATCGAGATCGATCCAGCCATTTTCCAGTCCCGGTACCCGCGCCTCGATCGAGACGAGCTGATAAGGCCGCGTGAACGTGACGGGACCGATGGTCGCGGTGCGCGTCGTGCCGGCAAGATCGACGGGCAAGGTCTCTTGCAGCAGCGTAGGTCCGCTGCCCATGATCGCGGTCAGCAAAAGCAGGAAAGCGAGCACGGCAAGGCCGATTTTCCCGCCCTTGCGCATCACGCCGCCATAAGGCGAAGGCTGATGGGGCAGCGGCGGCCAGGGATTGCGGGGCGGTATGACCCCGAAGGCGCCGCGTATTTCGTCGGGATCGAGCAGGGTGGAGAGCGACCAGCTGATCTCCTGCTCATTCGCCTCGCGCGACAGCATGTAGCCTGGCCGGACATAATCGTCGGTCGAGACCTCCTCACCGACCGCGACACGCCAGTAGAATTCGCCCAGCACATAATCGACCTGCGCCTGCCCATCGACGAAGAAGGGCGCGTAGTCATGCCCGTCGAGCCTGGGCCCCTGATGCCCCCAGTCCGGCGCGCGAGTCAGCATTTCGGCGAACGACCAGCCGCGCCCGTTGGTCACGAGCCAGCGATAGCCGTGATAGGGATTGAACAGCAGATATTCTTCCCAACCATAACTGCCCCGTTCGGAACGGCGCAGATAGCCGATCGCCTCCCATTCCACGCCGCGCAACGTGCCGCGTGTGCCCAGCGGAATGGCCAGTTCCTGGATCGCCAGATGATATTCGGTGAGGAGACGCACCTCGGGATTGGCGACGTCGAGGATCGATCCGCAATATTGGCAGGCGACGGTGACCGTATAGCCGGCCGCGCGCACGTTGATTGAACCGCCGCAGCCGGGACAGGACAGCGCACGGACCGCTGGCGCGGGCGGCGGTGGCGGCGACGGCGCCTCGATGCCCAGTTCCTGAAGCCCCCCGTCGGTCATCTCAGCCGCCATAAGCCGGCAGGCGCCAGCCTTCTATCGGCCGCAGATCGCGCGGCGCCAGCTCCTCCAGCGTCACGTAGCGGCCCTGATAGAAGCTCGACAATGTCTCCTCCCGCTGCAGGCTCGCGCAGCGGCCCGATGTCGAGCGGAAATCGACGCTGTGGATCGTCCAGCCCGGATTGGGCGAGAAGGGTAATTCGCCCTCTGCGGCAAGGCAGAACGAATCGCGCGCGTCCGAGACGATGAAGGTCTCCCCGTCGATTATCGCCCGTGCGCCGATCAGCACCCGGCTGCCGAGGATCAGCTTGCGGATCGTATCGTCGCCCTGGACATCGCCCAGCGGACGCTCCCGCGTCAGCATGAACTGCCCCATCGCCTCGCCCAGCCAGGCCGACGAGCCATCGCCGAACAGCAGCAGCCATTCGTTCCACGATCCATCCGTCCAGCCCCAGCGAACCCGGCCGACCACGCCGAAGCCGCGGCCTTCGAACGTGCCGCGCGTACCGATACCGATCGGGCTGACATCGAAGGGCAGCACCGCCGCCTTGCCCACCGCCTCGATCCCGCCGCCCGATCGCACCAGAATCGTGCGGCAATAATCGCACACGCGCGACGGCAAGGCGGGGGAGCGGAACGAGACTTCCGCGCCGCAACTGGGGCAGGAGACCTTCTGCATAAGCGAATCAGCGGATCCGACTCAGCAGCTCAGCCTTCTTGGCGTCGAATTCCTCTTGGGTGATCGCGCCGATGGTAAGAAGTTTGTGCAGCTTCTCGACCTGCGCGAACGCATCCTCCTGCGGTGCGGCCGGCGCCGCTGTCGCTGGAGCCGCGGCGGGGGCGCCCGGCGTGAGGCCTGCCGCCATCGACTGCCCGATCGCCGCGCCCGCCGCGAGGCTGGCCCCGATCCCGGCGACGCCGCCCGGATTGGCCGCCGCCGTCTCGATCGCCTCGGCCGCCTGGAACTTGGCATATCTGTCGAGATCGCCGATCACCCGCATCGAGCTCGACTTGTCGAGATAGGCCTGAACCTCTTCGGGCAGCGAGACGCTCTCGACGAAAAAGCTCGGCACCGCGAGCCCCCATTGCGCGAAGGAAGCGCCGGCGGCTTCCTTGAGCTTCTCCGACATCAGGGTCTGGTTCGCAGCGAGATCGAGGAACGGCACGTCGCTGCCGCCCAGCGCGGTCGCGATCGCGGTGGCGATGGCGGCACGGAGCTGCGGCTCCAGCCCTTCCGTCGTCATCCGCTCCAGCGAACCCATCAGCTTTACCGAGAAGGGGGCGACATCGTCGATGCGGAAGGAATAGGCGCCGAACGCGCGAAGGCGGATCGCGCCGAATTCCTTGTCGCGCACCGTCACCGGCTGGGCGGTGCCCCATTTGAGATTGATCTGCTCGCGGGTCGAGAAGAAATATACGTCGGACTTGAAGGGCGAGGCGAAGGCCTTGTCCCAGTTCATAAGCGACGTCAGCACCGGCAGGTTCGCCGTCTCCAGCGTATAGAGTCCCGGACCAAATACATCGGCGACGCGCCCCTCGTTGACGAAGGCTGCCATCTGGCCCTCACGCACCGTCAGCTGCGCGCCGTTCTGGATCTCGCGATCCTGCATCGGGTAGCGGATGGCGAGCACGCCCGGCTCGTCCGTCCAGTCGATGACATCGACGAACTGCTTCTTGATCCAGTCGAGAACCATGACCTTACCCTCCGCTAAACTGCGGCAAGTCTAGCGGCATTCAGCCGGGTCAGGAACAGGCAAAAGCGTGCCTTCGCCGTTACGGCGCGGCCCGGCCCCGCGACAGCCAGTTCAGCACCACCGCCGCGACCAGCGCGGCGAGAGTCAGCCAGAAGCCGATCTCCACATTGACGCTGATCATGTTGGCGATTTCCTGCTGGTCCATGCCCGCACCACCCTCGGCCGCCGCGCTTTCGCGCATCCGGGCAGGCACCTTGACCAGCACGGTATAACTGATCAGCAGCGCCGATATGGCCGCGCCGCTCGCCGCGAGCAGAGCCGCCTGACCGCGCTTCAGTACGAACGTGGCCGCCAGCGACAGCAGGATCAGCAAGGCCGCAGCGATGACCAGAATGTCGCGTTCACCGCCGCCCGGCGGCGCTTCGGCGGCGCCCGTCATCGGATGGGGGATGGACACCGATCCCGCCGCAAGATTGTAGCCGCTGAACGATGCCAGTTCCTGACCCTGGCAGGAGATCGTCACCCAGGGCAACAGGAAGAGCAGCAGCGCAGCGCCCTTCGCACCGCGCGCCAGATTGAAGAGCGGCGCGCCGCCGCCCGTGGGCGACGCGGGCGGCGGCGTTTCGCCGACAGGATCCGGTATGCTGGGTTCGCTTGCCATCGACCATCCCCCCTTCGATTGGAGAAAGGATGGTCTGCGCGATGGCCCCGGGAGTCAACCACGCTCGTTACGGCGCTGTGACGATTCCTTTGGCAGTCTGTCGCTTATCGACGCGAACGCCAGCGATAGCCGTCCCAGTAATAGCCGCCGCGCTGCGGGGCATAATAACGCCCCCTGTCGTATCGATAGCCGCGCTGCGCCTGCGCGATTTCTCGGCGACAATCGCGCTCCGCCCGCCGATATTCGCGCCGGCTGTCGGCGCGCCGCAGCTCACGGCGGCAGTCCCGCTGCGCGCGGGCCACGTCCCGGCGATAATCTCGCTGATAACGATGGTCTCTATGGTCGCCGCGCCAATTCTGGGCGCTTGCCGGCGCGACCGGCAGGGCAACCCCCAGGGCGCCGATAACGGCGGCAATCAGGATGGTACGCATGATCCTACTCCCATGTCCTTCCCGCTCGCTTTGAGACTGCACCAGTCTGCCTGAACCGGACGCGAGCGGGCCGTTCAGCCAAGGTTTACCAATTGCCGGAACGATCACGGACTTTCAGTCAGAGTAAACGGCGCGTTAGGGGCTTGGTAGGACAAGACTGCTATGGCCCCGCATATGGGCAAGGACTGGGATCCCTATATGGTCGCGCGGGACCGCTCTGGCCGGCGGGTCGACCGCAACGGCCGAGAGCGCGAGTCGATCCGGACCGGCAATGCGGTCTTCAACGGGCGCGAGCTCAGAATGATGATCGGCATCGGCCTCGCGCTCGCCATCATTCTGTTTGAAGGCACCCGGAGCGGCTTCGGCTTCGGGATGCTCGCGGACGATACGCCGCAGAACAAGTCCGCGCCGCAGCACTCTGCGGCGCCCGCGCCGAACGGCGACGCCGATCCGGCAGGCGAGCCCTTGCGCCCTCAGGTCACGCGTGGCGGCGGCGAGGCGGCCCGGGCGACGGCGTCGCTGCTACGGGGCGTCACCGTGCGGCCCGAAACGATTCGGCCGATCGACGGCGGCAGCTTCGCCCTGCACGGCGAACGGATCCGGCTGGCCGACATCGAAACGCCCGACATGCGCGCGCTTTGCCCCTACGAAGCGGCGCTCGGGGCGCGGGCGGCCCAACGCCTCGCGGCCCTGCTGCGTGCCGGCCCGTTCCAGCTCGGCGAATCCTTTGGGCGCGACGCCGACAGCCAGGGCCGGAAGCTGCGCATTGTCTCGCGCGGTGGCCAGTCGCTGGGCGAGACGATGATCGCCGACGGACTGGCACGCCCGTGGAGCACGGTTCCCAGTCCCTGGTGCGCGACAGGCCTAGGCGAGCTCTGACATCAGCGCGGCGACGGGCAGGATAAGCGTTTCGACACAATAAAATTCGTGATATGTTGCTACATATCATAAAGGAGGAGCGCCATGACTGCAGCCCGTCCCGCGATCGCCCGCCGGAATCGCGCACCGTACCGCTACCGCCCCGACAGCCATCCGCCGATCGCGGCGATCAATACGACGCCGCTGATCGACATGATGCTGGTGCTGCTGATCATGTTCATCGTGGCGATCCCACTCGGCACTCACAAAGTGCCGCTCGACCTGCCGCCGCTCACACCCGGCCCGGTCGACAATAGGCCCGTCCACCGGCTCGACATCAATGCCGCCGGGCAGACGATGTGGGACGGAGGAGATGTCGCGCCGGCCGAGCTGCGCGCCCGGCTGGCCGCGCTCGCGGCCGATCCTGCCCGGCCGGTCCTGCACCTCGATGCCGACGGCGCGGCGCGCTATGAGCTGGTCGACCAGATCCTCGCCGACATCCAACGTGCGGGCGTGACGCGGCTCGGTTTCGTCAACAATGCCCGCTTCGTCGAGGCCATCACGCGGTAGCGGATGCAGGCGGCGGCGCGGTATTGCCTAACGCGGACCGAGCGCCGCCATCGCCTGCACCTCGGTCACATCGCCGACCCGGCTGGCCGTGACGTTGACGATGTCGCCGGCGCCGCGCGTCCCGGTCAGCGACAAGGCGATGCCCATCGGCGGATGCTCCTCGACTTCGAAGCCGGCGCGGCGCGCGGCGGCGACATAGAAAGCGATCACCGGCTGCGTCGGGTCGGACGTGGCGAAGGCGAGCGATCCGCCCTCGCGATTGTCGCGGACCTCCGTCGCACCGGGATAAAGCGGCAGCACGTCGCGCAGCGCCGCGGGGTTGGCGGGCGCCTCTGCGGCGTTGGTCTCGACAGCCGCTTCGGCTTGGTTGTCCGCGACGGGCGCTCCCGATTCGCAGCCGGCAAGTGTCAGAAGCGCGGCGGCGGCAAAGGCGGCGGTGATACGCATGAAACCTCCGATTATCCTGTTCAGGCACCTTATGATGACGGCACGCGCACGAAGCGCAAGGCCGCTTGACGGACAGCGGTGCGATCGTTTCTCTGCCATGATCATTCCGGAGAGACGGCGGCATGGCGCGCGGGGGGAATCGGGGCAAGGCCGGCGATCGGCCGCGGGTCGGCACGATCGTGGCGCTGGCTTGGCTCGGCACGGTGCTGGGCGCGGCGGCGCTGGCCAAGATCTTCAGCATCGGTCCGATAGCGTGGCTGGAGACCCGTTATTCCGTCTGGTCCGGCCAGATCCTGAGCGCCAACATCCTGTTCCTGCTGCTGATCCTGACTCTGCCGTCGATCTGGGTGTTGTTCGGTGCGATCGCGCGGGCCGAGGAGCAGGACAAGGCACGCAAAGGCCCTCCGGATGCCGCCCGGCAGCGGCGCGGTATCCAGCGCGCAGCGGCGATCCTGTTCGGCATCGCCGGGCTGTTCGCGGCGGTGGTCGTATATGCCAGCTTGCGCAGCGCCAGCCTCCCGGACGGTCGCGAGGCGGCAACGCCGATCACGCTGGAGGAACTGGCACGCGGCCCGGCACCGACGCACCGGGTGGCGATCACCGGCGTCACGGCGGACAGGGTGCGGGCCAGTTTCGTCCAGCCGCTCAAGAACGACTCACGCCGCTGGCTCTACCGCCCGTTCCACCCCGGCGTGGACCCCGGGACCGTGACAGCGGGCGCGCTGGACACGGCGCTGGCCACGATCTTCCTGGAGAGTGATCATCGTGGCGAGCTGCCGCCGCGCCCCATCCGGACCGAAACGGTGGAAGGCTATCTGATCGAAGGCGGGCTGCCGGCTTATGCCCGGATCGTGCTGGAGCGCGACGGTGCCCGGATCGCAACGCCCCATTATCTGCTGCGCGACGGCGAGAATGGCTTGCGCGACACCTATTTCACGATGCTGCTGACCGGATATTTCTTCTTGTTCGCCTGCGGCCTGATCGGCGTGGTCCTACTGGCCAAGACGGCCAGCCTCGGTCCCGATCCGGAGCCGCCGACCCGCTAGATTGCGGACCGGAAACGGCCTTTCCCGTACCTTTTGCCCCTGTTCAACAGCATCAGGGGCCCGCGTGCCGACAATTGACACGGATCGCGGCGGCATAATATTCACACACGTGAGAATATGTTGCGGAGAGAGCGATGACCGGAGCGCGGGATGGCGGGGCGGCCATGCACCCGAAGACGGGATGGTGGCGCGGACAGACGGGCAGGATCCGCAGAATCTGGAAGATCCTCTTCGTGCTGGTGCTGCTCTCCCTCGCGCTGTCGCGCTGCGCCGCCGCGCAGGGGCTGATCGAAAGCATGAAATCGCCCGACCGGCCGTTCGCCGAAACCGCGCCGCCGCCCGCGCCGGATTACGCGCAGGCCGCCGCCTGGCTCGCACTGCCGGGGCGCGACGGGATCGAGCGATCGACACCGCCCGGCTTCACCGCGATCGACGAGGCGGCCGCGTCCGCCGACGTCTTCTTCATCCACCCGACCATGTATCTGAAGAACGATGTGTGGAACGCGCCTTATGACGTGGACGGGGCCTATAACGCGCCGGTCCTGCTCGCTCAGCTTTCGGCGTTCAACGGCTGCTGCCGCCTCTATGCGCCGCATTACCGGCAATCCTCGCTGCGGGGGCTCAAGGACGCCGAGCCGGTGGCGTTCGCCTATGCGGACGTAGCGCGCGCCTTCCGCCACTATCTGGACCATTACAACCGGGGCCGCCCGTTCATCATCGCCTCGCACAGCCAGGGGACGGGCCATGCCGTGCGCCTGTTGCAGGAGGTGATCATCGGCACGGAGCTGCAGGACCGGCTGGTCGCCGCCTACACGATCGGCGCCTATGCGCCGGCGAGCTTTGCCGAGATCGGCCTGCCGATCTGTGCCAGCGCGGCCCAGACCGGATGCGTTCTGTCGTGGAACGCGGCGCAGCGCGGGCGGAACGGGGCGAAAGTGTTGACCGAGAATGTCGAATATTGGTGGCAGGGCGCGCGGCGGACGAGCACCGCCCCGGCGATCTGCGTCAACCCGCTGACCTGGACGGCGGACGCAATGGGCACGGGCGCAGCGGCGGGCCGCGAGGCCAATCAGGGCGGCCTGACCTTCCCGCGCGCGCCCTTCTCCACCCGCGCGGCGCCGCTGCCGGCGCTGGTGCCCAACCCGACCGGCGCGCAATGCCGCGACGGGCTGCTGGAGGTGAACCTGCCCTGGCGCTCCGGTTTCCGGGATTCGCTCGCCTGGCTGTTCGGCAGTTATCACCGCAACGATTACGGCCTGTTTTACGCCAATATTCGCACCAACGCGGCGGAGCGGGTGGCGGCGTGGACGTCGGCGCGGGGCGCGATGCAGGCGGGGGAATGAGGATCAGGCCGAAACGGGTTCGTTCTCGGCGTAAATCGCGGTGCGGATTGGGTGGCGCCCCTCTCTGTTAAGTTTACTAAGTTGACAGGGTGAGGAGTATTGCGGGGCGCGTTGTCGCGCGAAACTACAGCATCTTCACCCAGATGCGTGATGGTGTGGCCGAGAAATTCTTTCGTGTGGAACGGAGGGTTCAAAGAGCCGACGAAGCGAGGTCGCAATCTCGATTCGGGGCGAGCGTGACAGGGCATTTCCTACATTGGAAGCGAGGGCGGCCGATCTGAAAATCGACCCGATTACGCTGAGGGTCATGTTTGGTAATATCGTACACGAGTTGGTGACGAAGGTTCCTTGCTTCGTATCCAAAGGATTGAAAATATTGATGATTTTGTACGACAGGGACCCATATATCACAGCAGCATTGTTGGCGTTCAATTTTCTGGGTTACCGATCGCCGGTGAATTGCCACACGCTCCCGTTTCTGGTCAGTCGCTCGACATAAGTGTAACTCGCTTATCCAGCTCCGATATTGCTCTCCCTGATTCAAATGCCGGAACTGCAGAATGGCGCGCTGCGCAATGCGGAGTTTTTTCTATTTCGATCGCTGACGTGGCTGCCTTCGTGGAGCAGGCAGTTCGCCAGCAAATCCCTAGTTAGTTATTATCCGCTTCTCACCCCATAGCGGACTCTAGGCCAAGCCGATTTGCGGGAATAAGCGGGACCCCGATCAAGTCGTGGAGGACGGGTGACGGGTGGAGGATGGAGGTGCCGTATGGCGCGTCGTGCCCGCGGCTCAGCCGACCGTCAGTTCGCCGCCGAAATTGAGGCCGATGCGGCCGTCGCGGATCCAGCGGACGAAAGCGTGGATCGGGCTGCACGCTTCGAAGCGGATCACGACATTCTCGCCCAGCCGCGGCAGCAGATCGCTTTCGATCATCGCGCCGCGCGCGGAGATGTTGACCACCGGCACGACGAAATAGGCGCCTCGGAAGGTCAGGGTCGCGCAATCGACCATGCCGGCATGGCGCTCTTCGGCGCGATGATCGGCGATACGCGGTTCGTGCCGCGTCACCATATCCCCGGACAGTTGAAAAGCGTGTGCCGCCATAGCGTCCACCCCCGTTGCGGAGCGGTTACTATGACGTCAAACACTTACCGAAAGATGAGCGGCGACCCTTCAGTGTGCCGCATGTCCCAGAGAAAGACTTTTGCGATCAGTCCTCCCAGTAATAAGGCTGGCGCCGGCGATCGCCCGTCACCGTCTCGTTCAGCGTCGCGGCCTCGTAGAGACGGCCGTTCAGCATCACATGCTGGATTCGTTCGCTGTTGCGGATGTCTTCCAGCGGATTGGCCTCCAGCACAATGAGATCGGCGAGCTTGCCCGGTTCCAGCGTGCCGAGATCGGTAAAGCCGTACATCCGGGCCGCATCCGCCGTGCCGAAGCGCAGCGCCTCCACCGGCGTGGCGCCGCCGCGCACGAAGCTCCACAGTTCCCAATGCGAGGCGAGGCCCTGCTGTTGGCCGTGGCCGCCGATCGACACCGGCACGCCGGCGCGGGCCAGACGCACCGCCTCTCGCGCCGAATATTGCTCGGCAAACTGCTCTTCCGGCGCAGTGACGGCGCGGACACGATCGGCCAGCGCTGTGGCCGGGGCGTGGCGGGTCAGGATCGGATGGGCCCAGACCTGCGTCGCCTGTGCCCAATAGGGATCGCCGCCCAGCCCGCTGAACGTCACCACTAGGGTCGGATTGTAGCCCACGCGGGTCTGCCGATAGAGGCTGACCACATCATCATAGAGGCGCTGCTGCGGCAGATTGTGCTCGACCGTGCTGTTGCCATCCTGAATGAGCGTGATGCCCTGGCCAAACATCGATCCGCCTTCCGGCACCACCAGAATGCCTTCGGCGCGCGCCGCGGCGGCGACCTGCTGGCGCTGGTTGCGGCGCGGCTGATTATAATTCTTCACCGAATGGGCGCCGCTGGAACGCAGGCGGCGGACATGGCTGACCGCATCGTCATAGCTGTCGATCAGCGCGTAGCGGAACGGATTGCGCGCGCCATAGATGATCTCGCCCGACGAGAAGGTGCGTGGCGCAAGGACCAGGCCGGCACGCTGCAATTCGCCAGTGGCGAAGATTTCGCCCGACGCGTTGGACGGATCGTGGATCGTGGTCACGCCCAGCGCGAGGTGGGACATGGCCGACCAGTTCTGCTGCGGGATCAGACCGTCCGCGCCCTGCGGGCCGTGGGCATGGCCGTCGATCAGGCCGGGCATGATGGTGCGTCCGGCTAGGTCGACCTCGCGTGCGCCGGCGGGAATCGTTACCGAGCCGCGCGGGCCGACGGCGCGGATGCGATTGCCGTCGATGACGATCACGCCGTCCTCGATCACGCCGCCTTCGGCGTTGCTCATCGTGATGATCCGGGCGCCGACCAGGGCCGTCACGCCCTGCGGACGATCGGCCGTGGTGCTGATCGCCAGCGAGGTGCCGGCCCGCGGCGGGCTATAGGCCTCGCCACCCGGCGCGCCGCGCACCAGCGCCGCAGTGCCGGCGGTGTAGAGCGTCGGTCCCTGCGTCCAGGCGAGGCCGCTGGCCGTCCAGTTCGGCCAAGCGCCGCCGTCACGGGTGACGCGCGTCACCGGCATCTGGCTGCCTCGCGCCGACAGGTTCAGCATGCCGACACCACCGAAGAAGGGCGTGGCGAAGACATTGTAATCCTCGCTGAAGGCCAGGGTCGTGCCGTCCGGCGAGACCTGGTAGCCGGTGATCATCGTTCCCTGCGCATGATCGCGACGATTGCCGCCGGCGAGATCGACGCTGACCAGTCTGCGCTGCTGCTGCTCCGTCACCTCGACGAAAACGCGGTCGGACGCCGCGCCGAAATGCGGGTTGGTGCCGCTGGCAAGGACACGGACCGCTTCTCCACCGGTGGTGGGAACGCGGAAGACGCCGCTCGTCTCGGCCCATCGCGTGGAGGTGAGCCCGCCCGTGCGATTCGCCTCGAACACGATCGTCGCGCCGTCCGGCGAGAAGCGCGGTCGCCGGTAATGGCCGGGCTGGCGCGTAACGGTGGCGAGACCGGAGCCGTCGGCGGCGACGGTGCGGATTTCGCCCAGGCGCTGGTCGTTCCAGGAGACGAAGACGATGCGCGATCCGTCGCGGGACCAAGACGGGAAGAGCTGGAAATCGCCATCCTGACCCGTCAGCGGCCGCGGCGCCGCATTGCCGGCCACGTCGCGGATGTAGAGCCGGCCCAGCGTTTCGAACACGACCTGCCGACCGTCCGGCGATACCGAAGCGAAACGCGGAATACGGGTGGTGAATCGGTCCGGTGCGACATCCACCTGCGGAATGGCCGGATCGATCACGACACGGGTGTCATCGACACTGAACGGAATCTCCGCCGCGCCGGAGCCGTCCACGTTCACCCGCCGGATCTTGCCGCCGGCCCAGAAGACGATGCTGTTGCTGTCCGGTGTCCAGCCCATGTTCGGATAGACGCCATAGACCGCCCAGACTTCCTGCAGATCGCGATCCAGATCGGCATAGACCTCGCGTTCCTCGCCCGACTGGAGATCGCGCACGAAGAGCCGGCTGGTGCCGCCGACCCGGTGCACGTAGGCGAGCCAACGTCCGTCGGGAGACGGTTGCGGTCGCGCTGCGCCGCCCGGTCCGCCGGCGATCTGACGGCGCTCGCCCGTTGCCATCTCATAACGCTCAATCGCGAAGACCTGCTGGTTCGAATCCTGCGCATATTCGAAGATCGGGCCGGGAGTCGTATCGCGGCTGAAATAGATGTAGCGCCCATCGGCGGAGAAAATCGGTTCGCCCAGCTCCTTCTGGTGCTGCGGATTGGGCCGCTCGACCAGCGCCACGCCGTTGCCGGTGCCACTGGCGTGATAGAGCCAGATCTCGCCCGTGCCGAGCGAACGATAGGTCGTATAATGCTTGCGCGCGGCGATATAGCGACCGTCCGGGCTCCAGGTCGGGTTGTTGAGCAGGGTGAAGGTCTCGTTGGTGACGGCCCGCGCGCCGGAGCCGTCGACATTCATCACCCAGATATTGTCGCCACCGCCGCGATCGGAGGTGAAGGCGATCTGCCGCCCGTCCGGCGAGAAGCGCGGCTGCTGGTCGTAGACGAGGCCGGAGGTGATGCGCCGGGGTGTGCCGCCGGCGATCGGCATCGTGTAGATGTCGCCCAGCAGATCGAAGACGATCGTCCGCCCGTCCGGGCTGACGTCGAGATTCATCCAGGTGCCTTCGTTTACATTGATCCGCACCTGTCGCGTCGGTTGCCCCGGCGGCGCGTTCACATCCCACGCCGGCGCCTCGCGCCCCGTGCGGCCCTGCGCCAGCGCGGTTGTGGAGACGAGCACGAGCGAAAGCGCGGCGAGGCTGCGGATCATATGGGAACCCCCTGGTTCGGTGCGATGTGGAGGGCGGACGCTGCACTATTCGGTTGGCACAGGCAAGGCGGTGCGATCCATACCTTGTGAGCGATTCACGATGCTGCAACGCACAAAAACATTGATCGCGGATGCCAAGGCAGCATAGAAAGCGGTGTCATGAACAAGATTCTGCTTGAGGCGATCGCGCGCAACCTGTGCGTCGAGGCCGTGTACAACAAGGTGCGGATGACCCTGGCGCCGCACATTCTCTACACCCGGCATGACGAACTGTTCGTCGATGCCGTCGCCCTGGAAAAGGACGGGCGGGAGCCGCGCGAGCTCAAGCTCGGCACGTTCAAGCTGGTGGGCCTCAACGAGGTGACGCTGACTGAGCGGCCCTTCCAGCGCGAGGACCTGTTCGATCCGGCCAACGACAAATATGCCGGTGTGACCCTGTTCTCGGTCGAGGCAGCCTGAGGCGCCGGCCTCAGTCGCCGAACGCCGCCCGCAATTCCTCCAGCCAGGCCTTGGCATTGCCGTCGCTGGGCGCGCGCCAGTCGCCGCGGGGACTCAAGGCGCCGCCGGCGGAGACCTTGGGCGAATTGGGGATGGCGCTGCGCTTGAACTGCGAGATGGCGAAGAAGCGGTGGAGGAAGACCTCCAGCCATTTGCGGATCGTCGGCAGATCATATTCGCGCTTCTGGCCTTCGGGATAGTCGAACGGCCAGAGATGGGCGTCACGGTCATTCCACGCCTCATAAGCGAGGAACGCCACCTTGGACGGCGGCAGGCCGTGGCGCAGGATGTGGTAGAGGAAGAAATCGTGCAGCTCGTAGGGGCCGATCCGGTCCTCCGTGGACTGCATTTCCCCGTCCGCGCCGGCCGGTACCAGCTCCGGCGAGATGCGGGTGTCGAGCACGGCCTGGAGCACGCGGTTGGCGGCGGCGTCGAAGCGGCCGGTTTTGATCACCCAGCGGATCAGATACTGGATCAGGGTCTTCGGCACGCCGGCATTGACGCCGTAATGGCTCATCTGATCGCCGACGCCGTAGGTGGACCAGCCCAGCGCGGTTTCGCTGAGATCGCCGGTGCCGATCACGAAGCCATTGTGCTGGTTGGCGAGGCGGAAGAGATAATCGGTCCTGAGGCCCGCCTGGACATTCTCGAACGTCACATCGTGGACCGGTTCGCCGTCCGCGAAGGGATGGCCGATATCCTCCAGCATGCGCCGCGCGGCGGGCGTGATGTCGATCTCCCCGCCGGTGACGCCGAGCGCGTTCATCAGCGCCCAGGCATTGGCCTTGGTCGCATCGGACGTGGCGAAGCCGGGGAGGGTGTAGCCGAGGATCGTGGTGCGCGGCAGGCCGAGCTGGTCGCAGGCCTTGCAGGCGACGATCAGCGCATGGGTGGAATCGAGACCGCCCGAGACACCGATGACGAGATGCCTGCCGCTCGTCGCCTCGAAGCGGCGGGCGAGGCCCTGCACCTGGATGTTGAACGCCTCGTAGCAATCCTGGTCGAGCTGCTCGGCGCGGTGCGGGACATAAGGGAAGCGGGCGAGCGTGCGCTCGAGGCCGATCTCGGCGAAGGTCGGCTGGTGGGCGAAGGCGATGCGGCGGAAACGGGTTTCGGGATCGCCGGCAAGGCGGGCGCAATCGTTGAACGTGCCGTTGCGCATCCGCTCCAGCCTGAGGCGCTGCACGTCCACGTCCGCGACGGCGAGCTCCGCCTCGCGATCGAAGCGGCTGGTTTCGGCCAGCAGCGCGCCGAGCTCGTGGATCGAGCCCTGCCCGTCCCAGGCCAGATCGGTGGTGCTCTCTCCCGGCCCGGCGGCGGAGAAGACATAAGCGGCGATGGCGCGGCTGGATTGCGACGCGCAGAGCAGATGGCGCTCGTCCGCCTTGCCGATCGTGATGTTGGAGGCGGAGAGATTGGCGAGGATCAGCGCCCCGGCCAGCGCGCCGTGGGTGGAGGGCGGCAGCGGCGCCCAGAAATCCTCGCAAATCTCGGCATGGAAGACGAAGTCCGGCAGATCCTCAGCGGCGAAGATCAGGTCCGCGCCGAAGGGCACGTTCTGGCCGGCCACGTCGATGGCGAGGCCCGTGAGACCTGACCCGGAGGCGAACCAGCGTTTCTCGTAATATTCGCGGTAATTGGGGAGGAAGGTCTTGGGGACGACACCGAGGATCACGCCCCGCGCCAGCACGATCGCGCAATTGTAGAGACGGCCCGCGCGGCGCAGCGGCGCGCCGACGACGAGCACGGTGCCGAGCTTCGCGGTCTCCTCCACGAGCCGCGCGATCCCGGCCTCGACCGCATCGAGAAAGGCGTCCTGCAGATGCAGGTCGTCCACCGCATAGGAGGAGATGTTGAGCTCCGGAAAGACGGCGAGATCGACGCCGCGCTCGGCAGCTTCGCGCGCCAGCGCGATCGTCTGATCGACATTGAAGGCGATGTCGCCGGTCGAGGCGGGCGGGCTCGCCGCGGCGACGCGCACGAAGCCCTGGCGGTGGATCGCCCCGAATGGCGGCTTGCCGGCTTTGGCCATCACAGCATCTCCGTCATCATCTCGACGCCCACCCCGATTGCCGCGATCCGCGCCGCACCCCGACCGATCGCGCCGAAGCGCTCCTCCCGGTGCATCGTCATACGCCCGGCGCGCGCGCAGGCGAAATGGACCAACCCCGGTTCCTCGCCTTTGTCCGCAAAGCCGGTAATGGCAAGGGCGATGTTGGCCCGGGATCGGGCCAGCGCTTCCTCCGCCATCGCCAGCGCAACCGCGCGCGACACCGCGCCTTCGCGCTCGATCAGCCCCGGATCGATGCCGAGCAAGTCGGTCTTGGCGGCCTCGCTGTAGGTCACGAAGCCGCGATCGAAGACATGGGCGACGCCCGGCACATTGGTCAGCAGGGAGGCGAGCAGCCCGCCGGTGCAACTTTCCGCCGTGGCGAGCGCGAGATCGCGTTCGCTGGCTTTCTCCAGCAGCCGGCGCACCGCGCCTTCCAGCGCCGCCGGCAGGACCGGTGACAGGGTTTCGGCTTCGCCGCCTTGCTCCATGTCGTCCTCGAAAAGCGTTCGGAATGCCGTCGCGGCGGGGAACCGGCCGGGCGTTCCGGTGGTTCCAGAGGCGCAATCAGAACGGAAAGAACCGATCATGGCAAGCAGGAAGAGCACGCGCGGTGCCACGCGCGCCGAGCATAAGGATCAGCCCTTGATGAAGTGGAACCGCAATCACACGATCGTCGCGGCAGGCGCCGCGGCAGTGGCCGCCGCCGGCGCGGCTTTCTTCGCCTTTGGCCACCGCCTCCGCAACGGCCTCGGAACGCAGGGCGACGAAACCCGTGCGGCCGGCCCGGAAGCGATGCGCGATCCGCCGAGGGAATGGGAGAATGTCGACCAGGCGTCCGACGAGAGCTTTCCGGCGAGCGACCCGCCGGCGATCAGCCCGCACGTCGACTGAAACCCGGCCCGGCCCGTATCGACGGATACGGGCCGGGCTGCCTCTACAGCTCGACGCCGCTGGCGATTTCCTCGAGCTTCTTGAGACGTTCGCGGACGCTCGCCAGCTCGATGCGCATACCGACATCGTCTTCGCACGGCTTGCCTCCGGATGGCGCGCCGAGTTCAAGACGTTTCAGCTCCAGCCATCCCTGCCAGGCGCGGTTCGCCGCCAGGCAGATCATGGTTGTGATCGCGAGCGCAGTCGCGGCGAGGATCAGGGTCGTGCTCATGACGAGGCTTTCCATTTGATCGGCGAGGCGCCGGGATGTCCGGCATTTTCGGCGGATGCACCGTCCGGTTCGACAAAGGTGGTGTCGGGGACCATACCGGGCCTCATTCGTAGCGCAGCGCGACGATCGGATTGGCGCGCGCGACCTTGAAGGCGTGGGTGGCAATCGTGCCGATCGCGATCGCCCAGGCCAGCAGACCGGCCGCGACGAACGGCAGCACGCCGAGATCGATGCGGATGTCGAATGTGTTGAGCCATTCGTGCATCACCCACCAGGCGACCAGCCAGGCGATCGGCATCGCGATGATGACCGGTTTCGAGAATTGCCAGGCGAGCAGCCGCACGATGTCGCGGGTGCGCGCGCCCAGTACCTTTCGCACGCCGATTTCCTTGGTTCGCCGTTCGGCCGTGAAGGCGGCGAGGCCGAACAGGCCGAGGCAGGCGACGACGATGGCGAGCACCGCGAACCCGGCGAACACCTTCGCCCGCGCGGCTTCCGCCTGATAGAGTTCGAGGATCCGGTCCTCACTGAACATACCATCGAACGGCACGTCCGGCGCCAGCCGCTTCCACGCCTGTTCAAGCCGGTTGCGCACGCCCTGCGGGTCGGTGCCGTCATGGCGGACCAGCAGAAAATTGGCGTTCGCGTCGTTCCAGAAGAACATGATGGGATCGATCGGCTGACGGATCGAACGGAAGCGCGAATCCCGGACCACGCCGATGATGTGGACCGGCACTAGCCCCAGGCTGGAATCCACCATGCCGAGGCGGATGGTCTGGCCGATCGCCGCCGTGGGATCGGCGAAACCCAGCCGACGCGCCGCAAGCTCGTTGATCACGACATTCGCGCCCCGCGCCGCCAGCGCCCGTTCGCTTTCCGGGTTCGACGGGAACGGCAGCTGCAGATTGTCGGCGGGCCGGTCTCTGTCGAACAGGCGACCGGCGACACGCTCGATACCCATCGTTTCGAAAAAGCCCGGATCGACGGTATAATTCCCCAGAAAGATCGGGTCTGCCCGTCCCGGCATCTGCACCACGGTATTGCTGCTGTTGGGTGTGGCGACGCCGATCGACGACCGGCCGACGGACACGACGCCCGGCACACGCCGGATCTCTTCTGCGAAGGCCTCCGCCCGCGACAGGATCTGCTGACGGGAGAAATTCTGGACCTGGATCAGGCCGTCCCGTCGGAAACCGGGATCGGCGGTCCGCGCATAGGTGGTCTGCGCATAGACGACGGCCGTGCAGATGATGAGGCCGATCGACACCGCGAACTGCGCGACCACGAGGATGTTGCGCAGCCGCCCGGAGCCCGCGGCTTCCGCCGAAGACTTGTTCGCCTTCAACACCTGGGCGGGCTGGAAACGGGAAAGATAGAAGGCCGGATAGGCGCCGCCCGCCGCGCCGACCAGCAGAGTCAGTGCGACGACGGGCAGCAACATGCCCTCCGCGCCGAAGTAGCGCAGAGCGAGATCCGCATCGAGGAAGCTGGAGAGCGGCGGCAGCAGCAGCTCCACCAGAGCAAGCGCGAGGATCATGGCGATGCCCGCGATCAGCACCGATTCGGTCAGGAACTGGACGACGAGCTGGCGCCGGTTCGCGCCGAGCACCTTGCGCAGCGCCACTTCGCGGGCGCGCTGGCTGGCCCGCGCGGTGGCCAGATTGGTGAAATTGACGCAGGCCATGCCCAGGATCAGGAAGGCGATGACCGTGAAGGTGAGGATCGTGCGCCGGTCGTTGACGGGCGTCATAGAGGCCCGGTCGGCATCGCCGAGATGGACGTCGCGGACATTGACGATCCGCCAGTCCTGGTCGTCGCCCTGATTGATCGTCCCTTCGCCGAACGGCTCGTCGGGAATATTGCGCTGCTCCCAGTCCGGCAGCTGGGCCTGAAGAGCCTGCGGATCCGTGCCCGGCCGCAGCGCGAAATAGTACCAGCCCGATTGCCAGCCCCAGCTATCCAGCATTTCCGGCGTGTTGGTGAAATATGCCGGCGGATCGATCCGCATGACCATGGAAAACCGGACATGGGTGTTGCGCGGCAAATCGCGTGCGATGCCCGTGACGCGATAGTCTACCGATGTGCCGCGGCTCGACAGCGTCAGCGTCTTGCCCATCGGATTTTCATCGCCGAACAGGCGCCGCCCCTCGCTTTCGGTCAGGACGACCGAGCCGACCTGGGAGAGCGCCGTCCGGGGGTCGCCCTGGACGAAGGGGAATTGCAGGACGTCGAAGAACAGGCCGTCAGAGAGCAGCGCGTTTTCGGTCGCCAGCGCCTCGCCATCGCGCAGCACGACCGGCGAGCTGCCCCAGAAATAGACCGAACGCGCAACCTGCGGGAAATCCGCCCGGAACCGCTGGCCGGCGATATAGGAGGTCATTTGCAGCCGCTGTTCGTCCCCGGTCTGCGGGTTCCGGTAGTGGCTCTGGAACTGATAGCTGTTTTCCGCGTCGGGCAGGAACTGATCATAGGTCGTCTCGTACCGGACGTAGAGGAGCAGCATGATGCAGGCCGCGAGGCCGACGCCGAGACCGACGATGTTGATGAAGGCATAGGTCTTGTTCTTGACCAGCGCCCGGATGCCGACAGTCAGATAATTGCGCCACATGATCTCTCTCCTCCCGCTGCCGCCGGTTCAGGCCGCGCGCCGATGTTCGAGCAGGATGCGTCCGTCGAGCATGTTGACGATCCGGCCGGCATAATCCGCGTGGGACGGCGAATGGGTGACCATCACGATGGTCGATCCTTCGTTGTTGAGCGTTTGCAGCATTTTCATCACCTCCTCGCCATGGGCGGTGTCGAGATTGCCGGTCGGCTCGTCGGCCAGGATCAGCTTCGGGCTGGCGACCAAAGCCCGGGCGACGGCGACGCGCTGCTGCTGCCCGCCGGACAGCTGCGACGGCCGGTGGCGGGCGCGATGGGCGATGCCCACCTTGTCCATCACCTCGTCGACCCTGGTGCGCCGCTCGGAAGCAGGGACATTGTGGTAGAGCAGAGCAAGCTCGACATTCTCGCGGACGGAAAGCTCGTCGACGAGATTGAAGGACTGGAAAATGAAGCCGATATTCCGCTTGCGGAAATCGGCGAGCTTCGATTCCGACAGGCCAGCGACTTCGGTGCCGTTGAAAATGTAGGAACCGGAACTCGGCGAATCGAGCATCCCGATTACGTTGAGCAAGGTGGATTTGCCGCAGCCCGACGGCATTTTTCTCGACGTCGCCGATGGAGAGTTCGTCGCGATCATGGGGCCG
>CAYTMM010000008.1:0-71491 GCA_964438875.1 uncultured Sphingosinicella sp. | reverse complement strand
GCCTCGTCGATCGGCTCGGGTTCGACCCCGACCGAGGCGGGATCGTCCGGCATGATGATCTTGGCCATCAATATGCCGCCCGGTGCGGACATGAAGCTGGCGGCGAGCAAATAGGGCAACAAATGCGGGCCGATCATGCTCGCATAGGCGCCGAGGATCGTCCCGGCGACGCCCGCCATGCCGACGCTCATGATGCAGAAGAGCTGCGCGGGGGTCAGATTGGCCAGATAGGGCTTGATGACCAACGGGCTTTCCGACTGGCCGACGAAGATGTTCGCCGCCGAGCCCAAAGATTCCACCTTGGTGATGCCCGTCACGAGCTGGATCGCGCCGCCCACCCATTTGATGATGAACTGCATGATGCCGAGATAATAGAGGATCGAGATCAAAGAGGCGAAGAAGATGATGACCGGCAGCGCCGCGATCGCGAAGCTGTTGCCGCCCATTTCCGGCCCCGCCAGCGGTCCGAAGATGAAGTTGGTGCCGGCCTGCGCATAGCCGAGCAGGTTGGACACGCCCGCCGACATCGCCCCGATCACGCGCTGGCCCCAGGGCGTACCGAGCACGAGCAGCGCCAGGCCCGCCTGCAACGCGAAGGCCGGGCCGATGACCCGCAGCCGGATCGCCTTACGATTGGAGGAGAGCAGGAAGGCGATCGCCAGGATGAGAGCGATGCCGGCAATGCCGATCAGGTAACGGTTCATGGCTCTTCCCCCTGGTCCGGCTTACCAGACCATCTTGCGTTCGGCGGCGACGATCGCGCCGTCCAGCTTGTTCAGCGCTTCGTCGATCCCGTCGGCGACCAGCAATTGCCCGCGCCGCGCCGGCGACATGAACCCGCTCGTCGTCACATGATCGAGAAAGCCGATCATCCCGTCCCAAAAACCGGAAACGTTGAGCAGAGCAAAGGGCTTGGCATGATAACCGAGCGCATTCCAGCTCCACGCTTCGAACAGCTCATCCAGCGTGCCGATGCCACCGGGAATGGCGACGAAAGCGTCGGCCAGATCGGTCATCCGCGCCTTTCGCTCATGCATCGTGTCGACGACGTGCAGTTCGGTCAGGCCGGTATGCGCGACCTCCAGGTCGATCAGCGCGCGGGGAATGACCCCATAGGCCTCGCCGCCCGATTTCATCACCGCATCGGCGACCACACCCATCAGCCCGAGCCGGCCGCCGCCATAGACGAGGCCGATGCCGCGCGCGGCCATGATCCGCCCCAGCACATGCGCCGTCTCGACGAAGGCCGGATCGGTCCCCATCGAGGCCCCGCAATAAACCGCCAAACGCTTCATGCCGCCGCCACCAGCTCGCGCAAATCCGCCTCTGGCCGCGCGCCGAAATGAGAAATCACCTCCGCCGCCGCGATGGCGCCCATGCGGAGGGAGGATTCCAGATCCTTGCCCTGCACCTGTCCGACCAGAAAGCCGGCGGCGAAAAGATCGCCCGCGCCGGTCGTGTCGACCACGCCCCGGCCGATCCGTGCAATGGGTACGGACACCCGCGCCCCGTCCGCGACCGCCAGCGCGCCTTTCTCGCCGCAGGTGACGACGAGCAAGGGCACCACGCCCGCAATCGTCGCGATCGCCGCCTCATTATCGTCGGTGTCGGCGAGCGAACGGATTTCCGCCTCATTCGCGAACAGCATGTCGATCGCGCCGGATTGCAGCATCGCCATGATCTCGGCCCGGTGCGGCACGATGCACGCGATGTCGGAGAGCGTGAAGGCGACCTTGCGACCCGCGTCATGGGCGATCGCCATCGCTTGCTCCATCGCCGCGCGCGGGCCCGGCGAGCGCCACAGATAGGCTTCCAGATAGAGGATCGCCGCGCCCCGGATTTGCGCTTCGTCAAGTGCGTCGGCAGACAATTGGTGCGCCGCGCCGCGAAAGGTGTTCATCGTGCGCTGCGCGTCGGGCGTGACCAGGATGAGGCAGCGGCCGGTCGGCTCGCCCGCATCGATCGGCGGCGTCGCGAATTCCACGCCGAGCGCACGGATGTCATGGGCGAAAATCTCGCCGAGCTGGTCTTTCGCCACCTGCCCGACGAAACCGGCCCGCCCGCCCAGCGCCGCGACGCCGGCCATCGTGTTCGCCGCCGAGCCGCCGCTCGTCTCGCGCGCCTGGTTCATCCGGGCATAAAGGCGGGTGGCGCCGGCGGCGTCGAGCACCTGCATCGACCCCTTCACCAGCCCCTCTTCCGCGAGGAATTCGTCTTCGGCGGTGGCGATCACATCCACGACGGCGTCGCCGATCGCCAGCACATCCAGTCTCGTCTCAATCACCTCTGCTAAATGGCCGGAACGGGGCGCAACGGAAAGCCCTTTTTGCGAGCGACGAAAGCGGTTACGTCTTCGTGATGAACGATACCGCCACGTTGCCGATGCGCCCCGCACTTTTCTGGTTCTCGATCTTCTACGGCGGCATGGTCTGCATTGCCGGGGTTCTTGGCAACAAGCAGGTAGCGCTGGGGCCGCTCGCGGTCGAGGCCGGCATCTTCGCTTTCCTCTTCCTCGTCATCACCTCCAGCGCGGTGGCTGAGCTTTATGGCCGCCCGGTCGCCAACAAGCTGGTGCTGATCGGCTTCGTGCCGCTCGTTTTCTCGATGCTGCTGACGACCCTGGTGCTCGCCCTGCCCGCCTCGTCGGAAATGGCACCCGAACGGCTTGCCGCCTTCGATCTGATGATGAAGGCGACGCCGCGCATCTGGCTCGCCGGCATCATTGCCTATGGTATATCGCAATTCCTCAACGTCACCATCTTCACCGCCCTGCGCGGTAAGGCGGCGGATGGCGCGGGTGGCGGCACCTGGGTCTGGCTGCGCGGCGCGGTCGCCAGCGTGCTGTCCCAGATCGTCGACACCTTCCTGTTCATCACCATCGCTTTCTACGGCATCTTTCCGATCGCCGAACTGCTGGTCGGCCAGATGGTCGCGAAGGTAGCGCTGTCGATCCTGATGGTGCCGATCCTGATCCAGCTCTTCGTCGCGCTCGGCCGCCGGCTCGACGCGCGGGGCTAGCTCACTCCCGCCAGCTTCGCGCCGCCAGCCGCACCGGCGCCATCCGCGCATCGACCAGCACGTCCTCGGCGAATTCGGCGCCCATCAGGGTGACCCTGACGTCCAGCGCGAACCATGCGGACTTCACCTGTGGCTGGAGTTGGGCATCCAGCGGCACGGCCAGTTCGCTGAGCGACTCCGTGCGCCAGAAATCGACCATAGTGTCCCAGCCCGCCGCCGGCCGCGCCGCGATGATCCGCCGGGCGCGCGCCACGTCGATCTGCCCGGGCGCGAGCATCGCCAGCAACGGCGCCTGATCCTCGGTGAGCGTGTTGACGTTGAGCGGTGACAGGTCCGTCACCGGCAGCGCGCACAGCCACGGGCGGACTCGTCCGAAAACCTCCGGCGTCATTCCGACCAGCGCCCGTGCCTCGCCGACATCGGCGAACAGGGTGTTGGGGACGCGGAACGTCATTTCGCCGCCGCCATAGGCCGCATCCTCCGCGCCGCCGGCGGCCGACAGCGAATCGCTGTCCGCCCAATCCGCCGCCGCCTCGGCGATCCGCCGCGCCTCGCCCTCGGCAACGCCGACAATCATCATCAGCCCGGCGAACTGCCGCACGCCTGTCATGCGCCGGGTCAGCCTTGCGCGCGGATTCCCTTCGACGACGCTGTTGAGGTTGAAGCAGTTTCCGCCGTCCACCACCCGCACCGTCGCCAGACCACCGTCCGGCAGCGGCACCTGCCGCACACTCCCCTGCCAGCCACCGGCGAGCGTCGTCCTGTCCCGGTCCTGCGATTGCAGATCATCGATGGTGAGCAGCGCCAGCTCGGTGATGCCGTTCGCATGGGCGCGCGCCTGATCCAGCGCATAGGCATTGGCCGCGACGGCGCGTGACAGCCGCAATTTCTCCATCGCCGCCGCTGCGATCGCCCCCGTGACTGCCACGAGCAACAGCACCGCGAGCAAAGCCGCGCCGCGTTCCTTCCACGGCACCTTCACCGTCCGATCCCAACGACAAAGACCTGCCGCAGCAGTCCGTGCCGTTCGCTGTCCGTCACCAACTCGATCGCCGCCGGCAGCCGCGTACCATCGGCCGGATCCCAGACATTGCGCCACTCGCCGCGATCGTCGCGATAGCGCAGCCGCGCGACGCCGACGCCGTCGATCAGCGGCACGATCGTCGCCCCGCCGCCGCCATCGACCCGCTCGAAGGCCAGCCGCTCCAGCACGTCGCCGCGCAAGCGATAGCCGACCCGTTGCAGCGCCGCGCCCTCGTCGCCCGCGCTCCAGCCGCGCCGGACGAAAGCCATCAGCATCTCCTGCTCGCCACTGGCCCCGGTGAAGGCGCGTTGCGGTCGCCCGTCCCCGTCTCGGTGGATGCGCGGCGCCGCCTGCGCCATGTCGGCGGTCAGCAGAGCCTGAAGCCGCCGCACCTCGCCCGTCTCGGCGAGCAGCCGGTCCGCCGTCTCCTGTGTCCGCGCGCTGACCGACAGCAAGGCCACCCCCGCCGCCGTCAGCATCCCGAAGATCGCCAGCGCGATCAGCATTTCTACAAGCGTGAAGCCGTGTTCGGCGGAACGCCGCGAAGATTCAAAGCCGTTGCGGGTCATCGGTCCGCCCGCCGGAAGATCGTCAGCCGCGCCCGCCCCGGGCCGCCGTCCAGGTCGGCGACGGCAATCTCGATCTGCTGGATGCGCGCTTCGGGCGAGCGGGCGACCGTGCGTGTCCAGCTCCAGCGCCGCCCGCCGTTCAGCGCCTCTCCCGTCATCGTGCCGAAGGCAGGAGCCGCCGGATCGGTCAGCGTCTCGGCCGCGACATTGCCGGCGACGATCCGCGCCAGATTCTGCTCCCCGATCCGCGCGCTGTTCGCCGCCGTCGCCCCGCCGAGCCGGAGCAAGGCGAGGGCCGCTAGGCTGAATATGGCGAGCGCGACCAGCATCTCGATCAGCGTGAAGCCGTGTTCGGCGGAACGCCGCGAATGCGTGAAGCCTTGTTCGCTCCCCCTACCGCCGAACATGGACCGTACCATTGCTGCGGATTTCCACGGCGGCGCGGACATCACCCCGGCGCAGCGTCACATAGAGCGGATCGGCCAGCCCGGTCGTGTCGAAACGGGTGCGCCCGCCTTCCACCTCGGTGCCGCGGACCCATTCGTAGCGCGCCGCCTCGCGCCATTCGCCGTCAACGCGGCGCGACAGGACATAGCCACCGGGACCCACGTCGATCACCGCCGCCCGCGCCTCCACGACCGCATTGTCGCGTGCCGCCTTGGCCCGCGCCGCGAAGCGCTCGGCCTCGGCCGGCACGCTCCCGCCCGGTTCAGGCATGACCAGCACGACCGCCGCGGCCGCGAGTCCCAGGATCACGAGCACCACCATCATCTCGACAAGCGTAAAGCCGTATTCGGCGGAACGCCGAAAGGACACAAAGCCGCGCTCGCTCTCGCGACGGTGCGGGGATGAAGGGGCTCGGATCACGGCCATCGCCCTATTTCAGTTCCGTTTCACTGCGGTTGCAACCGCGCGCGTGCGCGCGCCGGATAGAAGAGCGCGAGCAACCGTTCTGCCATCCGCTCCGCATCCCGTGCATCGATATCGACGATCGCCTGATTGTGCATGCCGGAGCTGCCAGCGGTGTCGACCAGCAGGCTGGCGAGTGCAAGAGGGCGCTGGAGCGGCCCACGCGACACGCTGATCGTCTGGGTCTTCTCGAACGGGATGATCCACAGTCGCCGGGTCAGGAAGCCATGCCGCACGAACAGGGCGCGATCGTCGAGCTTATGGCCATGCTTGCGCCAGCGCAACACCGCCGCAATGGCGAGAGCGAGCAGCAGGGCCCCGCCAAGTCCTGCGAGCGGCTCCACCGCGAAGGCCGCCCCGGTCGCGATCGCCGCCAATACAAGCCACGGACCTGCCCGGCGCAGCAGCGCCCGGCGCGGCACGCCGTGAAATTCGGTCCGGGGCGGCGGGGCGGGAAAGCCCGCTTCGGCCAGGATCGGCAGCAGCTCCTCCATCCGCGCGAACGGCGCAGCAATCTGAAGTCCGCCGTCCTTGGGGTCCGCGCCCAGCGTCTGGAACGACAGAGCATGCCAGCCGAACAGGCGGCCGATCGGCCCGCTTTCGATCAACGCGACCTGGGTACGGCGCCGCGGGATGACCAGATCGGTCAACGTCACCAGCCCGCGCTTGCGCCGTAAGCCCGCCTCTGCCCGGGTCAACCGGAAACCGAAATTGGCCGAGACCATCCGCACGACTCCCGCGATCATGCCGGCGAGGACCAAGGCGACCGCGATCGTCGCCGCCGTTCCGACCGTCGCCATATGCAGTGCCTGGTCAGCTCGTTCCGGGTTGAACCACTGATTCCACTCCACCAGCCCGAACTGGTCGAGATATTGCGCCGCCGCCGCGATCACCGCGAGAAAGACCAGCGAGAAATTGAAAAAACCGGCGAGCAAGAGCCGCGGTACGTCCATCGCGAACAGCAGCGGCTCGGCGGCCAGCCCCAATTCCGTGCCCTCGTCCACCGCCACGGAAATCGCCGCCTTGCCGTGCCGAACCCGATCGCGCAGCGCCCGGGCGTCGGCGAGTCCGATCATGTCGAGCCGGCCTTCCTCCTTGTCCGATCCGCCCGTCTCCACCGACACCCGGGCCGTGCCGAAGATTCGTGCGAGCAAAGGCTGCTCGATCGCGATGTCCTGCACCCGATCGAACGGGATCACCCGGCGCTGACGCTGGAGCACGCCTTGCTCGATCACGATTTCGTTCGCCTCGACCCGGTAGGTGAAGCGCCACCAGGCGAGCGCCACGAAGGCGGCGCCCGTAAGCAGCAACAGCGCCGCGATCAGTAAGACGCTGCCAGCGCCTTCCTTTGCCATTGCCACCGTAAGGCCGATGAATGCCGCCAGCATCTGCGGCACGACTTTGAGCCAGCGGACGACAAGCGTCGCCGGATGCAGGCGTCGAGTCCCGGCGCCTCCGTCGCTCATAACAGGTCCTGCCGGATCTGGGCGCGGATCGCGTCGCGCATCCGCTCCGCCTCAGCCAGAGCGAGTCCGGGCAGCGGCACCGCCGCGCCGCGCGTCCCGGCGGTGTGGAGGATGAGCGTGACAAGGCCATAGCGCCGCTGGACCAGCCCTTGCGCGATGTCGATATGCTGGACCCGCCCGAATGGCACGACGGTCTTGACCCGTTTGAGCAGGCCGGAACGGATCAGGATTTCGTCCTCGCCTTCGCGATAGCCCCAAGCCCGATATCGGCGCTCCGGATAGAGGGCCACCACGATCAGCGCGAGCGAAGCCGCGATCCCGGGTACGAGCCCGAGAGGCAGCGCGGTCTCGCGCAGCGGCGCAAGATCGAGCAGCGCGACAGGGGCGAGCAGAGCCAGCGCCGCGATGAGGAACCGGATGCGCAGCACCTTGATCTGGTCCGGATGCAGCGGGGTCAGCCGCGTGTCGTCGCGGAACCCGGTCGGTTCATCGGATGTTTCGTCCGCCTGCACGCTTCGTCCTCCGGCTTTTGTCGATCCTTGTGGTGACATTAGCTGACGGACAGGGGAAGAGGGACGAAAGGAGAATTGCCGATGCGTTCACGCCGGTTCCTGCGCGCCCTGCTGGCGGGGGCGCTGGTCATGCTTGCGGTCTTGCTTGCCGCAGCCTGGCTGCGTCCCGCGCCCGCGCCGGAACAGACGCCCGCCGACTTCAACCCGGCGCGTTTCGTGCGCGAACGTTCCGATCTGGATGTCCCCTATGTGGTGACCGATTACGAGGTCGTCGATGCGATGCTGGCGCTCGCTCAGGTCCGCCCCGGCGATGATGTGATCGATCTGGGATCGGGCGACGGCCGCATCCTGATCGCCGCCGCGCGCAGCCACGGCGCACGCGGGCTGGGTGTGGACATCGATCCCGCCCGTATCCGCGAATCGAACGACAATGCCCGCGCAGCGGGCGTGGCAGAGCGGGTCGAATTCCGTCGGCAGGATTTGTTCGAAACGCCGCTCGCGGACGCCGATGTCCTCACGCTCTATCTGTCGAACGAAATCAACAGCCAGCTCCGTCCCCGCATCCTTGCGGACATGCGGCCCGGCGCCCGCGTCGTCAGCCACGATTTCAACATGGGCGACTGGCGCGCCGATCAGCGTCAGATGGTCGGCACGGCAACCGTCTATCTGTGGATCGTGCCGGCGCGGATCGACGGCGGCTGGACGGTGACCGCCCACGGCCGCACCGCCACGCTCAACATCGACCAGAATTTCCAGACCTTCGGCGGCACCGCGACGGCGGGCGACGAAGGTGCGCGTATCGAGCATGGCAGGATCGAAGGCGATCGCATCCGCTTCGTCACCGATCTCGGCGAGGGCCGACAAACCTATCAGGGCCGTGTCACCGGCAATGCGATCGCCTCCGTCGGGGACGATCCAGCCTGGCGAGCCGTCCGGCCCGATTGATGCCCTTCGCCCTTGCCGGACTGGTGCTCGTCTGGGGTGCGATGCTGCTGCTCGGCGGCAGCGGCGCGGACCGGGACCTGCTGTTGCTCGGTTATGCAGGCGATCAATCGGTGCTGACGCCAGCGGCCCGCTGGCTGACCGAACTGGGCGGTGCGACACTGCTTTTCCCCGCGACTCTTGTTGGCGCTCTCTGGCTGGTCTGGCGCAAGGGATGGCATTCGGCGGCTTTGCTCGTCGCCATTCCTGTCACGGGTCGCCTGCTCGTAGAACTTCAGAAGATCGCGGTCGGGCGCGCCCGCCCGGACTTCAACGAACATCTCGTCGCGACCAGCAATCTTTCTTTCCCGAGCGGCCATGCGGCCAATTCGCTCATGGTCTGGCTCACCCTCGCCTTGCTGCTGCCGTGCACTGCCAAAGGCCGGATGATCGCCGTCTGCTTCGCCCTGGCGATGACATTCGCGATCGGCGTCACCCGCGTGATGCTGGGCGTACACTGGCCGAGCGATCTGGTCGGCGGGTGGGCTTTTGGCCTCGCCTGGACCCTGCTGATGATGCGCCTTTCGGGATACCGTTTCGAACCGCCGGTCAGCTCTTCCTGAGCAGCACCGAAAGATTGTTCGCCGGCATGGGAACGACACGCTCCAGAGCGAAACCGTTCCGCTCCGCTTCGGCGACGACATCTTCAAGATCGCGCAGCCCCCATTCCGGATCGCGCGCTTTCAGCGAATCGTCGAATGCCGCATTGCTCGGCGCGGTCTCGATTCCCGCCTGCCGGTAAGGACCGTAGAGATAGAGTGGCGCGCCGGACGTTAGCAGCCGGCCAGCGCCGCGCATCAGCCCTTGCGTCGCCGTCCATGGGCTGATGTGTATCATGTTTATGGCGAGGATCGCGTCGGCCGTCTCGACCGGCCATGCCGCCGCGCGCGCATCGAGGGACGTAGCGGGCAAAAGGTTGAACAGCCCGGCCTCTGCGCGCCAAGCCTCGATCGAGCGCAAGGCCGCCGGCCCCGGATCGCTCGGTTGCCAGAGCAGCCCCGGAAAGGCCCGCGCGAAATGGCACGCATGCTCGCCCGTCCCACTCGCGATCTCCAGCACCAACCCGCGCTCCGGCAGGACATCGCGCAGCACATCGACGATCGGCTCGGCATTGCGCGCGACATGTGGCGCGGACCGGCGATCGCCATCAGCCATCAGATCACGCCGAGCAGGAAAAGTAGGACCAGCCCCAACACGAAAATCAGGGCGAGGATGAACGGCAGCGCCGGCAGCTTCCGTTGACCGCCATTCGCCCGCCGGCCGATCAGGAACGCCCCGATCGCGCCGCCGCCAAGGCCGAAGATCAGCGACAGCGCCATGAAGGAAGCGAAGCCCGAAAGCCCGTCGCCATGATCGCCGATGCCCAGTACATCATACCAAAGCAGTACCGCGAGAAAAGCGGCCATGATGCCCGCGAGGGCACCCACGACGAAGCCGATCAACGCGAAAATCAACGCACGCATGCAACGTCTCCTACCGCCGGCGCAGCACCAGCAAAGCGAGGATCCCGCCGATCAGCGCCAGCGCCGGACCATAGACGAAAGCGATGCCCATGCCGAGCGCGCCTTCACGATCGACACCGCCAAGGCCGGACCAGATGATGTAGCCGAACAGCGCAAGGACATAAGCGGAAACGGCCCCGATCAGGAACAAACCGCAGCCGCGCGCCATGCTTATTCCGCCGCCTGCGCCTGCACCGGTTCCTTGTAGACCAGCACCGGCTTCCTCGCCGCCTGCGTCTCGTCGAGCCGGCGGCGCGGCGCGAAGACCGGCGCGGCCTTCAGGCTCGCATCGCCCGCCTTGGCCCGCTGCGCCACGCTTCTGACCGCGCCGATGAACTGATCGAGCGCCGCCTTGCTCTCCGTCTCGGTCGGCTCGATCAGCATTGCGCCGTGGACGACGAGCGGGAAATACATGGTCATCGGGTGGAAGCCCTCGTCGATCAGCCCCTTGGCGAGATCGAGCGTGGAAAGGCCCTCGCCAAAGCCCTTGTCGCTGAACAGGGCCTCATGCATGCACGGTCCCGAAGCGCCGAACGGCGCGTCCAGCACGTCCTCCAGGCTGCGCAGCACATAATTGGCGTTGAGCACGGCATCCTCGGCGACCTGCTTCAGCCCGTCCGCGCCGTGGCTCAGGATGTACGCGAGCGCGCGGGTGAACATGCCCATCTGGCCGTTGAATGCCGCCATCCGGCCGAAGCTGTCGGGATGACGGTCACCGACACTTTCTTCCTCAACCAGCGTAATGTGCCCGTCCGCATGAAGCTCTGTAAAAGGAAGCGGCCCGTAGGGCGCCAGCGCCTCCGAAAGCACCACCGGCCCCGCGCCGGGCCCGCCGCCGCCATGCGGGGTGGAGAAGGTCTTGTGCAGGTTGATGTGCATCGCATCGATGCCGAGATCGCCCGGCCGGACCCGGCCGACGATCGCGTTGAAGTTCGCGCCGTCACAATAGACGTATCCGCCCGCCGCGTGGACCGCGTCGGAGATCGCCTTCATGTCGCGCTCGAACAGGCCGCAGGTGTTCGGGTTGGTGATCATCACGCCCGCAACGTCCGGCCCGAGCCGCGCCTTCAGCGCATCGAGATCGACGCGGCCGTCCGCATTGGCCGGAATATTCTCGATCGCGAAGCCGGCGAAGGCGGCGGTGGCCGGATTGGTGCCGTGCGCGCTTTCGGGAACCAGGATCACCTTGCGGTCCTCGCCGCGTGCCTCGAGCGCCGCCTTGATGCACAGGATCCCGCACAATTCGCCATGCGCACCGGCCTTGGGCGTCATCGCGACGCCATGCATGCCGGTCAGGTCGATCAGCCAGAAGGCCAGCTCGTTGATGACGCCCAGCGCGCCTTGTACCGTGTCGACCGGCTGGAGCGGATGGACATCGGCGAAGCCGGGCATCCGGGCGGCTTTCTCGTTGAGGCGCGGATTGTGCTTCATCGTGCACGAGCCGAGCGGGAAGAGACCGAGATCGATCGCGTAATTCTGTCGGCTGAGGCGGGTATAGTGCCTGACCGTCTGCGGCTCGGTGAGGCCGGCGAGGCCGATCTCCTTGTTGCGCGCGAGACCGCCGAGCCTGGACGCCCCCGACACTGGCGTCTCGAAATCCACGCCGGTCGTCTGCGTATCGCCGATCTCGAAGAGCAAGGCTTCTTCCAGCATCAGCGCCCGGTTGCCGGTGAAGGTCGCGCTCGCCTCGTCGTTCGACGCAGCGCCCATTTCGGGCCGCCATCCGCTCTGGTTGATCGTCATGCCAGCACTCCTTCCAGCGCGGTGGCGAAAGCGTCGATATCCGCGTCCGTCACCGTTTCCGTGACCGCCACGATCAGCCCGTTCGCCAGCGCCGCCTCGCCCGGATAGAGCCGGCCGAGCGACACCCCGCCCAGCACGCTTTTGTCCGCCAGTGCACGCACCACAGGTCGCGCTTCCTTGGGCAAAGTCAGCGTGAATTCGTTGAAGTACGTCTCGTTGACCAGGCTTACGCCCGGCACCCTGGCCAGCCGCTCGGCCGCCTTGACCGCGCTGGCATGATTGACCACCGCCAATTGCCGCAGCCCCTTCTCGCCGAGCAGGGTCATGTGGACGGAGAAGGCCAGCGCGCACAGGCCTGCATTGGTGCAGATGTTGCTGGTCGCCTTCTCGCGCCGGATATGCTGTTCACGGGTGGAAAGGGTCAGCACGAAGCCGCGCTTGCCCGAAGCGTCCACCGTCTCGCCACACAGACGCCCCGGCATCTGCCGAACGAACTTCTCGCGCGTCGCGAACAGGCCCACATAAGGCCCACCGAAATTGAGACCGACACCGATCGACTGCCCCTCGCCCACCACGATGTCCGCGCCCATCTCGCCGGGGCTCTTGATCGCCCCGAGCGCCACCGGCTCCGTCACCACCGCGATCAGCAGCGCGCCCGCCGCGTGGCATTTCGCCGCAAGATCGGACAGTTCCTCGATCCGGCCGAGAATGTCGGGATATTGCACCACCACGGCGCTCGTCTCGCCGTCGATCGCATCCGCCAAAGCGGCGAGATCGGTGTCCGCCGAAAGCTCCGGCAGCGCGGTCTCCAGCACGTCGCCGGTAAACTTCGCCATCGTCTTCGCGGTCGAGACATAATGCGGATGCAGCCCGCCCGACAGGATCGCCTTCTTCCGGCGCGTCACCCGCCCAGCCATCGCGATCGCCTCCCAGCAGGCAGTCGATCCGTCGTACATCGAGGCGTTGGCGACCTCGCAGCCATAGAGCCGCGCGACCTGCGTCTGGAATTCGAACAGGGCCTGGAGCGTGCCCTGCGCGATCTCCGGCTGATAGGGCGTGTAGCTGGTCAGGAACTCGCCGCGCTGGATGATATGGTCGACACTCGCCGGGATATGATGCCGATAGGCCCCCGCCCCGAGGAAGAAGGGTACATCCCCGGCGACCATATTCTGCTTCGCCAGCGCGCCCATATGCCGCTCAACCGCCAGCTCGCTGGCATGGTCCGGCAGGCCCGGGATCGTGCCCGACAGCCGCGCCGCCTCCGGCACGTCCGCGAACAGATCGTCGATCGACTTGGCGCCGATCGCCGCCAGCATGTCGCGCCGGTCATGATCGGACAGGGGAAGGTAACGCATCCAGTTCGTCTCCGGTCACGCGCTCACAGGCTGGCGCAATAATCCTTGTACTGCTCCGCGTTCATCAACTCGCTCAGCTCGTGATTGTCGCTGAGCGTCAGCTTGAAGAACCAGCCCGCGCCCTCGGGATCGGAGTTCACCAGCGCCGGATCGTCGACCAGCGCCTGATTGCCTTCCGTCACCGTGCCGCTGACAGGCGCATAGACGTCGCTCGCCGCCTTGACCGATTCGACCACGGCCGCGTCGCCGCCCCGGCTGACCGCCCGGCCCGCCTCCGGCACCTCGACGAACACGACGTCGCCGAGCTGCCCCTGCGCGAAATCGGTGATGCCCACCGTGGCAGTGTCGCCTTCGACGGCGACCCATTCATGCTCCTTGGTGTAATAGACGCTCATTTCGGCGCTCCCTTGCGGTGATAGCGGTGTGGGACGAAGGGCATGGTCGCGACCTTCGCCGGAAAAATCTTGCCGCGCTGCGACAACAAAATGTCGCTTCCCGGCTCGGCCGAGGCGGCGGGCACATAGGCCATGGCGATCGGCGCCTCGGTCGAGGGCGAGAAGCCGCCGCTCGTCACCTTGCCGATTTCGTTGCCCTCGCCGTCCACGACCAGCGCGCCCTCGCGCACCGGCTGACGCCCTTCGACAGCGAGGCCGACCCGCTTGCGCACCGGCCCGTCAGCCAGTTCCTGCGCGATCCGGTGCCAGCCGGGAAACCCCCCTTCCTCGCGCCGGCGCTTGGACAAGGCGAAAACCAGGTCCGCCTCGACCGGCGTCGTCCCGTGATCGAGATCGTGGCCGTAGAGCGGCAACCCTGCCTCCAGCCGCAGCGAATCGCGCGCGCCGAGCCCGATCGGCTTCACCTCAGGCTGGTCGGCGATCAACGTCGCGACGTCTTCGACGATGCGCGCCGGCACCGAAATCTCGAACCCGTCCTCACCGGTATAGCCCGAGCGGCTGATCCACACCGGCCCGCCGAGCAGCTCGAAGCTTCCGGCGGTCATGAAGGTCAGTTCCTCGACGCCAGGCACCAGTCGCGCCATCACGTCCACCGCCTTCGGCCCCTGCAGCGCGAGCAGCGCCTGCTCCTTCATATGATCGAGCACCGCGCCGCGCGGCAGCTTCGCCTCGAGATGGGCGATGTCGCCGTCCTTCGTCGCGCCGTTGACGACCAGATAGAAATGGTCGCCGCGCCGCGTCACCATCAGATCGTCGATGATGCCGCCCTCGTCGTTGAGCAGCAGCGAATATTTGGGCTTCGAATCCTTGAGGATCGCAAAATCGGTGGGCAGCAGCGCCTCCAGCCCCTGCTCCGCCTCGGCGCCGGCGATGATGAGCTGGCCCATATGGCTCACGTCGAACAGGCCCGCCGATTCGCGCGTCCAGCGATGCTCGGCAAGGATGCCTTCATATTGGATCGGCATCTGATAGCCGGCGAACCCGACCATCCGGGCGCCTTGCGCGCGGTGCCAGTCGTCGAGGGGAAGGGTCTTTTCGGTATCGCTCATCACCGGCTCCAGAAAGGCATCGTCAGAACCGCGCGGAATCCCGCGCTGTCCGCCAATGCCCCCTCTGTCACCGTGACCTGAGAGCTTTCACCGGCCTTGAGACGGGCCGACTTACCCCTTCGGTGGGATGCCGGGCGACCGCCCGCATCCGCTTTCCAGAGTGTCCCGAACGCGCGGTCCTTCTGCCTGAGAGATTCCGGGGCGGTTGCTCCTTCGGCGCTCCGGACGGGTCCGAAGCCTCTCCCGCGCGTCCCCGGCGGCTTCGTTGCCTCGGTCGCCTGGACGCCCCTGCTGTGGCCGGGCGGATGGCCCGAGTCAACGCGAGAATCTGGCGAACGTCACCCCCACAGGCGAAGCTAACGTGTCGCGTTGTAGCGGAGCTGATCCTCGGTCAGCTCGAAGCCGACGAACAGCTCGAACTTCGCGCGATCCACGGCGGCGCGGACGGCCGGATCGGCGAGCGGGTCGAGCGCGGCGCGCGGATCGTTGGGGCGGCGCTCGCGGGTGATCTCGCGGCGGATGTCCTCCGGCAGCGTCGCGGCCGAGCGCAACACCTGGGATGTCGTCTGCCCGGTCGTCGAGGCACGATACTGGCCGTCCTCGAAACGCAGGCCGACACGGCTCACGCGCTTGGCGACGACATTGTTGTTTCCCTGCACGACGGTGGCGAAATAAGGCAGCGAGACATCGCGCGCGCCGCGATTGTCGCGGCGGCGGGCATGGACCTCGAAGGTCGCCGTGGTGACGATATGGGTGCCCGATTCGTCGCAGGTGCTGCGAACATTGGTGATATTGGCGACCACGTCGATCGCGGTGGCGTCGCGGCTGTCGGCCGGATCGAACAGGGTGATGTCCCCGGTCGGCGCGGGAATCGCGACCGGCGGGCAGGCCGTGTAGCTGGTCAGGATGCCGGTCTGGAAGATGTCGCCTTCACGGGCGCAGCCGGCAAGGCCGAGAGCGATAAGCGCGGCGGCAGCCGCTTTGGTATGGAACAAGCGCAATATACCCTCGGACGTCAGATGGCGGTCTTTCCCGTCTGCTTTACGGGCCGCATTCGATCTCCGCAATGGCCGGAAGGCATGGCTCCTGGTGGACGCGGCGGGCGGTTCGGCGTAGAGCGCCGGGCGTGACCCAGGCCAAGCCGCCTCTAACCCTGCTGATCGCGGCGCCGCGCGGCTTTTGCGCCGGCGTCGATCGCGCCATTCGTATCGTCGAGGTTGCGCTGGAGCGTTATGGCGCGCCGGTCTATGTCCGCCACGAAATCGTCCACAACAAATATGTGGTCGAGACGCTGAAGGCGAAGGGCGCGATCTTCGTACCGGAATTGGACGAGGTGCCGGACGGCGTCCCCGTCGTCTTCTCCGCGCATGGCGTCCCCAAGGCGGTGCCGGCCAAGGCGGAGGAGCGCGGCCTCAACTATCTCGACGCCACCTGCCCGCTCGTCTCCAAGGTCCATCGCCAAGCCGAGCGGCTGATCGCCAACGGCCGCCACATATTGTTCATCGGCCATGCCGGCCATCCCGAGGTCATCGGTACTTTCGGCCAGGTGCCTGAGGGCCGGATGACGCTGGTCGAATCGGCCGAGGATGCGGAGAATATCGCGATCGCCGATCCCGACAATCTTGCCTTCCTCACCCAGACGACCCTGTCGGTCGACGACACGGCCGGGATCGTCGATATCCTGCGCCGCCGCTTTCCCGCCATCCAGGTGCCGCGCAGTGAGGACATCTGTTACGCCACCTCGAACCGGCAGGCGGCGGTGAAGGCGATCGCGCCGCGCTGCGACGCCGTGCTGGTGATCGGCGCGTCGAACAGCTCCAATTCGCTGCGCCTCGTCGAGGTCGCGGAACGCGAAGGCGCGAAGGCGCGGCTCGTCGCGCGCGGCGCCGATGTCGATTTCGGCTGGCTGGAGGGCGTGCGCACGCTCGGCATCACCGCCGGCGCCTCCGCGCCCGAAATACTGGTGCGTGAAGTCGTCGATCGACTCGGCGAACGCTACGAGATCAGCGAGGAGCCGGTCGAGGGCGTCGAGGAACGGATGGTGTTCAAGCTCCCTGCCGGGCTCGAGGCGGCCTGACGCACCTTCCGTGACCGAGGTCGAACTCTTCACCGACGGCGCCTGCAAGGGCAATCCTGGACCCGGGGGCTGGGGCGTCGTGATCCGCGCCGGCGCGCGCGAGAAGGAATTGTCCGGCGGCGAACCGGAGACGACTAACAATCGGATGGAGATGATGGCGGCGATCCGCGGGCTCGAGGCGCTGAAACGCCCCTGTCATGTCCAGCTTTACACCGACAGCAACTATGTCCGCGACGGCATCACCAAATGGATTCACGGCTGGCGGCGCAACGGCTGGAAGACCGCCGATCGCAAGCCGGTAAAGAATGTCGACCTGTGGCAGGAACTGCTCGCCGCCGCCGAGCCGCACCGCGTCGAGTGGCATTGGGTAAAGGCCCATGCCGGCCATCCGGAGAATGAACGCGCCGACGCCCTGGCCTGCGCCGCCGCCCTCGATCAGGCGAAGCGCCCCGCCGCATAAGGCGCCGGGTCGATATGCGCGGCCAGCGGATCGGGCGCCGCGCCAAGCAACAGCCCCGCCGCTAGCTTTGCCGCCGCCGGCGCGGTCTGGATGCCGAAGCCGCCCTGGCCCGCGCACCAGAAGAAGGCCGGCTGGCGCGGATCAAAGCCATAGACCGGCAGCCGGTCGGGCGCGAAGCTCCTGAGGCCCGCCCACCGGCGCTCGACCCGCTCGACCCGCCAATCCGTCACCTGCTCCAGCCGGTCGATCGCCACCGCCACGTCGATTTCCTCGGCGGCGCAATCGCCCGGATCGCACGGCGTCTCGTCATGCGGGCTGAGCCACAGCCGACCGCCCGCCTCCGGCTTGAAGTAGAAACGGCCGAGCGCGTCGATGACGAGCGGCAGATCGTCCGGCGCGGGCGGATCGACTCGCAGCTGCGCGATCGTGCGGCGATAAGGCTGGATACCGATCGGCATAACACCTGCCCGCTCCGCCACATCGTCTGCCCAAGCGCCCGCCGCGTTGACCAGCTTATCCGCCGCGAAGATGCCGGCTTTCGTCTCGATCCGCCACATACTGCCGAAAGCCGCCTCTTCAAGGCGCGCATCCGTCGCCAAATGTGCGCCCGCCGCAGTAGCGCGCCGCAAATAGGCCTGATGCAGCGCGGCAACGTCGATATCGGCGCAGCTCGGCTCGGCCAGTCCCCGATCCCATCCAGGACGCAAGTCGGGGATCGCCGCCGCCAGCGCCGCGCGATCCATCCCGCGCAGCGGAACATCCGACGCGGCGAATTCTTCCGCCAGCGAATCAAGCGCATTCTCGCCGGCTTTGTCCGCAACATGGACAGCACCGCGCACAGTGAGGAAGGAAGCAGCCGCGAAATCCGCCGGCGGATCGGACAGGAAAGGCCCCGAGGCGGTGGTCAGCGGCTGGACCAGCGGCCCGCCATAGCTTTCCGACCAGAAAGCGGCAGACCGCCCCGTGCTGTGATAGCCGGGGCGCTCCTCGGCCTCGAGCAGCAGGACGGATGCCCGCCCGGCGATCTCGGCGGCAAGACTCGCGCCCGCCATGCCGGCACCGACAATTGCGACATCGTATCGGTTCACCGCGCATGCTCGTCGAAAAAGGCCGCGATCCGGGCCAGCACATCGTCACGGACCGAATCGGCTTCGCGCAGGATCTCGTGGCCGGCACGCGGATAGATATGAAGGGTCGCATTGGGCAACAGCGCCGCCGCCCGCTCGATCGCGGCGGAGCTGACCAGCCGATCGGTCGCGGTGGCGAGCAGCAGCACCGGCAGCTCGACTCGGGCCAGCTTCGCTGGCGTGAACGCCTCTGCGGCCGAACGATAGGCGGCGGCGAGCCAGCCCCAGCTCGGCGGGCCGATATTGAAACCCGGTTCGCGGTCCCACCACCAGCCTTCGTCCGCATAACGCTCCGGCGATCCCCCGGTCAGCGCGCGCTGCCGCCGATCGCCAGGCGGCGGTGCTTTCCAGACGCGGGCATCGCGCCTGCCCAGTCGGCACATCGCGGCCGCGATCCACGGCGCCAGGCCTGGCGGCATCGGCTTCGCATTCAGCTCCAGCATCGGCGCGACCAGCACCGCCGCGTCCAGTTCCGGCGCACGCTCGGCCAGCGTGCGCAGGAGCAAGTGTCCACCCATCGAATGGCCGATCGCGACATGCGGCCCCGGCGCGCTTGCGCGCCAGTCGCCGATCAGCGCCTCAAGATCGTCGATCAGCGGATCGAAACTGGCATGGTTGCCGCCGACGATGTCGCCGCGCGACGCACCCTGTCCGCGCCAGTCGAACGTCGTGACGTTCCAGCCCGCGGTATGCCAGTCCGCATGGCTCTCCAGATATTTCTCGATGAAATCGCCGCGTCCGCCGGCGAAAAGCAGGCTGCCGCGCACCGGTGCGCCAGCGGGCTGCGACCAATCCATCCGCCGCAACGACCAGCCGTCCGGCGCGCGCCAGGCCGAAAAGATCGCGTCGGATGGATGCGCCCGTCTGATGTCGATCCCGCTCACCATCACGGCCTCGGTTACGGTTTGGAAAGCAACGCCGTCTAGAGGGTTAACGCGATGAACGCGATACTCTCCTGGATTCTGCTCAGCGCACTGGCCGGTCTGCTGCTGGCGGCGGCCTGGTGCGACCTCAAGTCGCGCAACATTCCCAACGGGCTCAATCTCGCGATCGCGCTGCTCGCCATTCCGTTCTGGTGGGTAAGCGGTCTCGCTTTCTGGCCGGACATGGCGCTGCAGGTCGGCGTCGCCCTGCTCGTCTTCGCCCTGTTCGCCGCCGCCTTCGCGATCGGCGCGATGGGTGGCGGCGATGTGAAGATGATCGGCGCTTTGGCTCTCTGGCTGCCCTGGCAGGCCGTGATCGTCCTGCTCGTGATCATGTCTCTGGCCGGCGGTGCGCTGACCGCATTGATGCTGGTCCGCCGCAGGCTCGCGCGACGGGAGGAACCGATCGAGGTTCCCTATGGAGTCGCGATCGCCTTCGGGGGGCTCTGGCTGCTTAGCGAACGGTTTCTTTACCAATTTGGATGATGAGTAGGCACTGATTTTTCCATCTGTGCCCAGTGGGGGAGGCGAAGACCGCCATGGACGTCAAGAAAATCGTGCTGCTGGTCGGTGCGCTACTCATCGCCGGCGTCACCGCCGTGATGGCCAAGAACATGTTCTCCGGCGCGTCCGCGCCCCAGGCCGTCGCTGGTCCCGCCACCGTACCCGCCGGGCCGCAGGTGCTGGTCGCGACCCGCGCCTTGCCGGTGGGAACCATTATCGACGCAGAAGCCTTCCGCTACCAGCCCTGGCCCGAAGGCCTCGTGCAGGACGCCTATTTCATCCGGGGCGGCGAAGGCGAAACCGATCCTTCGACACTAATCGGCACAGTGGTGCGCACCGAGATCAGCGCCGGGCAGCCGGTAACGCACGGCTCGCTGGTCCGTCCGGGCGAGCGCGGTTTCCTTGCTGCGGCGCTGGGTCCGGGCATGCGCGCCGTTACTGTCGGCGTGTCGTCAACCAGCGGCGTCGCCGGCTTTGTCTTTCCGGGCGACCGGGTCGACCTTGTGTTGACCCAGGAAGTCACGGGGGAAGGCCCGCCGCTGCGCGTGTCGGAGACGGTCATCCGCAACATCCGCGTCCTCGCCGTCGACCAGCGCATCAACGCACGCGACGAGGAGGGCAACCAGGTTGTCGAGAACACCTCAACCGTCACGTTCGAGGCGACACCGCGGATCGCGGAGAAGATCGCGGTCGCGCAGACCATCGGTCAGCTTTCGCTGTCGCTGCGCAGCCTTGCCGACAATACGGCCGAACTGGAGCGCGCCATCGCGTCCGGCGAGGTCCAGGTGCCGGAAAGCGACGATCCACGCGCGGAGCGGCGCATGCTGCTCGCCATCGCCAACCGTCCAATCGACACCAATGGAACCTATACCGTGGGCTCCGACGTATCGCGCTTCCAGCGCGGCAGCGTCCCCGCCCGGTCACGCGACGAAAACAATAGCGGCGCGGCCGATGGTGCCCCTTCGTCTGCGGGTGTCGACCCCCGCGCCACGGGTCCCGTCGTCCGGGTCGCCCGCGGCAACAATGTCACGCTCGTTCCGGTGGGAGCACGATAAGATGACGACGATCAACGCGATCAAGCGCAACAGGCTCGGTATGGCGCTGGCCACCGCTCTGGCGGCGGGTCTTGCGGCCGCCATGCCCCTGCCGGCGCATGCGCAGCCCGCCAACGCCGTTGCCCCCGCCAACGACGTGACCCTGTCCGTCGGCGCCGGGCGGCTGGTCCGCCTTAATGGCACGATGACCGATCTGTTCGTCGCCAACGACGCGATCGCCGACGTGCAGGTACGCTCGCCCAGCCAGATCTACATCTTCGGCAAGACGGCGGGCACCACGACCGTCTATGCAACGGATCGCGCCGGGCGGGTGGTCTATTCGGCCAATGTCCGGGTCGGCCAGAATCTCGGCTCGGTGGACGAACTGATCCAGCTCGCCATGCCAGATGCCGATATCCAGGCGACGACCTTGTCGGGCATGGTCCTGCTGACGGGCACCGTCGCGCAGCCCGACGACGCGGCCGAAGCCGAGCGGCTCGTCCAGACGTTCGTCGGCGAATCCACCCAGGTGATCAGCCGGCTGCGCACCGCGACGCCGCAGCAGGTGATGCTGCAGGTGCGTATCGCCGAGGTGAATCGCTCGTTCACCCGCGAAGTCGGTGTAAACCTGAATTCTCTCGATCAGACGGGCGGTTTCCTGTTCGGCATCGGCCAGGGCGCTTCCCCCGGCACGATCACTGCCCTTCCCGGCGGCGGCGCATCCTATGAGTTCACCCGGACCGACGGACCGGGTACAACGCTCGGTTTCGCCGGACGTCTGCTGGGCCTCAACCTGCTAGCCTCGCTCGAACTTGCCGAGAATAACGGCATGGCGACAACGCTCGCCCAGCCGACGCTCACCGCGCTTTCGGGCGAGACGGCGAGCTTCCTCGCCGGCGGTGAGTTCCCGATCCCGATCTCCCAGTCGCTCGGCTCGGTGACGATCGAGTACAAGCAATATGGCGTCGGCCTGGCCTTTACGCCGACCGTGCTCGAGGATGGCCGCATCTCGATGCGCGTACGCCCTGAAGTGTCGGAGCTGACAACCGAAGGGAGCATTCGCTTCAATGGGTTCGACGTGCCGGCGCTCACCACACGCCGTGCAGAGACGACCGTCGAGCTCGGCTCCGGCCAGAGCTTCATGATTGGCGGCCTGCTGCGCAACGTGAACTCGAATACGATCGACCGCGCTCCGGGTCTCGGCAATCTGCCGATCATAGGTGCGCTGTTCCGGTCGAACCGGTTCCGCCGCGCGGAGACCGAGCTGGTCATCATCGTCACGCCCTATCTGGTGCGCCCGGTTTCGAACCCGAACCAGATCGCGTTGCCGACGGACGGTTATCGTTCGGCCAACGATCCCCAGCGCGTGCTGCTAGGGCAGGAGCATGACGGCCGTTCGGGCGAGCAGCGGCCCGAACCGCAGGCCGCCCAGCCCCGCACCGTGACGCCCGGCATGGACGGCGTGGTGACCGGAAGCGCCGCACCCGCCCAGCCCTCCCAGCAGGTCGCTGCCGCTTCCGCCCCCGCGGCCCAGCCTGGCTTCGACTTCTGATGACCGCCCGCGCTCGAAAGGACGTAACGATCATGTCCCGCACCACGACCTTTGCCGCCGCCGCCTTGCTCGGGTTGGGCGCAACCGCCTGCGCGCCGACCACCGGCCCGCTTTCGGCGACGAACAATCCGACCATCTATTCGGTCCATCAACCGGTCGTGCAGCGCACCGATTTCGTGCTCGACGTTGCGACCGCCGGTAACGGCGTGCCCGCCGCCGAACTCGACCGGATCGACGGCTGGTTCCAGTCGATCGGCCTGCGCTACGGCGACACGATCGCGATCGACCAGGGAACCGGCTATCCGGCGCCGGGCGCGCGCGCCGACGTGGCCCGGGTCGCAGCGCGCTATGGCCTGCTTCTCGCCGACGGCGCACCCGTGACTACCGGTCCGGTCCCGACCGGATCGATCCGCATCGTCACGAGCCGCGCTACCGCCAGCGTACCAGACTGCCCGAACTGGGATGTGGAAGGCAATGGCATCCTGTCGCCGCAAGGAACATCGAGCAATTTCGGCTGCGCGATCAATTCGAACCTCGCGGCGATGATCGCCAATCCGGACGATCTGGTGGCCGGCCGCGACGCCACCGCCAACGGCACAGGCCGCACTGCCTCGCGCGCCATTCGCGTCTATCGCGAAGGTCAGCCGACCGGCACGCAGGGCCTCCAGCAAACCTCCACAACGTCGGGTGGGAGCCAGTAAATGAACGCGCCCTTCAACGCTTCTCGCGCGGCGTCGCTTCGCGATCCCTTCACCGCCTTCGTCTGTGACGAGGCCACCGCCGATTTGATCCGTCCGGTCGCCGTCGAGCATGGCTGGTCGCCGGAGAAGGTCAACAAGGGCGGGCTGCGCAACGCCGTGCAGACCCTGTCGGTGTCGGCCAGCCCGAGCATCCTGTTCGTGGACCTTTCGGAAAGCGGCGATCCGCTGGCCGACATCAACGCGCTCGCCGAAGTGTGCGAGCCGGGCACGGTGGTCATCGCCGCCGGCCAGGTGAACGACGTGCGCCTCTATCGCGATTTGGTCGCCAGCGGCATCCAGGACTATCTGCTGAAGCCCTTTTCGGGCGATCAGCTCCGCGATGCCTTCGCCAACGCCCAGCTCACCATCTCCGGCCCCCGCCTCAACGAGGCGGCGAGCGAGAAGCCGAACGTGATGGCCGCCGTCGTCGGCACCCGCGGCGGCGTCGGCGCGTCGACTATCGCGTCTTCGCTCGCCTGGCTGATGGGCGACAAGGCCGGCCGCTCGACCGCCCTGCTTGATCTCGACCTGCATTTCGGCACCGGTGCGCTCGGCCTCGATCTGGAGCCGGGTCGCGGCCTGACCGACGCGATCGAGAATCCGAGCCGCATCGACGGCCTGTTCATCGAACGCGCGATGGTGCGCGCCAACGACAAGCTCTGCGTGCTTTCCGCCGAGGCACCGATCAACCAGTCGATGCTGAGCGACGGGTCGGCCTTCTTCCAGCTGGAGGAAGAGATCCGCCACGCCTTTGAGGGCACGGTGATCGACATGCCGCGTGCCATGCTGGTCCAGTTCCCGCATCTGCTCAATGATGTGCAAGCGGTGGTACTGGTGGTCGAATTTACCCTTGCCGCCACCCGCGATGCGATCCGCATCCTGTCCTGGCTGAAAACAAACGCGCCGCAGGCGAAAGTGATCGTCGTCGCCAACAAGGCGCTGCCTTCGGGCCAGGAAGTGACCCGCAAGGATTTCGAGCATTCGATCGAGCGCAAGGTAGACGTAGTCATCCCGTTCGATCCCAAGGCGGCGATGCAAGCGGCCAAACTGGGCCAGCCGCTCGCCAAGGCGACCAATGCGTCGAAACTGTCGCAGCCGCTCAACCAGATTCTTACCCTCACGCTCGAACAGGCGGGGGGCGAGGAGGCGTCGGGTGAGACGAGCGGAGGCTCGCTGCTGAACAAGCTCGGAAATTTCAAGGCGCTGATGGCGAAAAAGCCGCGGAACGCCGAGGCCGCTTAATGACTGCGGGCGACACGGCACGCGAGGAGGCATGATGCCAAGTTTCTCGATGCTTATCCTGCTTGGTGGCGCGGCGGTGACGCTGCTCATGCTGGTCGCGGCCTTTTCCGGGCCGTCGGTTGCGCGCGCTCAGGCCAAACGACTCGAAAGTGTGCGCGAGCGGCATTCCAGATCGTCCGAGGTTGCCGCCCAGGCACAAATGAAGCGCATTTTCGCTGCGCGCCAGAACAAGGTCGAAAGCCTCGCCCAGCGTTTCATCCCCAACCCCGCGCTGCTGCGGCTCAGGCTGGAACAGACCGGGCGGCCGTGGACGCTGGCCCAATATGTGATGGCTTCGGCCGGTCTCGCTCTCGCCGTGCTGCTGTTCCTTCTGTTGCGCGGATTTCCGGTTTTGATGTCGCTGCCGGTCGCCATGCTCGTCGGTATTGGTCTGCCGCACGTCGTTGTCGGCTTTCTCATCAAGCGACGGGTCGCGCAGTTCACGAACAACTTCCCCGACGCGATCGAGCTGATGGTGCGCGGCCTACGTTCGGGCCTGCCCATTTCCGAGACGGTCGGCATTGTCGGTAACGAGTTGCCCGACCCTGTCGGAATCGAGTTCCGCACCGTTGCCGACAAAATGAAGATCGGGCGGACGATGGAGGCCTCCCTCCAAGAGACGGCCGACCGGCTCGGCACGCCTGAATTCCAGTTCTTCGTCATCTCGCTGCAAATTCAGCGTGAAACCGGTGGCAATCTCGCCGAGACGCTGTCGAACCTCGCCGACGTGCTCAGGAAGCGCGCAGCGATGAAGCTGAAGATTCGCGCCATGTCGTCGGAATCCAAGGCATCGGCCTACATTATCGGCGCGCTGCCGTTCATCGTGTTCGGGCTGATCTGGTTTATCAATGGCAGCTACATGCAGAATTTCTTCGTCGATCCGCGCCTCATGATCGCCGGCGCGGGTGGCATGGTGTGGATGAGCATCGGCGCGTTCATCATGGCCAAGATGATCAACTTTGAGATTTGAGGGGCGGACGAAGATCATGACACCTGCGACCGGCCCGACGATCATGGGGATCGACGTCATCATGGTGGCGAGCGGACTCGCCGCCGTGGCGACCTTCTTTGTCCTCGTCGCCATCTACACCGCCACGACGGTGCGTGATCCGATGGCAAAACGGGTGCGCGCGTTGAATGAACGGCGCGAACAACTCAAGGCCGGCATCGTCGCCTCCACCTCGAAGCGTCGCAAGAACATCAGCAACCGCAACGAAACGGCGGACAAGGTCCGGTCCTTCCTGTCTTCGCTGCAGGTGCTCCAGGAAGAACAGGTGCTGAAGGCGCAGCGTCTGTTGATGCAAGCCGGCATCCGTTCAAAGGATCTCGCCTTCGTCGTGATCTTCGGCCGGCTGGTGTTGCCGATCGTGTTCGGTGCCATCGTCATCGTCGGCGTCTATGTGCTCGACTGGTTCCCCGAATGGGGCCCGCTGAAGAAATACGGACTGGTCGCCGGCACGCTGTTGCTCGCCTACAAGGCACCCGATCTTTACATCAAGAACAAGGTCGACAAACGCACCCACGCGATTCGCAAGGGGCTCCCCGACGCGCTCGACCTGCTGGTCATCTGCGCCGAAGCCGGCCTGACCGTGGACGCCTCGTTCGGCCGCGTCGCGCGCGAGCTGGGCAAGGCCTATCCGGAGCTCGGCGACGAGTTCGCACTGACTTCGATCGAGCTGGGCTTCCTCACCGAACGCCGCCTGGCCTTCGAGAATCTGGCCGCGCGCATCGATCTCGATTCGATCCGGGGCGTCGTTACGACGATGATCCAGACCGAGAAATACGGCACGCCGCTCGCCAGCGCGCTGCGCGTGCTTTCCGCTGAATTCCGCAACGAGCGGATGATGCGTGCCGAGGAGAAGGCCGCGCGGCTGCCGGCGATCATGACCGTACCGTTGATCCTGTTCATCCTGCCGGTGCTGTTCATCGTCATCCTCGGCCCGGCGGCCTGCTCGATCAACGACGCGCTGCTCTCCGGCTAGGAACCAACACGCGCTGTGCCCCGTTGATCGTGCGTAACGATCGACGGAGCCACCGCGATGACCACATTCACCCCCGATCAGTGGCTGGTGCTGCTGCTCGTCTTCCTGCTCGGCCTGTTCCTCGGCATGGCCTTCCTCGCCAGCCCCAAATGGAAGCGGCGCTACCGCGAGGAGGCGGCTCGACGTGAGGAAATCGAGACCGAAAATGCGGAGCTTCGGCGTGCGGCGGACGAGAAGGATTCCCTGCGCCACGCCGCCGCCAAGGACGAGGAGCGACGGCGCCTGGAGGCCGAAGCGGAGCGCGACGCCGCCGAAGCGCGCGCCGACGAGGTCGAGGCCCGCCGGCGTCGGGACAATCCCCCGCTCTAGCCCTTTCTGAGCGCCGCCTGCGCCGCCGCAAGGCGGGCGATGGGCACGCGGTAGGGCGAGGCGGAGACGTAATCCAGACCCGTCGCTTCGCAGAAGGCGATGCTGGCCGGATCGCCGCCATGCTCGCCGCAAATGCCGAGCTTGATGTCCGGCCGGGTCGCTCTGCCCCGTTTGGCCGCGATTGAGATGAGTTCGCCGACGCCCTCAACGTCGATGCTGACGAAGGGGTCGCGCGCGAAGATACCTTTGTCGACATAATGCGTGAGGAAGCGGCCGGCATCGTCGCGGCTGACGCCCAAAGCGGTTTGCGTCAGATCGTTGGTGCCGAAGCTGAAGAACTCCGCCTCCCCGGCGATCTCCCCGGCGCGCAAGGCGGCGCGGGGCAGCTCGATCATCGTGCCGACCAGATAATCCACGCGCCTGCCCGCTTCAGCGAACACCGCCTCAGCGGTCCTGTCGATCAGCGCCTTGATGATCGCCAGCTCCGCCTTCGTGGCGACGAGCGGCACCATCACCTCGGGGATCGGCGCCTCGTCGCCCTCCCCGGCCACCGCGACGGCGGCCTCGAAGATAGCGCGGGCCTGCATCTCGTAGATTTCCGGATAGGTGATGCCGAGCCGGCAGCCGCGATGGCCGAGCATCGGGTTGCTCTCCGCAAGCTCACCGGCACGACGACGCAGCGTCGCGATATCGAGGCCGGAAGCGCGGGCGACCTCGGCGAACTCCTCCTCCTCATGCGGCAGGAATTCGTGCAGCGGCGGATCAAGCAGGCGAATGGTGACGGGCAAGCCCGCCATCACCCGGAAAATCTCCTCGAAATCGCCGCGCTGGGCGGGAAGCAGCTTGTCGAGCGCGGCACGGCGCCCGGCTTCGCTGTCGGCCAAGATCATCTGGCGGACATTGGCGATCCGCTCCGCATCGAAGAACATATGCTCGGTGCGGCACAGGCCGACGCCTTCCGCGCCGAATTCGCGGGCGGCGCGGCAATCCGCCGGCGTTTCGGCGTTGGTCCGCACGTTGAGGCGCCGCTTGGAATCGGCCCAGGCCATCAGCGTGCCGAAATCGCCGGACAGCTCGGGCTGCACCGTCGGCACCTCGCCGAGCATCACCTCGCCGGTCGAACCGTCGAGGGTGACGATTTCGCCCTCCCGAACCTCGCGCAAGGCGACGCGCATCTGCTTCGTCTTGTAATCGATCGCGAGGCCGCCCGCGCCGGAGACGCAGGGGCGACCCATGCCGCGCGCCACCACGGCGGCGTGGCTGGTCATGCCACCGCGCGCTGTCAGGATGCCCTGCGCCGCGTGCATGCCGTGAATATCCTCCGGCGAGGTTTCCACACGGATCAGGATCACCTTCTCGCCCGCTTCGGCCCATTTCTCGGCGGTGTCAGCGTCGAACACCGCCTTGCCGCAGGCCGCGCCCGGCGAGGCGGGCAGTCCCTTGGCGATCACTTCGCGCGGCGCATCGGGATCGAGCGTCGGGTGGAGCAACTGATCCAGCGCTGCCGGGTCAACCCGCAGCACCGCCTCCTGCTCGGAAATCAGGCCTTCGCCCGCCATTTCGACCGCGATCTTGAGCGCAGCCTTTGCGGTGCGCTTGCCGGACCGGGTCTGGAGCATCCACAGCTTGCCGCGCTCGACGGTGAATTCGATGTCCTGCATCTCGCGATAATGGCGCTCGAGCGTGTCGAACACTTCGGCAAGCTGGCCGTACACCTCTGGCATCGTCTCTTCCATCGACGGCGCCTTGGCCCCGGCTTTCTCACGTGCCGCCAGCGTCAGATATTGCGGCGTGCGGATGCCGGCGACGACGTCCTCGCCTTGGGCATTGATCAGATATTCGCCATAATAGGCCCGCTCGCCGGTGGACGGATCGCGGGTGAAGGCGACGCCGGTGGCGCTGGTCTCACCCATATTGCCGAACACCATCGCCTGGACGTTGACCGCCGTGCCCCAGTCGTTCGGGATGTCGTGCAGCCGGCGGTAGACCTTCGCCCGCTCCGCCTGCCAGGAACCGAACACCGCGCCGACCGCGCCCCAGAGCTGATCGTTGGGATCGCTCGGGAAGGGCCGACCCAGCTCTTCATCGACGATCTCCTTGTAGCGCGCGACCAGCTTTTCCCAGTCGTCGGCACCCAGATCGGTGTCGAGATGGACACCCTTGTCCTCCTTGGCGATCTCCAGCGCTTCCTCGAACATGTCGTGCGGCACGCCCATCACGACATTGGCGTACATATGGACGAAGCGACGATAGCTGTCCCACGCGAAACGCGAGTCGCCCGACGCGGCGGCGAGGCCCGCCACCGTCTCGTCATTGAGGCCGAGATTGAGCACGGTATCCATCATGCCCGGCATCGACACGCGCGCGCCGGAGCGGACAGAGACGAGCAGCGGATCGGCCGGATCGCCGAACCTCTTGCCCGTCACCTGCTCGATATGGCCAATGCCGCCGGCAATCTCGGCGCGCACATCGTCCGGAATCCGCTCGCCTTCCGCATAATAGCGGTCGCACATCTCCGTCGAGACGGTAAAGCCCGGTGGCACGGGCAGGCCGATCGAGGCCATTTCGGCCAGGTTCGCGCCCTTGCCACCAAGCAGCGCCTTGTCCCCAGCCTTGCCGTCCGAAACACCGCCGCCAAAGCGATAGACATATTGGCTCATCTAGACATGCCTTCTATTACCAAATCGGTTTCAAGCTTTCGGCAGAATGTGCCGGTCAGCCCTCGATTCTCGAGAAATCGGCGACAGCGTCGACCGCGTGGCGGAGCCGCGACAGCAGGATCAACCGCGTCTCCCGCTTCTGGGGATCTGCATCGTTCACGGTGACGGTGTCGAAAAAGGCATCGACGGGCGCGCGAAGCGCCGCCAGCACCTTCATCGCTCCCTGATAATCCTCGCGCTTCAGCGCATCGGCCGCCGCCGGCTCGGCCGCGTCGAGCGCGCTGTCCAGCGCGTCCTCGTCCTTTTCCGGCGTGTAGCCGAAGAAATTCTGGCGACGCCCGCCATTCCAGCCTTCCTTCTTCAGAATGTTGGCGGCGCGCTTGTAGCCGGCGAGCAGATTGGCGCCGTCCTCGGTCGCCACGAACGCCTGAAGCGCGCGCACCCGATCCAGCAAGCGCACAAAGTCCTGTTCGCCGCCGATGGCGAACACCGCGTCGATCAGGTCGTGCTGCACGCCCGCCTCACGCTGCTGCACCTTCAGGCGATCGGCGAGGAAGGCGAACAATTCGTCCGCGAGATCATTGGCTTCCTCGACGAACTTGCCGCGCTCCAGCTTCGGCGTCGCCGCCGCGTCCCAACGCACCACCACCTTGCCGCAACAGCGATAGGTGAAGGAGCCGACCTCGGCGGTGATTTCGTGATCGCCGTCATCGTCCACCCACAGGTCGGGGAAGGTGGCGGTGGGCAGCGCACCCATCGCAGATAGCTTGGCCAGCACCGCCGCCTCGACCAGAACGGCGCGCATCGGCATGCGGATTCCGTGTGCGGTGACGATCTGCAAAACACCCAATGCCGCACGGCGCAGCGCGAAAGGATCGCGCGATCCGGTCGGCTTCTCGCCGATCGAGAAGAAGCTGACGAGATTGTCGATCTTGTCGGCCAGCGCGACGGCGAGCGTCACCGGCGCGGCCGGGATGACGTCGCCCTGCCCGACCGGCTTGTAATGATCGCGTACCGCATCGGCGATTGCTTCGCTCTGCCCCTGGGCGCGGGCGAGATGGCCGCCGATCACGCCCTGCAATTCCGGGAACTCACCGACCAGCCCGGTGACGAGATCGGCCTTGGCGAGGCGCGCGGCGATCTGCGTGTCCGCAACAAGCGCCGCGCGATCGCCATTGGGCGTGTGCAGCAGGCCCTTGGCGATCAGCCAGCCGGCGAGCTTCTCCAGCCGCAGCGCCTTGTCCGCGATCGTGCCCAGCTTTTCGTGGAAAACTATGCCGCCCAGCTTCGCTGCCTGATCGACCAGTGGCACCTTGACGTCCTGCTCCCAGAAGAATCGCGCGTCGGCGAGGCGAGCGGCAATGACCTTCTCGTTCCCCGCAACAATGGCAGAGGGATCACTCGATTCGACATTCGAGACGAACACGAAGCGCGACCACAGCTCGTCGTCTTTGCCGCAGACGAAATATTTCTGGTTCGTTCGCAACGTGAGCTGGATGACCTCGGGGGGCACCTCCAGAAATGCCGGGTCAAAATTGCCCAGCAGAGGAACTGGCAATTCGGTGAGACCGGAATTCTCTATGACGAGTCCCTCGTCGGGGAAAACCTCCGCGTGACCTGCCACGCGCGCGGCCCCCGCGCGGATCAGTTCCCGACGCTCATCCTGATCGACGATCACGTAAGCCGCGCGCAGCTTCTCGACATAATCGTCCACGCCATCGATCGTGATCTGGCCGGAATGGTGGAAACGGTGGCCGCGCGTGGCGGCACCGGAGCGGATGCCGGCAATTTCGAAATCGACGACATCGCCATCGAACAATGCAACGATGCCCTGCAACGGACGCACCCAGCGCAGACTCTCCGTGGACAGCGAGTCCGCTCCCCAGCGCATCGATTTGGGCCATGGGAAAGCGCGAACGATGGCAGGAATCGCGTCGGCCAGCACGGCAGCCGTGGCCCGCCCCGGCTTCTCGATCACCGCGAACAGCACGCCGTCGCGCTCGACGAGTTGGTCCTGCGCCAGCCCTGTCTTGCGCAGGAAACCCTCCAGCGCCTGCGGCGGCGCACCGACGCGCGGGCCCTTCAGTTCCTCCGACACGGCCTTCGTCTCGGCCGGCAGATCGGGCGCGATCAGGGCGAGGCGCCGCGGCGTCGCATAAGTGACGATTTCGCCCGCCTTCAGCCCGGCCTTCTCCAGCTCCGCCGCAAACAGCCGCGCCAGATCGGCGCGCGCTTTGTCCTGCATCCGCGCGGGGATTTCCTCGGACAGGAGCTCAAGCAGGAAATCGCTCACGCCGTCCACCCATTATGCTCCATCCAGGCCTGGCAGCTGCCTTTGGCCAGATCGCGGACGCGGCCGATATAGGCCTGCCGCTCGGCGACCGAGATCACGCCCCGCGCCTGAAGCAGGTTGAAGACGTGGCTCGCCTTGATCGCCTGCTCGTAGGCCGGGATGGGCAGCTTCTTCTCCAGGCACAGTTCGCACTCGGCCGTCGCCTTGCGGAAGGCATCGAACAATCGCTCGGTATCCGCGATCTCGAAGTTCCAGGTGCTCATCTGCACCTCGTTCTCATGGAACACGTCGCCATAAGTGACGGCGGGACGATCGCCGACCGCGTCGTTGAAGGCGAGATCGTAAACGCTGTCCTTGTCCTGAATGTACATGGCCAGCCGTTCAAGCCCGTAGGTCAGCTCTCCCGCCACCGGCTTGCAGTCGAATCCGCCCATCTGCTGAAAATAGGTGAACTGCGTTACCTCCATGCCGTCGCACCAGACTTCCCAGCCCAGCCCCCAGGCGCCGAGCGTCGGGCTCTCCCAATCGTCCTCGACGAAGCGGATGTCGTGCTTCGTGAAATCGATGCCGATCGCGGCAAGGCTGCCCAGATACAGCTCCTGGAGGTCCGGCGGGCTGGGTTTCAGGATCACCTGATATTGGTAATAATGCTGGAGTCGGTTCGGATTCTCGCCATAGCGGCCGTCCGTCGGTCGGCGGCAGGGCTGGACGAAGGCGGCGTTCCACGGATCGGGACCGAGTGCGCGCAAGGTCGTCGCCGGGTGGAAAGTCCCCGCGCCCATCTCCATGTCATAGGGCTGGAGGATCACGCAGCCGCGATCGCTCCAATAGTTATGGAGCGTCAGGATGAGCTGCTGGAAGGACAATGCCATGAGGCCCGGTCTTTCGCCTTCGCGGGTGCAACAAGGAAGAAGTGGCGCCGCTTTGGCGCATGGGTAAGCAAGGGTCAAGGAAGGTAGGACGCACAATGCGCAAGAGTTCGATCTGGGCAAGGATGACCGGAGCGTTCGCCATGATCCTCGCCTGGTGCTTCCAGGCCGCTCCGGCGCTGGCGCAGGAGACGCCCGCGCGGCCCGGATCGACGGCATCGACGCAGGCCGCCACCCCGGCGCCCCGCCCCGCCATCTGGTTGCTCAGCCGGGGCGACACGAAAATCTATCTGTTCGGCACCGTCCATATCCTGCCGCCCGCCTTGCAATGGCGCTCGGCCGCGCTCGACCGGGTGATCGACGAAGCGGACGAGCTGGTGCTGGAAATCGCGGCCGATGAGGCGGACAATATCGATCCGTCGGATCTGTCCACGATGCGGCTCGGCAAGACGGTACCGCTGGAATGGCGGGTATCGCCCGATCGCCGTGCGGCGCTGCGCGCGATGGTAGCGGACAGCGGCCTGGAATCGGCCATGCTGGATCAGATGGAGACCTGGGCCGCGACGATGACGATATCGGTCGCCCAGCTCGTCAATGGGCCGGAATATGGGGAAGAAGCGGCTGGCAATATGTCCGGCGCCGAAGAGGTGCTGACCGCTGCGTTTCGGGAGCAACGCAAGCCGATTTCCGGCGTGGAAACGGTGGCGCAGCAGCTTGGCTTCTTCAGCTCAATGTCGTTCACGGCCCAGCGCCAGATGCTGGAGGAAATGGTCGATGCCCATGCGAGCGGCGAAGGTGCGCCGTTCGATCCCAACGAAAGCGGCTGGGTATCGGGCGATGTCGATTCCATTGCCGAGGAAATGCTGTCGATGAACCCGGATCTCTACGACGTGCTGCTCACCCGTCGCAACGCGGCCTGGACCGATTGGCTGATCGACCGGCTGGAACGGCCCGGAACCGTGCTGTTCGCGGTGGGCGCGGGGCATCTCGCCGGAGAGGATTCGGTGCAGGCGATGCTCGAAGCGCGCGGATTCGCGGTGACCCGCGTGGACTAAAAGTCACCTCTCCATTGCAAAATGTCAGGTTTTATTGACATCTCCTTGCGAATCGCATAGTCATGTTTGCCTGACATGATGTCAGGTAGTGATGACATATTCGGATGAGATGAAGAACCGGCTGAAAGTCTTGCGCGCCGAGAGGAGCTGGAGCCAGGCGGACCTCGCCGAGCGGCTCGACGTCTCGCGCCAGGCGGTGAATGCGATCGAGACCGGGAAATATGATCCCTCTCTCCCGCTCGCGTTCCGGATCGGCCGGTTGTTCGATCTCGCCATCGAGGAGATTTTCGATGACGGCTCTGGAGAGCATGGCGATGGATGACGACGCGCCCCGCATCGGCGGCCAGATCGGCCGTATCCTGCTGATCGTGATGGCGAGCCTGTGCGCCATTTTCAGCGCCGGCGTGATCGTCGGCATCGTGATGGGCACGATCGAGCGCGGCGATGGCCTTGGCCTGCGCGCAATTGGCCTGCTCGCCGCCGCGGCGCTGTTCGTCACGCTCGCTTTGTGGGGTGTCCTGCGCACCGCCCGATCGTTCAATCGCGCGGCCGGAACACCGACGTCACGGGAACGGCGCGGCCGGATCATGATAGTCCTGTACATCGCGCTCGGCATGGGCATCGGCTTGGTGCTCGCCATCGCCGGGCCGATGCCGGAAGGCATATTCTCCAACGCGCCGTTGCCGGTGGGCATCGCCCTTCCTCTGGCTTTCTTCATCGCCGTACCGCTGCCAGTCCTGTGTTATTACTGGCACACCCGGATCGCCGACGAGCAGGAAGCGAATGCCTATCGCATCGGCGCGCTGCTCGCCCTCTACGCCTTCTGGATCGCCGCGCCGGTCTGGTGGCTGCTCTGGCGCGGCGGCCTCGCGCCCGCGCCGGATGGGATGATCCTCTACATGCTGACCATCGTTGTCGCCGGCGTCGCCTGGCTCATCATCAAATATCGCTGACGTCCGCCGCACCGCCCCGCTTTCACGTAGGAGATTTCGTTATGCGCCGCCTTCTGACCACGCTCACCGCCGGTCTGATCGCCTTCAGCCCGCTGCCCGCTTTCGCCCAGGCCCAGCCCGCCCCGGCTCTTGCGCCGGTTGCCGAAGCCCTGCCCGATGCCAATCCGGCGCTTTGGGTGATTCGCGACGACGACACGACCATCTATCTGTTCGGCACCTTCCATCTGCTCGACGGCCGCCCTTGGTTCAACGACGAGATCCGCGCCGCCTTCGATGCATCGGACGAGCTGGTGATCGAGGCGATCATCCCGGACAATCCGGCGGAGCTGCAGCCGCTGATTCTGCGCCATGCTCTCTCGACAGACGGTCCGCCTTTGTCCGAACAGCTGACGGCAGAGCAAAATGCGGCGCTGGAACGCGCGCTTGCGCCGCTCGGGGCTCCCGCCGCCGCGTTCGAACGCTTCAAGCCGTGGTTCGTCTCGATGACCTTGGCCACCGTGGCCGCGCAGCAGCTCGGCATCAATGCGGAGCAGGGCGCCGAGAAGATACTTTCGGCTGCCGCGCGCGAACAGGACATGCCGATCGGCGCGTTGGAGACGATGGAATTCCAGATGTCGCTGTTCGATGGCCTTCCCGCCGAACAGCAGCTCGCCATGCTGCAACAGGCGCTCGACAATCTCGACGAGCTCCCGCAGATGCTCGCGCCGATGCTCGCCGCCTGGTCGGCCGGCGACGTGGACCGGCTGGTCGAAATGATCAATCAAATCGGGTCCGACGATCCCGATCTGCACCGCATCCTTTTCACCGAGCGCAACGCCAACTGGACGAACTGGATCGCGGAGCGAATGGAGCGCCCCGGCACTGTGTTCCTCGCCGTCGGCGCGGGCCACCTGGCGGGCGACGACAGCGTCCAGACGATGCTTGCCGCGCGCGGCATCACCAGCGAGCGGGTGGCGCGCCCAAGCCAGTAGACGCCGAAATTATCGCACCTGGAACCAGACAGGGCGGTCGGTGAAGAATCGGCCGCCCTTTTCTCATCCGCTTCCTCGTCCTCGGTTTCCCGGAGCTGCCAGCGGTTTGACTTGCCTCTTCCCCCCTCCTCCCCTATAGGCCGCGCCTTCCCGTTCATGGTCATCCCTGGAGGCGTGAGCGGGAGTGATTGAACCCGCATATTGGAGACATGCAATGAGCGATCAGCTTACGCTGTCGGCCGAGACGCGCGAACGGGCTGGCAAGGGAGCCTCCCGTGTCCTGCGTCGCGAAGGCCGCGTCCCTGCCGTGGTATACGGCAACAACGAAGCGCCCCTCTCGATCCACGTCGAGGAGAAGGTGCTGATGAAGGCCCTGCACACCGGGCACTTCATGAATTCGGTGGTGATGATCGACGCTGGCGGCAAGCCGGTGCGGACGCTGCCGAAGGACGTCCAGTTCCATCCGGTCACCGACCGGCCGCTGCATGTCGATTTCCTCCGTATCTCCGAGCATGCGACCGTCACCGTCGCGGTCCCGATCCGCTTCGTGAACGAGGAGCAGTCCAAAGGCCTGAAGCGTGGCGGCGTGTTGAACACGGTCCGCCACGACCTCGAGCTCGTCTGCGACGCGGCGTCGATTCCCGATGAGGTGGTGGTCGATCTGACCGGCACAGAGATCGGCGATTCGATCCACATCAGCGCCGTCACCCTGCCCAAGGGCACGGTAAGCGCGATCACCGATCGCGATTTCACCATCGCCACGATCGTCGCCCCGTCCGGCCTGAAGTCGGAAGAGGCCGCCGAGGGCGAGGAAGCCCCTGCCGCAGGCGATGTGCCGACTGTGGGCGAAGAGAGCGGCGAGTAATTGTCGCGAATTTCCTGGTTCGGTTCCCTCTTCGGTCTCCGGACCGTCGAGGTGCCGGGTCAGCCCGCCTCGGCACCGGATGTTGAGGATTGGGGGGATTTCACGCCCGTGCAGATATGGGTCGGCCTCGGCAATCCCGGCGCGCAATATGCGATGCACCGGCATAATGTCGGCTTCATGGCGCTCGACGCCATCGCTGAAATCCACGATTTTGAGCCGGCGAAGAAGGCCTTTCACGGCTGGACCCGGCAGGGCCGGATCGGCGGCCAGCGTATCCTGCTGCTGAAGCCCGCCACCTATATGAACGACAGCGGCCGCGCCGCGCGCGCCGCGATGAACTTCTTCAAGAAAGACGTGGGCGACGTCACCGCTTTTCACGACGAGCTCGATCTCGCGCCGTTCAAGGTGAAGGTGAAGACCGGCGGCGGTACGGCGGGGCATAACGGCCTGCGCTCGCTTGACGCCCATGTCGGCAACGATTTCCGCCGGGTGCGCATCGGCATCGGTCATCCGGGCCACAAGGACCGCGTTACCGGCTATGTGCTCGGCAATTACGCCAAGGCGGAGACCGACCGGCTCAGCGACCTCCTCGCCGCCATCGCCGCAGAGGCCCGCTGGCTTGCCGCAGGCGACGACGCCCGCTTCATGAGTGACGTGGCACTGCGGATGCAGGATGATCTATGAAGCTCAACCAGGTCACGGTCGGCGTCGCGGATTATGACGCGGCGGTCGATTTCTACACGCGGCTGGGATTGACGCAGATCGTCGCCGCGCCGCCGCGTTACGCCCGGTTCGAAACGCCGGATGGCGAAACCTTCTCGATCCACCAGGCGGAAAGCAGTGCGCCGGGCACCGTGATCTATTTTGAGGTCGAGGACGTGGACGCCTTCGTCGCAGGACTTGATCTGCCGCTGACCAGCCCGCCAGCCGACGAACGCTGGCTGTGGCGCGAAGCGCGGCTGACCGACCCGTCCGGCAATGTCATCTGCATCTACCATGCCGGCGAGAACCGGCGCTTCCCGCCTTGGCGGATCGACTCACAAACAAAGAGCACATGACCAGCCGCTCCCTCTTCGCCACCCGCTTCTACGAAAGCGCGCTCGACGATCCGGAGCTGCTTGCGGAACTGGAGAACGCCTGCCGCGATCTGGCCGAACAGGACGCGGCGGGGCGGCGCTGGAGCCGCGCGCACGGCTATCGCGGCTACACCTCCTATACCTCGCTGAACGATCTGCCGCTGCGCGATCCGCGCTTCGCCGATCTGGTCCGGCTGCTGAACCGCCATGTCGCCGCCTTCGCGCGCGATTGCGCCTTCGATCTGAACGGACGGCGGCTGAAGCTGGACAGTTTGTGGGTCAATGTCCTGAAGCCGGGCGGCACACATAGCGGCCATATCCATCCGCACAGCGTCGTCTCCGGCACCGTCTATGTCGCGGTGCCGCCCGGCGCCGGCGCGCTGAAGCTGGAGGATCCGCGCCTGCCGCTGCTGATGGCCGCCCCGCCCCGCCGCGTCGACGCGCCGGGCGATCTCCAGACCTTCGTCTATGCCGAGCCAAAGCCCGGCACGATTTTCCTGTGGGAAAGCTGGCTGCGCCACGAAGTCATCCCCGGCACGGCGAAGCAGGACCGGATCAGCATCAGCTTCAACTACCGATTATAAGCCTTTAGACTGGCCGCATGCTTACCACCCTCTCTCTCGCTCTGGTCGCGCTTGCCGGCATGTCCCAGACGCCGGCGACGGAACGCCGCTGCGGCTGGCTCGACAATCCGACGCCGGGCAATTGGTGGCTCACGGATCGCGACGGCGAATGGACGATCGGCACGCAAGGCGGCCCGGAAGCGCCGGGGCTCGACGAACTACCCGATATGAGCATGCGCGGCTGGGTGCGAACCAATGCCGGAAGCTACGGCTATGGTTGCGCCTGCCTGGGTGTGACCACGGATCGGCGAACGATGCGGATCACCCGGATCGCAAGCGGCCGCCCGCTGCCGCTCGCCCAGTGCCGCCGCGACCGCGCCTTGCCACGCCGCTAGGGTCTGTTTCAGCAAGGCTGAACCAGAGGCGGCACCGGTCCTAGTCTCCCAGCCACCCCTCGTCCGCGCCGCCGATTGGCATGCCGGGCGGTATCTGCGGCGCACGATCGCGGTCCGCCAATGCGGCGGCAAGTGCGTCGCTGTCGCCGAGCAGCCGGCCCAAACCCCGGCTCCATTCCGCCTGCACGCCGCTGCCCGACGTACCGGCAAGCTGGCGCCCGAGTCGATCCAGCCGGTCCGACAGCGCCAGCGCGATAGTGGAGGACAAGGCCGTGTCGCGCCGGACCCGCGCGAGTGCGAGCGTGGTCGTCGTCGCCACCCGACGCTGCACCGCCGCCTGCGTAGCGTCCAGCCCTCGCGTATCGAGGACACGGGCGAGCAGCCGGTCGATCATCGCCTGCGGCGTCATCTGCCGTGCATCGGCCTGATACTGCAACTCCAGCCGGTTCAGCCGCTCGGGCACCAGCAACTGCGACAGCGTCACCGCTGCCGCCGTCTCGGACGCGACCAGCGAATCGAAGATGTTGCCGCCAGCGGTGCGGAAAATCTCGATCGTCTCCTGCCGATCGGCCCGTCCCGACCAGCCTGCCGAGAGATAAGGCAGTAACGTCGCCGGCACGGTCAGCGCCTCGGGCGAAAGCGTGGCGAGCAGCGCGTCGAGCGCGGCGGCCTGCGCTGCGGGATCGACGGCGCGCGCAGACTCCTGCCCGTCGCCGTTGCGCGAATAGGCGAACTGGACGCCGCCGATGAGCTTGGCCGCCGCTTCCGCCTGATAACGATGCAGTAGCCAGATCGGCACGAACTTGCGGCGCAGATTCGCCACCGGCTCGCCGGGATAGAGCGCACGGGGTCCGAAGCGCGACACGGCGGCGCGGCGCACCTCCATCATCCGCCCCAGCTCGGCCACCGGATCGTCGAAATCGTCCCACAAGCTGCCCTGCGGATGCGCCGCGAAAGGTGGCCGGGCCTCACTGTCGCCGACATAGCGCAGCCCTTCGGCCAGCCCCGCCGTCATCCGCGCATCGCCCTCGGCGTCAGTGCCCGCGCCGTAGAGCCAGTCCACCGCGAACCCGTCCCAGCGGCCGAGGCCGACGCCATAGGCATCGGAAAGGTCCGGCGCGCCATCGACCAGGCCGATGCGCGGCGCAGGATAATCCATCACCGAATAACGCCCCTGCGTGCTGCCCGCGAAATTGTGGGCGATGCCGAGCGCGTGGCCGACTTCGTGCGCGGCGAGCTGACGGATGCGGGCAAGCGCGGCCTCCACCGGATCGTTCGGCCCGCCCGTCCCAGTCCGGTCGGCGCCGACCAGCCCCTCGAAGATCAGCATGTCCTGCCGCACCCGGAGCGAGCCGAGCAGCACCTGGCCGCGCACGATCTCGCCGGTACGCGGATCGGTGATGACCTGGCCGTAGGACCAGCCGCGCGTCGCCCGGTTCACCCAGTGAACGACATTGTAGCGGATATCGAGCGGATCGACGCCTTCCGGCAGATATTCGACGCGGAAGGCGTCGATATAGCCCGCCGCTTCGAACGCCTCGCGCCACCAGGCGGTGCCTTCGTATAGCGCGGTGCGGATCGGCTCCGGCGCGGCGGTGTCGATATAGAAGGTGATCGGCCGGCGCACACGTGATCGCGGCGCGTCCGGATCCAGCTTTTCCAGCCGGAAGCGGTTGGCCAGTTCATAGACGATCTCGCGCCCGAGCGGCTGCGCGAAGTCCACCACTTGCGTGCCGAACACGCCGGCACGCGGATCGAAGCGGCGCGGGGAATAGCCGGCTTCGGGCAGGCGGATCAGCGAATGGCGCGCAACGAAGCTCAGATTGCCATTCACCGGCGAAATATTGTTCACCTCGGCGGTCGGATTGGCGGCAAGGAAGGTGAGCCGCGCGCTCAGCTCGATATTGTCGGGAAAGACCCGCACCATATTGGGGTCAGCGACGCTCAATTCGCCCGCCAGCCGGAACTCCCCGCCCGCGCCGCGCAGCCGCTGGGCGATGTTCATGTCGTCGCGGGTCAGAAAGGATGAGATGTCGATCAGCATTCCGCCGTCCGCCGTCTCGGCCGCCATCTCGCCCATCCAGATCGTCGAATAGGCGAAGCTGCCGGAAACGCCGCGCCGTTCCATCGCCGTCCCGGTCGAGGCACGAAACCGTTCATTCTCAATTTCGGCCACCACCCGACGACCGACACGGCGGAAAACGAGAATCTTGGAGCCGCCGGACATGCCCCGGTCCAACCCGATCGGCGCGGAGCCCAGGCCCGTCTCCAGCCCGGTCACGTAGAGGAACCGCCCTGAAATCCCCTGCGCGTCCGGCGCCGGCAAGGCGAGCAGGATTCGGCCCCTGCGACGATCGACATGGACCGGCAGCAACCCCTCCTGTGCCGTCGTGCCCGCCAACACCTGCGCCGGCGGATCGATGGCGAGCGCCTGCGCGACGGGCATGGCGGTGGCGAGCAGCAGGCAGGCGAGACGCAGCTTCATGGATTCCCCCTTGGTTGACACGAGAGACTAAGCTGGCCTTCGCCGGGCGCAACCGCTAACGGACGCATCATGTGCCGGCATTCGCTCGGCCTCACCCACATTTCAGGACGGATCATGGGCTTTCGTTGCGGAATCGTCGGGCTGCCGAATGTCGGCAAGTCCACCTTGTTCAACGCGCTGACCGAGACGGCTGCGGCGCAGGCGGCCAATTATCCGTTCTGCACGATCGAGCCGAATGTCGGCCGCGTCGCCGTGCCCGATCCGCGTCTGGCCGAGATCGCCCGCATCGCCGGCTCCGCCAACATCATCGAAACGCAGCTCGAATTCGTCGACATTGCCGGCCTGGTGCGCGGCGCCTCGACCGGCGAGGGGCTGGGCAACCAGTTCCTCGGCAATATCCGCGAGGTGGACGCGATCGTCCATGTGCTTCGCTGCTTCGAGGATGGCGACGTGACGCATGTCGAGGGCCGCGTCGATCCCGTCGCGGATGCCGAGACGGTGGAGACGGAGCTGATGCTCGCCGATCTCGAAAGCCTCGAAAAGCGCGTCCCCAATCTCGTCAAGAAAGCGCAGCAGGGCGACAAGGAGGCGAAGGTCCAGGCCAGCGTCCTCGGCCAGGCGCTGGAGTTGCTGCGCGAGTCGAAGCCCGCCCGTCTCACCGAGCCGAAGGATGCCGAGGAGGCGCGCGCGCTCGCCCAGGCGCAACTTCTGACCGCCAAGCCCATCCTCTACGTGTGCAATGTCGACGAGGGCGATGCGGCGACCGGCAACGCGCACAGCGCCGCCGTCTTCGCCCGCGCCGAAGCCGAAGGCGCGAAGGCGGTCATCATCTCGGCGGCGATCGAGGCAGAAATCGCCACCATGCCGGCGGAGGACCGGGCCGACTTCCTCTCCGATCTCGGCCTGTCCGAAACCGGACTCGCCCGCATCATCCGCGCCGGCTACGATCTTCTGCACCTGATCACCTATTTCACCGCCGGGCCGAAAGAGGCGCGCGCCTGGACGGTCGAAAAGGGATCGAAGGCTCCGCAAGCCGCCGGCGTCATCCATTCCGATTTCGAACGCGGTTTCATCCGCGCCGAGACCATCGCCTATGACGATTTCCTGTCCTGCGGCGGCGAAGCGGGCGCACGCGAGAAAGGCAAGCTCCGGTCCGAGGGCAAGGAATATGTCGTCCACGACGGCGACATCCTGCTCTTCCGCTTCAACGTCTGAAGGAACCGACAGTCATGCTCCTCGCCATCTCGATTGCCATCGCCGCAATCGGAATGGTGCCGGAGGGAGACGGGCCATGTGCCTATGATCGTGCCGCGATGCTGGCGCTCGATCGGCAGGCGTTCGATCAGGATCTCGATGGCGGCTGGCGCGCGCTCTCCGTGCGCACGGGATGCATCCTCGCGGCGGCGGAGCTGATCCGCGATTATCGGGAAACCCATCCCTCCGATCCGGGGATCCTCTACTGGCACGAGGGGCAGCTCCGCGCGAATGCGGGACAGACCGGTCAGGCAATCGCCCTGTTCGATCGATCTCGCAAAACCGACGATCCGTTCGGATGGAATCTCTATGTCGATGCCAGCATCGCTTTCCTGCGCGGCGACCGGACGGCACTGCTGGCCGCACGCGACGCCTTGGCCAGCCTCCCCCACCCCGACGGTTTCGACCCGCGCGACGACAGCCGCAGACCGATCGAAATCCGCTGGCCGCCCAACCTGCATGTCGTCGACGGCTTCATCGCCTGCTTCGGACGCACGTATCGGGAGGCTTATGCAGGGCGCTGCGACTCGTCCGACGTCCCTGATCGGGGCGATTGAGCTGCGCTATTTATCCGGCGCCGCCACATCTGCCGGCGCGGCGGCGGGAGCAGCATTGCTGATCAACGCCATCGAATTGATGTGATAGCCGGCCAGCGTCGCGCGGCCACCGCCGACGCGGTACACGAAACGCTCCTCCGCCTCGCCGCCCGCATAACGTGCATTGTAGTTGAGCGTGACCAGAGTGACGCCGTTGTTCGTATTCCAGTGCCAGCCGGATCGGTCGGCGGACTCCAATGCTCCTAGCCGATCGCGCACCGCAGTCAGGAGTTGCGTGAGTTGCGCCTCCGATGTGCTGCTTTGCATCTCGCTGGAGCTGCCCCGATAGATGTCCGCGACCCGTCCTTCGGCCAGCATCCGCCGGAACTCCGCCACGCCGGCCTCGGCCGCGCTGGTATCGGCGCTGGCCGTACAACCGCCCAACACCATCAGCGTCGCGAAGGCCCCCATCACAAAGCTGGTCCGCATCCTCTCCCCCCTTTTATCGAGTTTGCAGTCAGGCCATCGTAGCGCAAACGCCATGAAAACGGGATAGCTGGCGCCATCCGCCGGCCACTTCCCTCGGGAGACAAACAATCGCACCCCTGCTTCATATCCTCGTGCTGACGGTGATTCTCATCGCGCCAGCCGTCCAAGCGAACGCGCAGGCCCCCGAAACCCGAACGCCCGTCACCATCCTCGTTTCGATCGACGGCGCGCATCCGTCCTATCTGCGCCGGGGCGATACCCCGCATCTGGACGCCCTGGCCGATGCCGGCTCTGCGGCAATGTTGCGGCCGTCCTTCCCGACCAAGACCTTCCCCAATCACCACACGATCGTCACCGGCCTGCATCCGGACCGGCATGGCATCGTCGACAATGTCATGGAGGATCCGGAATGGACGCGGCGGCGCTTCACGCTGGGTGATCAGCAGACGTCACTCGACCCCTTCTGGTGGCGCGATGCGGAGCCGGCCTGGACCACGGCGGAACGCGCCGGCATCCGCACGGGCACGATGTTCTGGCCCGGATCGGAGGTCGAACATGACGGTATCCGGCCGAGCGCCTGGAGCCGCTACGACATGAACTTGACCGAAGCGCAGCGGATCGAGGTCGTGATGGACTGGCTGCGACGGCCGGCGGACATGCGCCCGCGCTTCATCACTCTCTATTTCGATACGGTCGACTGGGAAGGGCATGAACATGGTCCGAACAGCGAAGACGTCCGCGCCGCGATGCGCAATGTGGACGCGTTGCTCGGCCGCCTGATCGCCGGGCTCGAAGGGCTAAGCCAGCCCGCCGATTTCGTCATCGTCTCCGATCACGGCATGGCCGAAACCAGCTCCGAACGGGTCATCCTGATCGACGACTGGCTGGAACCTGAGACCTACAACCTGCTGTCGAGCGGCCCCTATATCTCGCTCGCGCCGCTGCCCGGCCATGAGGCCGATCTCGCCGCCCGCCTCGCCGCGCCGCCGGCCCATGTCCAGTGCTGGACACGCGAGACTCTGCCCGCACGTTTCCTCTACGGCACGCACCGGCGCGTGCCGCCATATTTCTGCCTGGCCGAAACCGGCTGGCTGATCGAGCGGCGCGCGCCCGAGGTCCCGTTCACGCGCGGCGCGCATGGCTATGACAATCGGGATTCCACCATGAATGGCATCTTCATCGCCGGCGGCCCCAGCCTCGCCCGCGATGCGGCACCGGAATTGCTCGACGCGGTGGACATCTATCCGCTGCTGGCCCGCCTCGTCGGCTTCCCACCGAACGCGCATCAGGGCGATGCGGCGGCAACGGCCGGGCTGACCCCCTAACGCGCGTCGATGCGCGTGACCCGCCCGCCCGCCGGCGGCGCGATCCGCTCCGCCGAAGTGAGATAGCGTTCCAGCACGTCGATATCCTGTGCGCCGCCGATCGCATCCGTGCCTTCGCGGAACAAAGTGAGGCCGTCGCCGCCGGTGGCAAGGAAGCTGTTCATCGTCACGCGATAGGCCGTGTCGTCGCTGATCGGCGCGCCATCGACGGCAATGGCCACGACCCGCTGTCCCTGCGGCCGCGTCATGTCGTAGCTGTAAGTGAACCCGTGCGACGGCATCAGGATCGCCGGGCGGTCCCCGCCATTCGGCGCGATGAACTGCTGCTCCAGCAGGGCGCGGATTTGGGCGCCCGTCATCGTCTTCACCACCAACCCGTTGCCGAAGGGCTGGACGGCGAAAATCTGGCCGTAGCTCACGCCGCCGTCCGCCGCCGGAATGAGATCGGTCCGCACGCCGCCGATATTCATGAAGGCGATGCGGGCATTCCCCGTCTCCGCCATACTGGTCGCGGCGAGTTGCGCGTCGGCGATGAGATAACCGAGCACCGATTCGCCCGCCGCGTTCGGCCCGCGCTGCGCCGGACCGGCCAGTCGCCCGACCGTGCGCGCGGCGATCGGCGCAGCGGCAGCGACATAGCGCTGCACCAGGTCACCCACGTCCGCGTCCGCCGGAAAGCGCGGCCGCGCGTCGGTCAGCGGCACCTCGCCCGCGCTGCCGCGATAGCCCTCGCCTTGCACGATCACAGGTTCAGCACGGCGCGAAACGACGCGGCCGGCGGCGGGATCGATAGTCAGCGTGATGTCGGTCAACATTGTGCCGCTGCGACCCGCACTCGTCACCAGAAAGGGGCGCGTGGGATCGATCCGGCTATAATCGCAGACATAGGCGTTGTGCGTGTGGCCGGAGACGACCAGGTCCACCGCCGGATCGAGCCGTGCCAGGATCGGCATCAGTTCCCCGTCCATCCCCCGGCAGGTGCTGTCCTCATAGCCTGCCTCGGTCGCCACGCCCTGATGGATAACGACGACGATCGCGTCCGCCCCTTCCGCCCGCAGCCGGGGGATCAGCGCGTTGATGCTGTCCGCCTCGTCGTCGAAGGTAAGCCCCGCGACCCCGGCGGGCGTCACATGAGCCGGCGTCTCCCGTAGCGGCAGGCCGATGATGCCAACCGCCACCGCGCTCGCGCCGCTGCCGAAGCGGCGGATCGCATGAGACGGAAACAGGGTGCTCCCGTCCTCCGTGCGCACATTGGCCGCCAGAAACCCGAAGTTGGCGCCGGGGAAGTCGGCGTCGACGCGACAGGGCTGGACGGCGGTATGCTGCTCGCAGCCGCCCTGCTGCATCCGCAGCACCTCGGCGCGTCCCCGATCGAATTCGTGATTGCCGAGCGCGTTGTAATCCAGCCCGATCATGTTCATCGCCAGGATGGTCGGCTCGTCGAGAAACTGCGCGGAGACGAGCGGCGAGGCGCTGATCAGATCGCCGGCCGAAACCACGACATGATGGGGATTGGCATCACGCAACGCCCGCACGACTGAGGCGAAATAGGCCGCACCGCCGGCCGGCACCTGCACGGTCCCCGCATCCGTCGTCGCCGGTACGCTCATCCGCGGCGGCTCGAGCGCACCGTGGAAATCGTTGAAGGCGATGATCTTGACCTCGACCGGCGCCGCAGCGCCGCGCGGCGCGGTCTGCGGCGTCGCGCAGGCCGACAATATGGAGACTGCCGCCAATATCCCCAAAATGCCGCGCCGCATGTTCACTCCGCTGCTTCCCCGTCGAACCGCATCTTGCATGACACCGATGCGATGTCACCCATATGATGCCTTGCTTTCGGTTCACTCAGTTGCAAAGAAGAACGGAGATACAGGAGCATGATGTGAGATATCTCGAGGACATGGAAATCGGCCGGAAGGCGAGCTTTGGCGCCTATCAGGTGACGCGCGAGGAGGTTCTGGAATTCGCGCGCAAATATGATGCCCAGCCCTTCCATTTGTCCGACGAGGCGGCAGCGAAAACCCATTTCGGCCGGATCGCGGCGAGCGGCTGGCACACCTGTGCGATGACCATGTCGATGCTGGTCGAATATCTCGGTAGCGATCCGCAAGCGGGCCTGGGATCGCCCGGCGTTGACGAACTGCGCTGGCTGAGGCCCGTCTATCCTGGGGACACGTTGCGGGTGGAGACCGAAGTGGTGGACGTGACCCCGTCCCGCTCCAAGCCCGATCTCGGGTCGATCCGGTCCAACGTCACAGTGTTCAACCAGGACGATGCGCCAGTGATGCGCTTCACCTCGATCGTTCTGATGCGACGGCACCCGCAGGCTTAGAAACTGTTTCAGCTTGGCTGAAACGCCGGTGCCGATTCAGAATAGCTGAAGACAACTCTCACTGGCCCGCCCCTCATTCCCAAATGTGAAACGGCGCGCCGTCCCTGTCAGGACGCCGCGCCGCTTCGCTTTTCCCACTGTCGAAGCCGGTCTTATTCGCCCTCGTGCTTCTTGGCGTGCCAGATGTTCTTGTAGGAGAAATAGGCGAGCACGGTGGCGAAAATCAGGAAAATCAGGACGACGAGGCCCATATTCTTCCGTTCATCCATCCGCGGTTCCGCCGCCCAGGTGAGGAACGCGGCGACGTCGTGGGACATCTGCCGCACGGTCGGCTCCGGCTGACCCGGTCCCGGTGCGTAGGTCACCTGTCCATCGGCCGTGATCGGCGCGGGCATGGCGAGGTTGAGGTTCGCGAAATAGGGGTTGTAGTGCAACCCGGTACCCGGACGGCTCGCTTCCGGAAGGTCAGCGGGCGGATCCTGATAGCCGCTGAGCAGCGACTCGATATACGGCGCCCCGCCCTCACGGGCCTTGACGATCAGTGAAAGGTCCGGCGGGAAGGCATTGCTATTCGCGGCGCGCGCCGCGACCTCGTTCGCATAGGGCTCGGGGAAGCGGTCGGACGGGATGGCCGGGCGGGTCGCCGGTTCGCCCGTCGCCTCGTTCACGGTCGGCACCTCGATCGGCCACTGCGCCGCTATCGCGCGCACTTCGGCTTCACTATATCCGATCTCGGTGAGATTGCGGAATGCGACGAAGTGCAGGCCGTGGCAGGCCGCGCAGACCTCGCGATAGACCTGGAAACCGCGCTGGAGCTGCTGGTTGTCGAAGCGGCCGAATGGCCCGTCGAAAGAATAGGAAGCCGGCTCAGGCTCCCGGTGGAAGGCATATTCCGGCGCCTTTTCAGGCGGCTCCTGAATATAGGAAACCGCGCCCCAGAGCAGGGACCATGCGGCGACGCCGCAGAAGCCGAGACCGACCAGAAAGCCGAGAATGCGAACCATGTGAGTCTCGTCCCCTTATTCGGCCGCGGCTGGTGCAGCCGCCGCGGCCCCGTCGTTCGCCTTGTCGCCAAGCACGCTTTCCGAGATCGAATTCGGCAGCGGCAGCGTCTTCTCGACCATCGACAGCACGGGCAGGATGATCAGGAAGAAGGCGAAATAATAGATGGTGCCGATCTGGCTGATCATCACCCAGGGTTCTTCCGCCGGCTTGCCGCCCGCGACGAACAGCACCGCCAGGTTCACCAGCCAGACGATGAAGAAGATGCGGAAGGCCGGGCGATAGCGCCCGGACCGCACCGGCGACTTGTCCAGCCAGGGCAGCAGGAAGAGGATCAGAATCGATCCGAACATCGCGATGACGCCCCACAGCTTCGCCGACAGGATGAAATCCACGGTGAAGGCGCGCAGGATCGCGTAAAAGGGCCAGAAATACCATTCGGGCACGATGTGCGCGGGCGTCGCCAGCGGGTTGGCCGGTATGTAATTGTCGGCATGGCCGAGCATGTTCGGCGCGAAGAAGACGAGCAGCGCCAGCCCGATCAGTGCTACGCCGGCGCCGAAGCCGTCCTTCGCGGTGTAATAGGGATGGAACGGCACCGTATCCTGCGGGCTCTTCACGTCCACGCCGGTCGGGTTGTTCGATCCCGGAATGTGCAGCGCCCAGATGTGCAGAATGATGACGCCCGCGATCACGAAGGGCAGCAGATAGTGCAGAGAGAAGAAGCGGGTGAGCGCCGCCTGATCCGGCGCGAAGCCGCCCAGCAACCAGGTCTGGATCGGTTCGCCCACGAAGGGGATGGCGCCGAACAGGCCGGTGATAACCTTGGCGCCCCAGAAGCTCATCTGTCCCCAGGGAAGCACATAGCCCATGAACGCGGTCGCCATCATCAACAGGAAGATGACGAGGCCGAGCATCCACACCATTTCGCGCGGCGCCTTGTACGATCCGTAATAAAGGCCGCGGAAAATGTGGATGTAGGTGACGATGAAGAAGAAGCTCGCGCCGTTCGCGTGCAGATAGCGCAGGAACCAGCCCGAATTGACGTTGCGCATGATATGCTCGGTCGACGCGAAGGCGGTGTCCGCATTCGCGTTGTAATGCATCGCGAGCACGATGCCGGTGACGATCTGGATGACCAGCGCGAGACCGGCGAGCACGCCGAAATTCCAAGCATAGTTCAGGTTGCGGGGAACAGGATATCCCTTGCCGACCGAATTGTAGACGAGGCGCGGCAGCGGCAACCTGTCGTCCATCCAGCGCATGAACGGATGCTTCGGGGTATATTGCTCAGCCCAGGGAAAGCTCATCTGTTATGTCCTCAGCCGATGCGAACGGTCGTGTCGGACGTGAATGCATATTCCGGCACTTCGAGGTTGGTGGGCGCCGGTCCTTTACGGATGCGGCCGGCGGTATCGTAGTGCGAACCGTGGCAGGGGCAGAAATAGCCGCCATATTCGCCCTTGTTCTCACCTTCGGCAGCGCCCAGCGGCACGCAGCCGAGATGGGTGCACACGCCCAGCGTGATCAGCCAGTTCGGATGCTCCGCGTCCGTACGCTCGGCCAAAGTCTGCGGATCACGAAGGGACGAGACGTTAACGTCGTTCGCCGCCTGCATTTCCGCCGCCGTCAGGTTGCGGATGAAGATCGGCTGCTTGCGCCAGATCGTCTTGATGGCCTGCCCCTCCTCGATCGCCGAGAGATCGACGTCGATCTGGGCCAGCGCCAGCACGTCCGCCGACGGATTCATCTGGTTCACTAGCGGAATGAGCAAGGCGGCGCCACCGACGCCTGCCGCGCTCACCGCGGCGATATTGATGAAATCACGGCGCCGGACGCCTTCGCCCTGAGGAGCCAGCCCCTCGCTTTGTTCAACCGCAGCCATAACGTCCTTCGCGTGCCTATGAACCCGAATACACGGACACCGCCCCCATGCGCGGCCTTCCGGCCTAGCGGCTCGCGGGCCTGATAGCCGCGCGACACGCATTTTGCCAACAGCGATTTTGACCGAAGCGCGACACGCCTTGTCGCATGCGCTATCCGCCTCGGCATGCGGCTCGCCCTTCACCAGCCCGACCAGGCAGGAAATGTTGGCACGATCATGCGGCTCGCCGCCTGTCTGGGCGTGCCGGTGGACGTGATCGAACCCTGCGGCTTTCCCTGGGGCGACCGGGCACTCCGGCGCGCCGGCATGGATTATACCGAGATCGCCAATGTGACGCGCCATGCCGATTGGGCGCGATTCGAGGGCGTCGCGCGCGGGCGGATCGTCCTCTTCACCACGGCGGGAGGCGCGCGCCTTGACGAAGCGCAATTCGAAGCGGACGACACCCTGCTATTTGGGTCGGAGAGCGGCGGCGCCCCGGATCATGTCCATGCGCGCGCCAATCTCAGGGTCCGGATTCCGCAGGTCTCAGGCACCCGGTCCTTGAACATCGCGGTCGCCGCGGGCATCGCCCTTGCGGAAGCGCTGAGACAGACGAAAAGGTGGCCGGAATGATCGAGCTCGACGACCAGCAGCAAGCGACACGCGACTGGTTCGAATCGCTGCGCAACCGGATTTGCGCCGAATTCGAGGCGATCGAAACGCAAGCCGGCGGCGGCGCGCGTTTCGATTACACGCCCTGGGACCGCGAGGACCCGGACGGATCGCCGGGCGGCGGCGGCGTGCGCGGGATGATGAAAGGGCGCGTGTTCGAAAAGGTCGGCGTCAACGTCTCCACCGTCGGCGGCCGCTTTTCCGAAGAATTCGCCCGTACGATACACGGCGCCGGCGATGACCCTCGCTTTTTCGCCACCGGCATCAGCCTGGTCGCGCATATGGCCAATCCGCACGTTCCTGCCGTCCACATGAACACCCGCTTCCTGCGCACGACGCGCAGCTGGTTCGGCGGCGGCGCTGACCTCAACCCGCCGATTCCCAACGAGAATGACACAGCCGATTTTCATGCCCGCCTGCGCGCCGCCTGCGCTGCGCATGACCAGACCTATTACGGCCGCTTCGCCAAATGGGCGGACGATTATTTTTTCATCCCCCATCGCGGCGTGCATCGCGGCGTCGGCGGCATCTTCTACGATCATCTCGAATGCCTGCCGCCCGGCGAAGGCACGACCTTCGAGGAGAATTTCGCCTTCACCCGCGATGTCGGCGAGGCTTTTCTCGATATTTTCCCGAAACTGGTGCGCCGGCGAATGGAAACGCCATTCGATGAAACGGACCGTGCCCGTCAGCTCGAATATCGCGGCCGCTATGCCGAATTTAATCTGATCTACGATCGGGGGACTCTGTTCGGCCTCAAGACCGGCGGGAATGTCGACGCCATCCTGATGAGTCTCCCGCCACTGGCGACGTGGGAATGAGCGCCGCACTCACCACCGTGCCATACGGTCATGTCGCGGCGGTGGTGACCTATCTGGAAATGATTGTGCGTCCGGCGCCGACGCCCGCTTTCGAATCACCGCTGCAGCTGGTGCGATGGGATCCGGTCGATCCTGCGAGATACCGGACACTGTTTCGCCGGGTGGGCGCGCGCTGGTTGTGGTTCTCGCGCCTCGCCATGAGCGATGCGGCCCTTCTGGCAAATGTCGCCCAAGTCCATGCCGTAACCGATTCGGAGAATCATGCGGTCGGCCTGCTGGAACTCGATTTCACGACGCCGGGCGAATGCCTGATCCGCTTTCTCGGCCTCTCGCCGGAACTGGCCGGGCGGGGTCACGGTAAATGGTTGTTTGCCGAAACCATGCGGCTGGCCTGGGCGCCCGGCGTGACGCGGCTGCGCGTTCACACCTGCAGCCTCGATCATCCAGCCGCTTTGCCCTCCTATCTTGGCGCCGGCTTCCGCGCCTATGCGCGCGCCTTCGAAAGCTTTCCGGACCCGCGTCTCGCTGGCCTGCTGCCGCGCGATTGCGCGCCGCAGGTGCCGCTGCTGGGCTGAAGTCAGGCTTCAGCTTGACCGAATCGGAACCAGGCGTACTTCAGGCGAAGACGTCGCCCGCCGCGTTCGCGGCGCCGGCAAGCTGAGCGTAGATACGGGCCAGCAAGGTGGCGAGATAGGCCCCGATCACAGTGTTCACGCCCGCCATGACGAGGATGACGAGCAAAGCCGACAGGCTGCCCGGCGCGATCGGACCAATCAACAGACCGGCGACGAGGCCGAAGACGCTCTCGACTGCAGCGCCAAGGACGCCCACGGCGATGCCCACGAGCAGGATGAAGCCGATCAGTTTCCAGCTGTGTCCCGCCGTCAGGCGCCAGCTTCGTCCGATCAGCGCCAGCGGGCCGCCCTCCTCGGCCGCGGCGATCGGCGTCATCAGCATGAGCCGCGCCGCGAAGAAAATGATGACGGGAAGCATGAACCCGATCATCAGCAACGTCGCGGTGGCGACCGCCGGGGTCGGCATACCCGACTGCGCACCGCTCATCGCGCCGGGAACGGCCAGCATAACGAGAACCGCGATGAAGAAGATGATGACGATGAACGCCAAGCCGAGCAGCAGTGCGGCCGCGGCCAGCATCACGATCCGCGCAGCGCCCCGGCCGATCCCCTCACCCACCGAGGCGCCCGGCCGCAGCGCGAGATAGCTGATCGCCAGATTGCCGATCATGCTGGCCACGAGCGCCACGGGCAGCAGCAGCAGCCACACCCCCATGCCGGAAAACTCGCCCGGCGCCGCCGGCACTGGCGCAAAGGCCGAAAGCACCGCGGTCGGCAAAGCGATTAGCATGAAGGCGAGCGGGAAGAGAAGCCGCCCCTCGCGGGCGACGAAGGCGGCGGTTTCGTTCCAAGCCGTGGTGATCGACAGACTCTTCATATGCTTTCCCTGTGCTCCAGTCGCGGTTATGCGCGAGCGTGATGGACGGTGCAACGCATCCCGCCGCCGATCGAACGCCAGCGGCCCCGATCCGGGACATCGAATGGCGAGTCTCGGACGGCCTCACGCCTTATGAATCGGCACTCGCCGACATGGAGGCGCGCGCCGCCGCCATCCGGAACGGCGCAGGGGCCGAGCGCGTCTGGCTGCTGGAACACCCGCCGCTCTACACCGCGGGGACCAGCGCCGATCCGGCCGAATTGTTCAATCCGCAGGCCTTCCCGGTGCACGCCGCCGGACGAGGCGGGCGCTACACCTATCACGGGCCGGGTCAGCGAGTCGCCTATGTCCAACTCGACCTCGAACGACGGGGCCGCGACGTGCGCCGCTACGTCCATGCGCTGGAGGGGTGGGCGATCGCCGCGCTGGCCGAATTCGGCATTGCCGCGCGCCGCGCCGAAGGCCGGATCGGCATCTGGGTGGATCATCGGGGCACGGAGGCAAAGATAGGGGCGATCGGCGTGCGGGTTCGTCGCTGGGTGACGCTGCACGGCATCGCCGTCAACGTTGCTCCGGACCTCGGTCATTTCTCCGGCATCGTCCCGTGCGGCATCGCCGAATATCCGGTGACCAGCCTCGCCGACCTCGGCATCGACGCAGCTTTGTCGCGATTCGACACCGCGCTTGAGAAGACTTTTCCCGATTTTCTTGCCGCCGTGGGACAGGATTCCCCGCAGACTTGAGGGGCCGGTTCTTTGCGTATAATATCCGCGCCGATTTGGGCAAAAGGGGCCAACCCGACCAGATCGTCAATCTAGGGAGACTTTCCAAAATGCGTGACATCTTCAAGAAAGCGACCACCGGCGCGATGATTGCCGGCGCGGCCCTGATCGTTGCCGCCTGCGGCGGCGCCTCGACGACGGCGGACAATACCGCCACCAACGACATCGGCGCGGACGCGACCTATGATGCCAACGCGACCGACATGGGCATGGACACCAATCTGACCATGGACGCCAATGCGATCGACGCCAACGCGACGGACGCCAACGTAGCCGAAGCGGCGCCGACAGCGGACGCAGAAGCGACTGCTCCGGCCGAATAACCGGACACGCGCCTTCAAGGTTGTGGAAGGCCGCCGGGGAACCGGCGGCCTTCCTTTTTGGGCACGACCGTCTTGCGCGCAACGGCGGGGACGCCGATAAAGCGCGCCGATTGCCTAAAAGGGAGGACTTGATGCGCGATCTTCTTTCCACCATTCGCATGTCAATCATTGCCGGATCGGCCCTGTTCGTCGCGGCCTGCGGCGGCGGCGAGAGCGCCGTCAACGAGACCGTCGCCAATGACGTCGAAAGCAACCTGCTGCTTGATGCCCCCGGCAATGACGCAAGCGCGCTGGAATCGATCGAACCGATCGAAACCGCGCCGCCGGCCGCCGAGCCGGTTGACGCGCAAGTGACGGGCGAAACGACCGCCGTAGATTCCGGCGGCAATACGGTCGACAGCGACGTCGCCGGCATGTGACGAGCCGTGGCCGGCGCGCGACGGGCGCGCCGGCGCGGGATTTGGCGGTGGACGCGGGCTTGCTAGGTTAGACTTGGCCGATGCGTGGGGAGGATAAGGCATGTCGTTGAAGTCAGGGCTGAAAGCGGCCGTTCTCACAGCGGTTGCGAGCTTGTTCGCCGCCGCGCCCGCGACGGCGCAGGTGCTGCTTTACGATCCCCAGATCCCATCCGGACCAATCGAGCCTGGCGACCCGATGGTCGGCGTACCGCTGCCCGGTGCCAATGCAGCCGAGCTGCGTGCCCATCTGATGTGGAACGTCCGCTCGGGCCTCAATGTCGCGGCGCTGCAATGCCAGTTCTCGCCCTACCTGCGTACCGTCGACAACTATAATGGCGTGATCGACCATCATGCCGCCGAACTGCGGCAGGCTTATACCGCGCTGGAGGGCTATTTCCGCCGGGTCCATGGCCGCACCGGACCGCGCCAGTTCGATGATTATTCGACGCAGACCTACAACAATTTCTCGACACTCCACGCGCAGCTCGGCTTCTGCCAGACGGCGGCGCGGATCGGGCGCGAACTTCTCGCCGCACGGCGCGGCGAATTCTACACCGTGGCGTCGGCGCGGATGCGCGAGCTGCGCAACAGCCTCACCCCGTTTCACGACACCTATATGTTCACCCGCACACCGATCGCATTGGGATCGATGACCTTCGCGGTTAACTGCAGCCAGATCCAGAACCGGCGCGAGCGCCGCGATTGCGAGCGCGCGCAGCGCGGACGGCGTTAAGATCTGTTTCAGCAAGGTTGAAACATGAACGGCGCAGGCCGACGCCGATTCAGCGAAGCTGAAAACGCCCCTAGGGCAATCCCAGCAATTTGTGCGTCTGGAGGCTGAGCCGCCAGCGCGGGTTCGCCATGACGAAAGCGATCGACGCGGCGAGCGCCGTCTCGCGGTCCGCGCCGTCCATCGGCTGGATCAGAAAATGCCGGAAATCGAGCTTCGCCAGCGCATCCGTATCAATTCCGTCCTGCGGCCAGACCAGCTTCAGTTCGTCGCCCGAACGTTGCGCCAGCTCAGTGCCGGCCTTGGGGCTGACGCAGATCCAGTCGATCCCGGTCGCCGCGGGCAATGTTCCGTTGGTCTCCATCGCTATCTCGAAGCCGCGCGCATGGAGGGCGTCGATCAGCGCCGTGTCGAGCTGGAGCATCGGCTCGCCGCCGGTGATCACCACCAGCGGGTGTGTGCCCCCGTCCCACAGCGCCGCCACCTTCTCCGCCAGCGCATCCGGTCCATAGCGCCCGCCATTCTCGCCATTCATGCCGACGAAATCGGTGTCGCAGAAGGTGCAGTCAGCCGTGGCGCGATCCTGTTCCCGCCCGTTCCACAGATTGCAGCCGGACAGGCGCAGGAAGACAGCTCGCCGCCCCGCCTGCATCCCTTCGCCTTGCAGGGTCAGAAAAATCTCCTTGACCGCGTAGCTCATGGCCCATGCCCCGCAGGGTCCGGAAGCGCCGCGTATCGCGTCGGATCGACGATCCCCGCTTCCTCGAAGCCCCGGGCACGCAGGCGGCAGGAATCGCACAGACCGCAATGCCGCTCGTCCGACGCGGGATCGTAGCAGGACCAGCTCATCTCCGCGTCGAGGCTGAGACGCCCCGCTTCGCGTGCGATGTCCGCCTTCGTCATCGCGATCAGCGGCGTGTGGACGGTGAAGCGGTCGCCCTCCACTCCCGCCTTGGTGGCGAGATTGGCCATCGTCTCGAATGCGGTGACGAAATCCGGTCGGCAATCGGGATAGCCCGAATAATCGAGCGCATTGACACCGATGAAGAGATCGCGCGCACCCGCCGCTTCCGCCCACCCCAGGCAGAGCGACAGAAAGATCGTGTTGCGTGCTGGTACATAGGTGACCGGGATCACCCCTTCCTCCACCCCGTCCTTCGGCACGTCGATCGCGTCGGTCAGCGCCGATCCACCGAACCGGGTGAGATCGAGCGGCAGCACGACATGCCGCTCAGCGCCGAGGCGCGCGGCGATACGCGCCGCCGCTTCAAGCTCGATGCGGTGGCGCTGGTTATAATCGATCGTCAGCGCGAGCAGCCGGAAGCCGGCTTCGCGGGCCAGGCCGGCAGCGACCATCGAATCCAGGCCTCCGGAGAGCAGGACGACGGCAAGGGCGGCATTTGGCGAGGCGGCGTTCATGGCGCGCGATATAGCGACGTTGCGCCCAAAAAAAACGGGCCGCTCCCTTTAGAGGGGAGCGGCCCAGTTCAGGCATTGAAGCCTGCTAGGGAGGAAAGCGTGCCAAACGGCACGTGCTTCTCCTAGCAAAAGATTGGTAAACAAGCAGTTAACGATGACTTTCCGGCCTAGATACAACCCCCTGTCCGCCGCGCCTCCGCGCGCACGGCGAAGGGGGTGCCACGATCGAGGCCCTGGCTGTCGATCTGGGCAAGGCGCGGCGTTTCGACGAGAATCTCGGTGCGGCCTGATCCGACCCCGGGACAAGAATAACGTACCGTAACCGAACGATTGTCGCTGGAGACAACCGTTTGCTGACAAGCAAGCCCGCGATGTTGCGGCTGGACGAAGGCGGCGCGGTCACCCAGGCAGATCGCGGCGATCAGTGCATTGCCCGTGCCACGCAATTCCCACTGGCCGGCTTCGAGCCGGTCGAGCAGCGGGATGGCGGAGCGTGTTTGCGGAACGGCAGGGCCGACGAAGAACAGAACCGCGCCAGCGCCAATTGCAGCTCGGCGAAACGCAACAAACTTGTTCATCAGCCACTCCCGAAAAAGCGGCCGGCAGCCCCCCACAAGCACCCGGCGGCGTAACGCATAGCAAAATTACGTTGCCGAATCGATGCCGCTCTCCGGCTCAATTCTCCAGATCGGCGAGGCTGACAGGAAAGATACGCGAGCAGAATTCGCAATCGACCCGGATGATGCTGTCCGCGTCAGCCATCTCCACGCGCTCGTCCGCCGGAAATCGACCGATCACGTCGCGCACATGGACGGGATCGCAGCGGCAGCCGCGCATGAGCGGGGCTTGCGCCAATGTGCGAATCTCCTCCTCTTCGTGGAACAATCGCCACAGGAGGTCGTCGAGCGGCAGAGCGGCGTCGGCCAATTCGTTGCCGCGCACCGTTTCGCCCAGGATGCGGACATGCTCCCATTCGGGATGGTCGGCGCGCGTGTGCAGCCGCTCGCGCCCTTCCTCGCCTTCTGGCAGATGCTGGAGCAGGAGGCCGCCGGCGACATGGCCGCTATCGTCCACGCCGATCCGCACCAGGCTCGGAATCTGTTCCGACTGGCAGAAATAGTTTTCTGCGGCTTCCGCCAGACTGTCGCCTTCCAGGGGCACGATGCCCTGATAGCGCTCGCCCGTCGCCTGCTGGTCGAAGGTGAGAGCGAGATAGCCCTTGCCGAACAGGTCGCAGAGCGCCGGCAGCGGCACGGCCTCGGCCAACCGTTCCGTATCGAAGCGGACATAGCCGCGCAATTCGCCGCCCTTATAATCGGCAACGAGCAGGTCGATGATCCCGTCCTCGGTCTGCGCCTGGAGCGTAAGTTGTCCGCCCGCATCCTTCAGCAGTGCGCCGAGCAGAGCGGTCAGCGTCAACGCCTCGGCCAGCACGCGCGCGATCGGTGCCGGATAGGCATGGGCGGCCAGAATCTCACCCAGCGCCGGCCCGAGCCGCACCAGCCGCCCGCGCGCATGGCGGCCGGGCAGTGCAAAGCCGAGCGCGGCGTCGAGATGAACGGTCCCGGCCCGGTGAGAAATGGAGTCGTCAGGCATAAAACGGATGTGGCGACGATGGTGCGGTGTTCAAGCCGCTCACCTTGACCTTCCCGCGAGAAAGGCGACTTAAGCCACCGGCGCCTCATAGGCACGCGCCGCTTCGGACAGGCGCTCGACGAACTCCGTCACATGTGCCTCCTCGATCACCAGCGGGGGCAGGATGCGCAGCACATTATCACCCGCCGCCACGGTCAGCAGGCCATGCTCGCGCAGATGCGTCACGAAGGCGCGGCTGTCACTCTTCATCTTGAGCCCGAGCATCAGGCCGATCCCGCGCACGCCTTCGAACAGATGGTCGTAATTGGGGATCATCTGTTCCAGCGCGCCGCGCAGCCGCTCGCCGATCCGTGTAACATGCGCAAGGAAATCGTCATTGGCGACGACGTCGAGCACCGCCTGCCCGGCCGCGCAGGCAAGCGGGCCGCCGCCATAGGTCGAGCCGTGCGTGCCAACGACCATGCCGGCGGCCGCCTTCTCGGTGGCGAGACAGGCGCCCATCGGGAAGCCGCCGCCAATGCCCTTGGCCGCCGCCATGATGTCCGGCACGATCCCGTAAAGTTCGTGCGCAAACAGCTTTCCCGTGCGCGCGAAGCCACACTGGACCTCATCCAGCACCAGCATCAGGTCATGCTCGTCGGCCAGCGCACGCAGGCCGGTCATGAATTCCGGACTGGCCGGGCGGATGCCGCCCTCACCTTGCACCGGCTCCAGCAGGAAGCCGGCCGTATGCGGACCGATCGCTGCCTTCGCCGCCTCCAGATCGTCGAATGCGACCACGGTGAAGCCGGGCAGCAGCGGCGCGAAACCGTCACGCAGCTTTTCCTGATTGGTCGCGCTGATCGTGCCGAGCGTGCGGCCGTGAAAGGCGTTGGAAAAGGTGATCAGCTCATGCTTCTCCGGGCGACCGTGATGGTGGTGATAGCGCCGCGCCGTCTTGATCGCGCACTCTACCGCCTCGGCGCCCGAATTGGTGAGGAACACTGTATCGGCAAAGGTCAGATCAATCAGCCGCTGGGCATAGGCCTCGCCCTGCGGGCTGCCATAGAGATTGGAGACGTGGATCAGCGTTGCCGCCTGGTCCTGGATCGCTCTGGTCAGCACGGGATGGCCGTGGCCGAGCAGATTGACCGCGATGCCGCTGGCGAAATCAAGATATTTTTCGCCGCCCTCGCCATACAGATACACCCCCTCGCCTCGCACCGGCCGCACCGGCGAACGCGGATAGACGGGCATGAGCGGGGTGATGGTCATCTTGGCGAATCCTTGTTGCAACAATGGGAAAAAGGCGGCCCGCGAAAGGCCGCCTTTCCTGCTCCCCGCTATAGGGATTTGGGGGGCGTCGCGTCAATGAACGCGGCGTCCGGTTTCGTTCAGCCCCAGCGGCGGTTCCAGTCGCGCTGCTCGAAGCGGAGCTGGCGGTGGACCCGGTTGATCCGCTGCTCCAGCTCGCGCACCTCGCGCCGGTCGAGACCGTTGCGGGAATAGCGGTTGTGCAGCTGGCGGATCTGCACCGCTTCGCGCCGCAGGCTGGTCGCTTCGCGCCGCGAGATGGTGCGCCGCTGCTCGGCCCGCTGGATGCGACGTTCCAGCTCGTTGATGTCCTGGCGGATCTCGTTCTGGATCGCCCGCTGATGGGTCACATTGGCACGCCCCGGAGGCTGCTGGTAGCCGCGGCCCGGCTGGGCGGCGGCCGGCGCGACGACGACAGCGGTGGAGGCCACGGTTGCGGTGGCCAGGGCGATGGAAACAAACAGCTTACGCATAATGGGCACTCCTTGCTCTAAAGGCAGGAGCAGATTTACGCGGGGCCACCTGCCGGCCGACTGAACGCACACGACAGAAAGTGTTCATAAGTGTCGCGAATTGTACGAAAGACCGGTGTCAGGCCTTCAGCTTCCACCCGCTCCTGAGCAGCGCGAAACACAACAGCCCCAGCACGATGTTGATCGCCAGCAGCAGCAGCGCACCGAGCAGCACCGGCGAATCCGCCGTGCCGATGAAGCCGTAGCGAAAGCCGGAGATGACATAGAAGAAGGGATTGGCGTGGCTGACCGCCGCGAAGGCCGGCGACAGGGAATCGACCGCGTAGAATGTCCCCGACAACAAGGAGAGCGGCGCGACGACGAAATTGGTCACTGCCGCGGCATGATCGAACTTCTCGGCCCAGATCGAGGTGATGAGGCCGAGAAAGCCGAGCATCGCACTGCCCATCAAGCCGAACCAGAGGATCGCCCAGACATGACGGGGCGCGACATGAACGCCCGGCCAAGCGAGCATCACCAGCCAAACCGCGATACCAACGAGAAAGGCGCGCGTCACGGCCGCGCCGATCAGTCCGGCAATCAGTTCGCCCACCGAGAGCGGCGGCATCAGATAGTCGACGATCGTGCCCTGGATCTTGCCAACCAGCAGCGAAAAGCTGGAATTGGCGAAGGCGTTCTGGATCATGCCCATCACGATCAGGCCGGGCGCTAGGAAATCGGCGAAGGGCATGCCCATCACGGTGCGCCCCTCGCGTCCCAGCGCGACGGTGAAGATGACCAAGAACAGCATGGTGGTGACGGCCGGCGCCCAGATCGTCTGCAGCTGGACCTTGAAGAAACGCCGCACCTCCTTCACATAGAGAGTCGCAAGGCCGCCCCAGTTGACGTTCCTGATCACAGGAACGCCAGGGTCGGTCCGGACCCAATTTGAAGGCTGGTCGCTCGGCTTGTCGGTCACTGGCGCCGTCGCTAATGGCAGACGCCGTATCGGGCAAGCCCGCTAAAAGCTGTTGAGGAAGACAAACCCATGTCGTGGACGGACGAGCGGATCGACCGCCTGAAGGAGCTGTGGAGCCAGGGCATCACGGCGAGCCAGATCGCCGAGGAGCTGGGCGGCGTTTCGCGCAATGCCGTTATCGGCAAGGCCCACCGGCTGGGGCTGCAATCACGCCCGTCGCCTGTAAAGGCCAACGATCCGGCACCTGCGCCCAAGCCGAAGGCCAAGGCGGAAAAGCCGGCGCCCGCGCCCAAGGCCGCGGCTGCCCCGGTCCGCGTCGAACCACGCCCGGAGCCGGCCCGCCCCGCGCCTCAGGCCACGCCCGCTGCGCCGCCCTCGTCCGAGCCGGCCCAGCCCCTGGTCCGTTCGATCGGCCCCGGCGGCTTCGTGCGGCAGGGGCCAAGCGATCAGCAGGCTCCGATCCCGCCTGCGCCGCCGCGCCGCCTCGTTCCCGCCAAACCAAGCGCCGAAGTCGCCGACAAGACGAGTCTGCTCGATCTCAACGAGCGAATCTGCAAATGGCCGATGGGTCATCCCGGCGAGCCGGATTTCCACTTCTGCGGCAAGCATTCCAATCCCGGCTTCCCCTATTGCGTCGAGCATTGTGGCGTCGCCTATCAGGCGCAGCTTCCACGCCGCGACCGCAAGCCGCCGCCCCCGCTGCCCTTCGGCGGTCCGCGGGTACGCTGAACGGATCAAGCGTCATCCCGGCGAAGGCCGGGATAAACGGGGACATGTGATCAGCCGCCTATGGCGCAACATCTGCGTCGATATTTCACACATAAAGGGTTGCCAGCCGCGGCGAACCCTTCCTATCCCTTGCGCCGGACCGCAAACGGTCCACCATCGGAAGGGGGCGCAATGCGAGGGAATCGGACGCACTGGACAATGGTCCGGCGCTTTGTTTGGGCCCTGTTTGCCCTCATGCTCGCCGCGCCCGCCTTTGCTGCGCCGCCTTATGCGCCCGCCGATGCCGAACGAATCGTCTATCGCAACGCCACCTTGATCGACGGCACCGGCGCTGCCGCGCGGCCTGGCATGGCGGTGATCACGCGCGGTCCGGTCATCGAGGCAGTGGTGGTGGACAGCGCACTCACGCCAGCCCAGACCGAAGGTGCCGAGATCGTCGATCTCTCCGGCCGCTATCTCCTGCCCGGCCTGATCGACAGCCACCAGCATTATGCCACCCCGCCCAACACGGCGCGTGCCCGGGCGCTGATGCGCCGCCAGCTCTACAGCGGCATAACCGCGACGCGGGTGATGGCCGACGATCTACGTTCGATCTCGGAGCTGGACCGCGCCGCGCGGGTCGGCGAGATACCGGGGCCGGACCTGTTCTACGCCGCGCTCGTCGCCGGACGCAGCTTCTTCGACGATCCGCGCACCCGGGCGATCAGCGGCGGCGGCTGGACGCCGGGCGAGACGCCCTGGGCGCAGGTGATCGACGAGAATAGCGATCTCCCGCTCGTCATCGCCCGCGCGCGCGGCACCGGCGCCGTGGCGCTGAAGGTCTATGCGAATCTGACGCCCGATCTTGTCCGCGCGATCATGACGGAGGCGCGGCGCCAAAATTTCCCGGTCTGGGCGCACGGCATGGTCTTCCCGACCCCGCCGGCCGAGGTCATCGCCGCCGGGCCGACGATGATCTCTCACACCTGCTATCTCGCCTATCAGACGCTGTCCGAGCGTCCCGCAACCTACCAGACGCGCAGCCCGATCCCGCCGGAAGGGCTGGCGGACGGCGACAATCCGGTGATGACTAGCATGTTCCGCGACCTGCGCGAACGGGGCATCCTGCTCGATCCGACCCTGTGGGTCTATCGCGAGGTGGAGCGGCGCTCAGAAGGCACCGGAAATCCGCCTTATTGTACGCTCGATCTCGCCGCCCAGCTGACCGCGCAGGCGCATCGCGAAGGCGTGCTGCTCGCCGCCGGCACCGATGGCGAGACGCCGCGCGACAACCCCTATCCCTCCTTGTTCGAGGAGCTGGAGCTGCTCGTCGCGCAGGCCGGGTTCACGCCGCTGGAGGCGATCCGCGCCGCGACCCAGATCGGCGCGATGATGGCGGGTCAGGCCGAAACGATGGGCGTCGTCGCCGACGGCTATGCCGCCAATCTGGTCGTTCTGGAGCGCGATCCCGTTGCCGACATCGCCAATATGCGTTCGGTCCTGTTCACCGTGAAGCGGGGACGCCGCCTCGACCGCGCCGATTATACGCCCATCTCGCCCGAGGAGATTCCCGATCGTGACCGATAGCCCCGCCCTGGATCGCCGCCTGTTCCTGCAGATGACCGGCATCGGCGCCGCAACGCTCGCCGCGCCGGCATTCGCGCAGGGCGGGAGCCGCGACGACATGATCATCGTCAACGCGCTGGGCGGCTTCGGCAATCCCAATACACCGCGCGTTTCGGGCGCAGCGGTGCAGGGCACGCGCCACCGGCCGTTGGAGCCGCGTGTGCTGGCCGATGCACGCGCCTCTGGCATGACCGCGATCAACGTCACGCTGGGCTATGTCGCCGGCGATATGGAGCCGTTCGAGCATACGATCCGGGAGATCGCCCGCTGGGATTCGCGCCTGCGCGCCCATCCCGGCGAATTGCTGAAAGTGCTCGCCGCCGCCGACATCGAGCGGGCGAAGCGCGAGGGACGGATCGGCGTCATCTACGGCTTCCAAAATGCCGCAATGATGGGCGAGGATGCGAGACGGGCGGAGATTTTCGCAGATCTCGGCGTCCGCATCATCCAGCTCACCTATAACGGCCCCAACCAGGTTGGCGACGGATCGATGGCGCCGGACAATCGCGGCATCTCACCGTTCGGTCGCGAGGTAATTGCGGCGCTGAACGCCAACCGGATCATGGTGGATCTCTCGCACAGCGGCGAGCGCACCTGTCTGGAGGCCGCGCAAATCTCCGAGCGGCCGATCTCGATCAACCATACCGGCTGCCGCGCATTGACCGATCTGCCGCGCAACAAGACCGACGCAGAGCTACGCCTCGTCGCCGAGCGGGGCGGCTTCGTCGGCATCTATTTCATGCCCTTCCTCAATCCGCGCAGCGTCGCGACGCCCGAAGACGTGGTTGCCCATATCGACCATGCCGTGAACATTTGCGGCGAGGATCATGTCGGCATCGGCACGGACGGCGGCACGACGGCGGTAGACGACATGACCGCCTATCGCGCCCGCACCGCGCAGGAAATCGCCGATCGCCGCGCAGCCGGCATCAGCGCGACCGGCGAGAACCCGGATACGCTTCCCTTCGTCGAACATCTGAGCGGCCCCACCCAGTTCCGCGATCTCATCCGCCTGCTGGATCGGCGCGGTTATTCGACCGGGCGGATCGAAAAGATCATGGGCCTCAATTTCGTCCGCTACGGCCACGAGATCTGGGGCGCCTGACATCGAAGCCCAGCGAGGGGGAGCAGCATGAGCCCGGAATTCGTCGCCTTCGTGAACAATGTGTTCGTGCCGGTCGGCCTGATGCTCATCATGTTCTCGATGGGCCTCACTTTGACGCTCGGCGATTTCGCCCGGGTCGCGCGGGCCGGCAAGACGGTGTTCGCGGGCTTCGGCGGTCAGATGCTGCTATTGCCCCTGCTTGGCCTCGGCATCGGTATCCTCTTCCGTCTGCCACCGGAACTGGCGCTGGGTCTGTTCATCGTTTCGATCTGCCCGGCGGGCACGACCTCCAACGCACTCACCTTCGTCGGGCGCGGCAATGTCGCGCTGGCGGTGACGCTCACTGCCCTTTCCAGCCTGATCACCGTCTTCACCATCCCGATTCTGCTCGCCTGGGCGCTGCCCTGGTTCCTGGGCGACGGCGGCGACGTACCGACCCTCTCCATTCCCAATACGATCATGCAGTTGGTTCGCATCACTGTCCTGCCGATCGCGGTGGGCATGATCGTCAATCGCTTCGCGCCGAACGCCGCCGCGAAGATGGCCCGCTGGCTGCGTCCCACCTCGTTCATCGTCATGGTCGGCGTAATCGCCTTCTCGGTCGCGGTCAGCCTGGAGATGGTGCTGCAGAACATCGTGGCGGCCGGTCCTGCCATGTGGACCCTGAACGTCGCCGCGACCGCCGCCGGCCTCCTCATCGGCCGCGCGATCGGCGCCAATGCCCGCGATTCGATGACGCTCGGCATCGAGATCGGCGTCCAGAACGTCACCCTCGCCATCTTCCTGACGCTCACCGTGCTGAACAGCCTGCCGCTGGCCGTCGCACAGAACATCTACGGCGTGGTCATGTTGCTAAACGCGATGCTCCTGATCCGCTGGTGGCGCGGAAGGATGGCGGCAGAGGCGGGCTAGGCCATCGCCACGGATTCGGCCGCTCTCACGCGTGACAGAAGTCTCTTTCGTCATCTGAGAAAGTATCGCCGTTCAATCCATGAATGGCGTTCATGCGGACAATGCGGGTTGCATGGCTGTTTTTTACGACCATTATTGCACCTCAATCCGGGGGGAACGCAGTGCGACTTGCAGCGACTATATTCGCGACATCCATGCTGGCGTTCGTCCAGCCGGTCCATGCCGCCAATGATCAGGTGCTGCGGGGTCCCACGCCGGATTGGGTGGTTCCCATCGAGCCCATGGCCGTTCCGGAAGACGCGAGCGGGCTCCTGTTCGTGCGCCGCAACGATTTTCACATCCATCTCGACGATCAGGGACAGGCGCTCCACCACGGCTACAGGATTCGGATCCTGCATCCGAATGCCCTGCAACTGGGCAATCTCTCCTTGGCGTGGAAGCCGTCCGCAGGCGCGCCGACGGTGCACGCGATCCGCGTTCACCGCGGCGGCGATGTGATCGATGTGCTCGAAAACGCCTCGTTCGAAATCCTGCGCCGAGAGGACCAACTGGAGGCGGCGAGCCTCGACGGCATCCTGACCGCCATATTGCGCGTCGCCGATCTGCGCGTGGGCGACGAGCTTGAAGTCGGCATGACGATCCGCGCCAACGATCCGACCCTCGGCCCGACTGTCGCCGGCGTTCTCCTGCTTGCGCCGGAGCCGCCGCCGGGCCGCTTTCACCTGGGACTGAGCTGGGAGGAGGGGCAGGAACCGAACCTGCGGATGACACCCGACATGGCGGCGGTCGCCGAACGGGGTGCGCGCACGCTCAGCTTGCGGTTCGACAATCCCGCCATGCTCATCTCACCCAACAACGCGCCGCCCCGCTATCTGTGGCAGCGCATTGTCGAATATAGCGACTTTGCGGACTGGGCCGCGATCTCCCGGCATTTCGCGCCGCTGTATAGCCAGGCGGCGACGCTCGCTCCGGACTCGCCGCTGAAAGCCGAGGCCAGGCGCATCGCCGCCGCCCATGCCGATCCGCTCGACCGGGCGAGAGCCGCGCTCCGGCTGGTGCAGCAGGAGGTACGCTACATCTATGTCGGCCTCGACGGCGCCAATCTGATGCCCGCCACGGCGGACGAAACCTGGCAGCGCCGCTATGGCGATTGCAAGGGCAAGACGACATTGCTCCTGGCTCTGCTGACCGAGCTGGGCATCGATGCCCAGGCGGTGCTGGTCAACAATGCGGGCGCCGACGATGGCCTGGACGAACGCCTACCGAATCCCGGCCTGTTCAATCACGTCCTGGTACGCGCCGAGATTGGCGGCGCCGGCTATTGGCTGGACGGGACGCTCCCGCCCGTCGCGGAGCCAAGCCTCGATCCGGCCCTGCCCTATCGCTGGACCCTGCCGCTGACGGCGGAGGGCAGCTCGATCCAGCGACAGGCATGGCTCCCCGCCGAACGGCCCGACGAAGTGACCTTGTTCGACATCGACGCGCGTACCGGCTTCGACGAACCGGCAAGGATCACGCAGACGACGATCGTGCGCGGCATTACGGGGCTGCAGCAATATGCCGAGCTGTCCGCGCTGACCTCGGGACAATTGCTCAACAGCGTTCGGCAGCACTGGATCGGCAACACCTGGCAGACGATCGAAGACGCCCGGTGGCGTTACGATGCAGGGGCGCAGGCGAGCATCCTGACCGTGATCGGCAGCGGAACGGTGGATTGGAGCAGCCACGGCGCAGGCCGGTCGCTCACGCTTCCCGGGGGCGGCTTCAATCCGCCGCCAAGGCGGGTCCGGCCCGCCGAGCAGGACCAGGATGCGCCTTACTATACCGCGCCGTCTTATTCCTGCCATGTCACGACCGTTCGCCTGCCCGAAGCCACGCAGGCATCGCACTGGTCGTTCAACACCAGCTTTGACACGCGCATTTTCGCCCGCACCCATTATCGCGCCTTCGATCTTCGCGACGGCGCGATCCGCATGGTGCGCGGATCGCGCATCGAGCAGCAGGAAATCGACGCGGCGGATGTGCAGCGGGACAATGCGCGAATCGCGGCCTTCGACAACAGCATGGCCTCGATCACTTACGATCCGACTCGGAGCACGCCTCTTTCCGCGTGGAACCGCCGGGTTCCGGCCACGGACGAAATCGATTGGACGGCCGATCGGGTGCCGTGCCTGCCCGCCGCCGCGACGCGCTAGCCGCGCGGCGACCTGCGGCTTTTACGGAGAACCGATCGGCTTTTCGTGGATTCATAAGGCACTACCGGAGGGGGCATTCGCTCCGGCATCCCTTATGGAGAAGATCAACGCGATGTCGCGTGACGATCCCGATTACCTTGAGCGCCGCGCCGAGGCGCAGCTCGAACTGGCCCAGTCCGCCACCGATCCCCGCGCCGTTCAGGTGCATTACCAGCTGGCCAATTCCTATCTCGATCTTATCTATGGCGAAGAGCGGGGGGATGCGAATGCCGCGTCCGCGCCGGACATTCGGGGCAATGCCGCCCCCTGACAGGGGGATTGCCCAGTGACTGCCTTTTCCGATCCCGATGCCGTCGCGCGCTATGCCGAAGGGCCGGTGCGACAGGTGCCGGGTTTCGCGGGGCTGCAGCTCATGACACGCCTGTTGCTCGCCGAGCATGTGCCGTACGAGGGCGAGGTGCTGGTTCTCGGCGCGGGCGGCGGGCTGGAGCTGAGGGTCCTTGCCGACGCGCAGCCCGGCTGGCGCTTCTGCGGCGTCGATCCTTCGGCCGAGATGCTCGCCCTCGCCCGCGATACGCTCGGCCCTGATGCCGTGCGCGTCGATTTTCGCGAAGGCTATATCGACGACGCCCCGCTTGGACCTTTCGACGGTGCGACCTGCCTCCTAACCCTCCATTTCATTCCGGAGAACGAACGCCGCCGCACGATCGAAGAGGTGGCCCGCCGCCTGAAACCAGGCGCGCCCTTCGTCGTCGCCCATCACAGCGTTCCGCGCGGAGAGGCGGAGCGCGACACCTGGCTCGCCCGCTACGCTGCCTTCGCCGCCGCCTCCGGAATCCCGACCACCGACACGCAAAACGCCGCCGCCGCAATCAAGGAGCGCCTTCCCCTTCTCTCCCCGGATGAAGACGAAGCCCTGCTCCGTGCCGCCGACTTTGCGGACGTGAGCCTCTTCTATGCCGGTTTCACCTTCCGCGGCTGGGTCGGCTACCGGGCCTAGGATCGTTTTCAGCAGCGCTGAAGCGGCACCGGCGGCCCACTCCCCCATCTGTGACCGGCGCCCAGCCCGCACGTCCTACAAGCCGTCGACGGCCCTGCTGACCAGGACGCTCACCGCAACGCGGCGATTCTGCGCCTGGCCCTCGGCGGTGTCATTGCTCGCCACAGGGTCCGCCATCGCCATCCCGGTGGGCGTCAGCATGCGATAAGGCTGCCAACCGCAGACCTGCTGGAGATGATTGACGACGCTGCCCGCGCGCCTTTCGCTGAGTTCCTGGTTCACCTCGGCGCTGCCGATGGAATCGGTATAGCCGACGACGAGAAGCAGGGCGTTCTCCGTCTGCTCGGCCGAAGCGGCCGTGGCGCAGAGTTCTGCTTTGGCCTGCTCCGACAGGTTCGCCCGGCCGAAGTCGAAATTCACGTTCGTCGTGCTTCGAACATTATACTGGTCGATGCTGCCGATGCGGCCACGCAGTGCCTCCGTCGCCGCCGTCTGTTCGGCGAATTGCTGGGCGGTGCCGTTGTGGATCATCATCGCGGTCCTGAGATCCTGGTTCCTGAGATCGATACGGCGCGCGGTTAGGCCGCCGCCCGTCTGCCATGTCCGGATGCTGACCGGCAGGCCGTTGAGCAACGCGTCTTCGGCAAGCGCGGTGCGGCCGAGGCCCAGAAAGCCCCCACGGGCCATGACCCGCGTGTCGTTGCCGATCGCGATCGTCGTGCTGATGCCGTCGGAGCTGGTCACCTGCATCAGATCGCCGCTGCGCGACGTGATGATGCCTTCGATCTCTGGTCCTTCGGTCATCTCGTCCGCGTCATGATAGGATTGGCCGCTCACCGAGACCGAGAGGTCGGCCTCGGGCGAATCCTGCGATTGGGCGGCAAGGCTGCCAGGGATCGTTCCGGCGACGGCGACCGTAGCAAGGAGAAGAAGGCTCGGGCTTCTGGAAATGACACGCATGGAGCGAATTCCTTCAAAATCGATCGTCGGGCTTGCGAACGCAACTCCCGTCCGGCCGCCGAATGATACGAAACGCGCGGCCGGAACCCGTCCATCCGGCCTCGTGGAATACGTCGCATGCCGCCGCACCCGGACGCCGGGAGGAAGCCCGTCCGTGTTCCGCGCAACCTTTCGCGCAGATGAACCAACCAGTGATCACTAACTATCTCATCGATAATTCGAAAGAATGTTACGACGAATCGATATCTGTATTAGTATAAATATACTCATAATCCCGTAAAATTACGGCAGTATAAATACTTAATGTAATATTACTTAACATATAACATGAATGATGATTATATATTTGAAAGTAAAATTTGATAATAAAACTACATTAACCATTATATATATAATGGTGTTGCCGAATTTTGAAATGACCAACCTGGTAGGCAGAATATCGAGGAAGAGCGAACCGCACCTGCCAAGGGTCGGCCGAGCGGCACGGAACGGGCCATTCACCGCCATCCCACATGGCTGCGCATCACCCTCTTCCTCGTGGATATCCCGCCCGCCCATCTTGCCGCCGGACTCGCCCCCTCCTAGGGTCTTTCCATGTCCGAAGACCTGTTCGCTTCCTCATCGCGCACCACCGCCGATTACGACGCCTCCGCCATCGAGGTGCTGGAGGGGTTGGAGCCCGTGCGGCGCCGGCCCGGCATGTATATCGGCGGCACGGACGAACGCGCACTGCATCATCTCGCCGCCGAGGTGCTCGACAATTCGATGGACGAGGCGGTGGCCGGTCATGCCAACCGCATCGAGATGACCCTCGAAGCGGGCAATCGCCTCACCATCGCCGACAACGGGCGCGGCATCCCTGTCGACGAACATCCCAAATATCCCGGCAAGTCAGCGCTGGAGGTGATTCTCACCACGCTCCATTCCGGCGGCAAATTCTCCGACAAGGCCTATGCGACGTCGGGCGGCCTGCACGGCGTCGGCGTGTCCGTCGTCAACGCGCTGTCCACGGACACCGTCGTGGAGGTGGCGCGCAACAAGCAGGTCTTCCGCCAGACCTTCAGCAAGGGCCTGCCGACCTCAAAGCTGGCAGCGGCCGGCGCGACACAGAACCGGCGCGGCACGACGATAAGCTTCACGCCCGATCCTGAAATCTTCGGCACGGACGCGAAGCTGAAGCCGGCGCGGCTCTATCGCCTCGCCCGTTCCAAGGCCTATCTGTTCGCCGGGGTGGAGATACGCTGGAAATGCGATCCGTCGCTCCTCTCCGACGACATTCCGGCCGAGGCGGTGTTCCAGTTTCCCGGCGGCCTCGCCGATCATCTCGCCGAACAGATTGCCGGCAAGGAGATGGCGACCGCAACGCCCTTCACAGGCAAGCATGAATTCCCGAACGGGCAGGGCAGCGTCGAATGGGCGGTGGCCTGGCCGGTCTGGGGCGAAGGGCATCCGAGCTATTATTGCAACACGATCCCGACGCCCGACGGCGGCACGCATGAGCAGGGGCTGCGCATGGCGCTGACCCGCGGGCTGCGCGCGTTCGGCGATCTGGTCGGCGTAAAGAAGGCGAAGGATATCCAGGCCGAGGACATGCTGACCGGGGCGGAGATCATGCTCTCCGTCTTCATCCGCGATCCGCAATTCCAGAGCCAGACCAAGGATCGTCTCACCTCGCCCGACGCCGCCCGGCTGGTCGAGGCCGCGGTGCGCGACCATTTCGATCATTATCTCGCCGATCATATGGAGCGGGGGCGCGCCCTGCTCGGCTTCGTGCTGGACCGGATGGACGAGCGCCTCAAGCGTCGCGCCGAGCGAGAGATCAAGCGCAAGACCGCCACCTCCGCGCGCAAGCTGCGCCTGCCCGGCAAGCTCACCGATTGCGCGAATGACGATCCGGCGGGAACGGAAATCTTCATCGTCGAAGGCGACAGCGCCGGCGGCTCGGCCAAGCAGGCGCGCGACCGCAAGACGCAGGCGATCCTGCCCATCCGGGGCAAGATCTTGAACGTCGCCTCCGCCACCGCCGACAAGATCCGCGCCAATCAGGAGATCGCCGATCTCATTCAGGCTTTGGGCTGCGGGACGCGCGAACGCTGCAATATCGACGATCTGCGCTACGAGCGCGTCGTGATCATGACCGACGCGGACGTGGACGGCGCCCATATCGCCACTCTGCTGATGACCTTCTTCTTCCAGGAAATGCCGGAACTGGTGAAGACCGGGCATCTCTTCCTTGCCCAGCCGCCGCTTTATCGGCTTTCCGCCGGCGGCACGATCGCCTATGCCCGCGACGACGCCCACCGTGCCGAGCTGGAGGCGAAGCTGTTCAAGGGCAAGAAGGTCGAGGTCTCCCGCTTCAAGGGCCTGGGCGAGATGAATCCGGGCC
>CAYTMM010000007.1:58025-71748 GCA_964438875.1 uncultured Sphingosinicella sp. | reverse complement strand
AGAGGGTCGCAGGTTCGAATCCTGTCTCCCCGACCATTCGTGAAGACCGCCGCGGCTGAAACGGCGGCGATCATACTGGGGTCCATGGAAAACGGCGCCCAATCTGCTTAAAGGACGAGCAGGAGACGGGGACAATACGAATGGTGGCTATTTCATGAGCGGCATTGCCGCCGGCACTTTGTCCGATCATCTCGTCAGCGCCGTTCGCAATCTCATCCTCGCAGGGCATATTTCCGAAGAGCGGTCGATCCGGCAGGAAAGTCTCGCCAGCCAACTCGGCGTCAGTAAGATACCGCTGCGGGAAGCCCTGACCCGGCTCCAGCTGGAAGGCTTGGTCGAAGCGCGCGCCAATCACGGATTTTTCGTCCGTTCGCTCAGTGCGGGGGAAGCGGAAGAGGTTTGCGACTTGCGGCTGGCGCTCGAGCCCGAGGCGGTCGCATTTGCAGCCGGTTCGGCCACGCCATCCGATCATTTGCACGCGGAGGACGCGCTGGTTCGGCTCGATGCGGCGATCGCGGCCTATCGGAGCGATGTGGGGGAGCTGAACCGGGCTTTCCATCTCGCCCTGATCCGGCCTGCGGGCCAGGTCATCACTATCGGCATCCTGGAACGTCTCCACGTTCTCAGCGAGCGTTACGTACGCGCCCAGCTCAGTCCGGCCGGCCGCAACCAACGGGCCAATGCGGAACATCGCGCCATGCTCGATGCCTGGTGTGCAGGAGACGGTCCCCGAGTCGCGGAGCTCGTGGCGGCGCATATCGTCGATGTCCGCAGGGATCTGCTCGACGGCTTTGAAAGAGCCGGATCGTTTCCCTGAGAGACTGATTCACGAATGGCTTGAGTCGTGACGGTTGGATCGTATACTAAATACGATCATCACAGGAGTTCGTCTTATGCAGCCCTCCTTCGTCCGTCGTACATGTCGTGTGCTCCTTCTCGCGGCCGCGCTTACCACCATGCCTGCTCATGCCCAGCCGGCGGCGAATGGAGCGGATGCCCGGCTGCGCCAGCTCTATGAAACGGAGTGGGAGTGGCGGATGAACGAGCAGGCGCGCCGCAATGATGGCGTGCCGCGCGGTCAGACCGATCGTCTTCCGCGCGTCGATGCGGAATCCCAGCGTCAGCGGCTTGCCTATTGGGAACGGACGCTCGCACAATTGGATGCCATTCCGCTGGATCAGATTTCGGCAGAAGAACGGATCAATGCGGCGGTCTTTCGGGAATCGATTCAGGGGCTGATCATCGACGTACGTTATCGTACTTATGAGGCGCCGATCAGTTCCAACAACTTCTTCTGGACGGCGATTGCGCCTCGGCCCGGTTCGAGCTTCGATACGGCCGACGACTTCCGCCGCTATATCAGCCGCATCCGCGACCTTCCCCGTTATTTCGGAGAGCATGTCGCGAATATGCGCGCCGGTCTTGCACGCGGCTTCTCGGTCCCGCGCGTGACGCTGCAGGGACGTGACGAAACGATCGTGCCGTTCACCGCCGACAGCGAGGACAATCCGCTTTACGCCCCTCTGCGGCGCATGCCCGATACCATTGCAGCCGAAGAACAGGCGCGGATCCGCGCGGAGGCCATGACGGCAATCCGCGAAGTCGGCATTCCAGCCTACCGCGATCTGCTCGCCTTCATCCGTGACGAATATATGCTGCAGGCCCGTGCCACGGTCGGCGCGTCCGAAATGCCGGACGGCGAGGCCTATTATCAGGCGATGGTCCGCAAGCATACGACGCTGGAGATCACGCCGCGGCAGATTCACGATCTCGGGCTTAGCGAAGTGGCTCGTATCCGTGCCGAGATGGACCAGGTGATCGCCCGCACCGGCTTCACCGGCACGTTCGACGAATTCACCCATTTCCTGCGCACTGATCCGCAATTCTACGCCCGCACGCCGAACGAATTGCTCGGCTATGCCAGCTATGTCGTGATGCGGGCACAGGGGCAGTTACGGAACGTCATTGGCACGCTGCCGCGCTACCGGCACGGGATCGTGCCGATCCCCGCCGAACTGGCGCCGATCAACACTGGCGGGCGCGGCGGCCTGCAGAATTGCCAGTTCAACACCTACAACCTGCCGGCCCGGCCGCTCTACACGATGCCAGCGCTCGCCGTGCATGAATGCACGCCGGGACACAGCTTCCAGGCGGCGCTGGCGCTGGAAGGCCCCGACCGCCCGGAATTCCGTCAGCAGACGTCATTCACCGGCTATGGTGAAGGCTGGGGCCTCTATACCGAGTGGCTGGGAATCGAGATGGGCATCTATCAGACGCCTTATGAGGATTTCGGTCGGCTGACCTATGAAATGTGGCGCGCCGTGCGTCTCGTCGTCGATACAGGTATCCATGCATTCGGCTGGGAGCGTGATCGCGCCATCGCCTATCTCACCGACAATACCGCGCTCGCCAATCACGAGATCGTGACCGAGATCGACCGCTATATCTCCAATCCCGGTCAGGCCGTGGCCTACAAGCTGGGCGAGTTGCAGATCCGCCGCCATCGGGCGGAAGCGGAGGCCGCGCTCGGCGAACGCTTTGATCCGCGCACCTTCCACGATGCGATCCTGCAGCTGGGCTCGGTTCCGCTGCCGGTGCTCGAGGAGCGGATGCAGCGCTTCATCACCGAAGCGCGGGCTGCGACGCCCAACTAAACTCTGTTTCAGCAAGGCTGAAACATGAGCGGCGTCAGCCTGCACCCTCACCTGGCCTCCCATAGCTAACTATCGTTGGGAGGCCGTGGTGTGGAGGTACGGGCCAGTGCCGCTCAAGCGAAACTGAAACCGGCTCTAGCCACGCGCGGCGGCTTGCCGCCACCAGTGCACGCACGATGTGGCCAGCGCGTCGGTCGCATCGAGCAGCCGGGGGCCGCCGGCGTGCTGACGCAGGACGATCGGTATTTCGCTGCAGGCCAGAACGATGATCTTCGCGCCTTTGGCGGCCAGTCCGTCGGCCGCTGCTTCGAAGACAAAGCGGGCGGCGTCGGGATCGCCCGCCTTGACCAGATGGATGGCATCCATGATCCGCTGTTGTTCGTCTTCAGCCGCATACAGGACGGAAAAACCGTGCGCGGCGAGGCGTGACTCGTAGAAACCCGATCTTTCGAGCGAAGGCGTGCCCAGCAGGCCGACAGGAGCATCAGCGATTCCCTCCCGCTCCAGCGCGTCGATGACGGCATCCACAATGTCGAGCAGGGGAAAGGGCGCGATCGCATCCGCGATGGCATCCGCCCAGTGATGTGCGCTGTTGCAGGGGATGGCGATGGCGCCTGCTCCCATATCGCACAGGAGGTGCGCAGCATCCCTGAGATTGGTCAGCGGCGCATCGGAGCCGGCCATGATCGCATCGCTGCAGCCGGAATTCCGGGGATCGCTCCACATCACGACCGGAACATGGTCGCGATCACGCAGCGCATGCGCGGCCTGGACAAGCTTTTCCAGGAAATCGACCGTGGCCAAAGGCCCCATGCCGCCAATAACGCCAAGCATATGTCTAGCTCCACACCGGCACGCCGGCTGAACGCGTCCGGCCATGCAGCCACACACGTCCGGGATACCGAAGCGTGTGATATTTTGGGCGTTGCATGGATTGCCTCCTTTGGGTGTCACTGCCGACACGCGCTGCGCAGATCAATATAATGTATACGATTTTAGCTGGACGTAGGCCGCCGGTAAAGGCATGCTAACCTTCGGGAGGTGGCATATGGGTTTCGATCTACGCAAGCTTCTGGCAATGTGTGCCCTGTTCACGGCATGCATCATGGCGCTTCCTGCCGGGGTTGCCGAAGCCGTTCAGGCCGCATCGCCCGACCAGCGGCCCAATGTCATCCTTGTCTCGATCGACGACCTCAACGACTGGATCGGTCCCTTGCGCGGGCATCCCCAGGCCCGCACCCCGAATCTCGACCGGTTCGCCCAGCGCGCGGTGAATTTCGCGCGCACTTATACCTCTTCGCCTTCCTGCAACCCCTCGCGCACCGCCTTGCTGTCGGGCCGCCCCGCCTATCGTACGGGCATGTATTCCAATTATCAGGACTGGCGACAGGTAATGGGCGACGAGGTCATGCTGCCCAACTATTTCCGGCAGCAGGGCTACTGGACGGGCGGCGCGGGCAAGATCTTCCACAACAACCAGCCGGACGTGCGTTCCTGGATGGAATATTATCCGTCCCTGGAACAGCCGATGCCCCGTTATCGGCAGCCCAATCCGGGCGGCACCGTGAACATGCCGGTGTTCGAGAACATGTATATGGCGTTCGATTGGGCGCCGCTCGACATACCGGTGGAAGAGACCGGCGATTATCAATCCGTCGACTGGGCGATCCAGCGGCTGCGCCAGCTGCGGCAGGGGCAGCCCTTCTTCCTGGGCGTCGGCATCTACCGGCCGCACAATCCCTGGTATGTGCCGCGGGAATATTTCGACATGTTCCCGATCGACGAGATTCAGCTCCCCCCGGTGCTGGAGAACGATCTGGACGACGTGCCTGCGCGCGGCCGGGAACTGGCCCATCGTGGCGGCAATTATCACCGGCATGTCGTGGAGTCCGGCAACTGGCGCAATGTCGTCCAGGCCTATCTGGCGTCGATGGCCTATGCCGATCACTTGTTCGGTATCCTGCTCGACGCGATCGACGAGAGTCCCCATGCGGACAACACGATCATCGTCCTTTTCTCCGATCATGGCTGGGGCTTCGGCCAGAAAGAGCATTGGCGGAAATTCGCGCTGTGGGAAAACAGCATCCGCACCGTGATGATGATGCAGGTCCCGGCCGGCATTTCCGCTGCCCTGCCGCAGGGTTCGGCGCGGGGCGGCCGGGTCGAGAGCATCACCTCGCTCATCGACATCTTCCCGACGCTCACCCAACTTGCCGGACTGCCCGCCAAGCCGGGCGTGGAGGGGCGAAGTCTCGTGCCGCTGCTCGCCGACCCGTTCGCGCGTTGGGATTATCCCGCAATCTCGACCTATGATTTCGGGGAGTTCTCGATCCGCCACGGCCGCTATCACTATATCCGCTATATCGACGGATCCGAGGAGTTCTACGATCTCGCCGACGATCCGCTCGAATGGCACAACCGGGCGAGCGACCCGCGGTTCGCCGAGGCCAAGGCACGGCTGGCGGCGATGATCCCTGATAACCTCGCCCCTATGGGGCCGCGCATCGCTCTTGAGCCGCATCATGTGCCGCCCTTCGCCTCGAACGACGAATATCAGGCTTGGCTGCGGCAACAGCCGCCGAGCCGGTGATCCCCGGCCGGGGCGTCATTTGGGTCGGCATTGCCGCCGCGTCTTTCATGCTGGCGGCCTGCGGTGCCGAGCCTGTGGCCGAAGCGCCGAAAATCGCGCAGGCGGCTGCCCGGACCTGCGCCGACCTCGATAATGCGCGCGTCTGGGTTCCGGGCGGCACGTTCGCGATGGGATCGCAGAATGTCTATCCCGAGGAGGGGCCGGTGCGTGACGTGACAATCCGGGGCTTTTGGATCGATCGCCATGAAGTGACCAATCGTCAGTTCGCGGCCTTCGTCGAAGCGACCGATTACGTCACGATCGCCGAGCGGCCGGTCGATCCCGCTTTGTATCCGGATGCGCCGCCCGCGATGCTGTTGCCCGGATCGGCGGTCTTCACGCCCCCGGCGCCCGGCGCGCGGGACCACCGCGAATGGTGGGTCTATGTGCCAGGTGCGAACTGGCGCAAGCCCTATGGTCCGGAAGGACCGAACGCCGTCGGAGAGGAACCGGTCGTTCATATCGCCTTCGCCGATGCCCAGGCTTATGCGCGCTGGGCCGGCGCGCGGCTGCCGACCGAAGCGGAATGGGAATATGCGGCGCGGGCCGGCGAGCCGTCGGCTGCCGAGCAACCGCGCGAAGCCAATACCTGGCAGGGCGCATTTCCCTACATGAACACGGCCGAGGACGGCTTTGCCGGGATTGCGCGGATCGGGTGCTTCGCGCCCAACGCCTTCGGTCTCCACGATATGATCGGCAATGTCTGGGAATGGACCGGGGACCGGCATGCTTCACGGACCACCGCCCGGCTCGCTGTCGCCGAAGGGGATGCCGCAGAAGAACCGGTCGCGATCATCAAAGGCGGCTCCTATCTGTGCGCCCCCAATTATTGCCAGCGTTATCGGCCCGCCGCCCGCGCCGGGCAGGATCTTGGCCTTGGCGCCAGCCATATCGGCTTTCGCACTGTGACCGACGCACCGCCGCCTGAAGGACCCCTGACATGAGACTTGCCGCTTCCCGCCCCACATCGCGTATCCGCCGTGCCGGACAGGTTGCGCTGCTCGCGCTCGCGGTGCTGCTGGTCCGGCCCGATCAGGCGACAGCACAGGTCGAGCAAGGCGCGGCGGCGCACCAGCTTTCCAGCGGTGAGGGGCCATATGGAACGCTGCTGCTGCGCAATGTGACGGTCATCGACGGCACGGGCGCACCGGCCTTCGGGCCGGCCGATATCCTGATCGCCGGCGGACGTATCCAGTCGATCCGCTATGGCATGGTGCCGGGGACCTCCAATACGCGCCAGGAGATCGTTCCGGATCGCGTGATCGATCTGTCCGGTCATTATGTGATGCCCGGCTTCGTCGATACGCACGCGCATCTGCACAGCGCCGCCGACGGCCAGCGCGTGCCGGAAGATTATGTCATGCGCCTGTGGCTCGCCCACGGCGTCACCACGGTGCGCGAACTGGGCAATCGTCAATCGATCGAATGGCTTGTCGATCTCCAGCGCCGCAGCGCGCGCAACGAAATCGTCGCCCCGCGTATCTTCGCCTACCCGTTCTTCCACAACATTCTCGGTCGCCCGATCGAGAATCCCGATATGGCCCGCCACGCCATTCGCGAGGCGCAGCGCCGGGGCGCGTCCGGCATCAAGTTCATCTCCGCTCCCTCGCGCGAAATCCTGGTCGCCGCGCTGGAGGAGGCGGAGCGGATCGGCCTGCGCACTACGATGCACCACGCGCAGTCAGTGGTCGCCTATGCCAATGTGCTCGACACGTCGGCGCTCGGGCTCGATTCGATGGAGCATTGGTACGGCCTGCCGGAGGCGATGTTCACCGACCAGACGATCCAGGACTGGCCGGCCGACTTCCTCTACGACAATGAGCAGATGCGTTTCGCCGAGGCCGGCCGGCTCTGGCAGCAGACCAGCCGGCCCGGCTCCGATCGCTGGAACGAGGTGATGCAGATTCTGCTCGACCGCAATCTCGCGATCAGCCCGACCTTCGGCGCCTATCTCGCCAATCGCGATCTGATGCGGATGAGCCGGGCGCTCTGGCATGACGAATATACGATGCCGGCTTTGTGGGACTGGTATCGCCCCAGTCGCGTCAACCACGGCTCGCACTGGTTTAACTGGACCACAACGGACGAGATCGCCTGGCGGCGCAATTTCGCGCAGTGGATGCGCTTCGTTAACGATTACAAGAATCGCGGCGGCCTCGTCACGATCGGCAGCGATTCCGGCTATCTCTACAATCTCTACGGCTTCGGTTACGTGCAGGAGATGGAGCTGCTGCACGAGGCGGGTTTCAACCCGCTCGAGGTGATCCGGGCGGCCACCCAATCCGGCGCCCGGCTGCTCGGGCAGGAAACCGAGATCGGCTCCATCCAGGTCGGGCGGCGCGCCGACATCGTTGTCGTGGAGGGCAATCCGCTCGCCAATCTGCGGCTGTTGTTCGGCACTGGAGCGATCCGGCTCAACGATGAAACCGGCGAGGTCGAACGCGTGGGGGGGATCCGCTACACGATCCGCGACGGCGTGGTCTTCGACGCGCGGGCCCTGCGCGCCGATGTGCGGGCAATGGTTGCGGCGCAGAAGAACGAGCGCGGTATCGCGCCCGGTCCCATGCCGATTACAAGCCGGGACCGGACGCGCTAGGAGGGATTGACGGTTGAAAGGCGAGGGGAGGGATCTCAGCTCGCGGGGACGACCTGAACGTGCCACCATTCGCGGAAATGTTCGACCAGGCCGGCATCACGAAAACGGCACCGAAAAATGCCGTCCAGATCGATTTTCTCTCCGCCTGGCACGCCGGTAAAGGCGCAGTGCCAGTGGGCGATACCCTCGGCGCCATTGCATGCAAGAATCTCGTAAGTGAAGCGTATATCCGTTTGTCCGGACACCGCTTTCGTCCAGTAAACCGCAATGCTGTCTTCCCCTTCGACCGGGGCATCGAACGGCATTTCGTGATAGATTCCGTCTGATGTGAACAAGGCGGCGGCGCGGCCTGGGTCGCGATCTTCCCAAGCCGTTTTGTAGGCTTCCATCCAGGCTGTGAACTCAGAGACAATCAGGCTGTGGCTCATTGCATATGCTCCTTTGACGATATGGCCTGTGCTGGATGAGACTGGATAGTGATGAGTCGGCTGCCTGCGCCGGGCGGCAGAAGAAACGCCATTTCCGCATGTGGCGCGATAACCCTGCCTGCAGGAACATCGATGACAAGGAGATGCCCAAATTCCATATCCAGGAGATCGTCGATCTGCGCGGTAGGCAAACGCACCGGAACCAGTCCACGGCAGGGGGCCTCGGCTGCGAAGATCGTGCCGAAGCCTGGCGCGATCACAGCCTGAACGCCGATATGCAACAAGGCACGAACCGCCGCTTCCGGCGCAGGGCCATTGCCGAAATGCATCGCGGACACAAGGATCGGGGCATCGCGATGGCAAGCATCCGCGAACGGACTGTCCGTCGCGCCGCGAAGCGCGGCAAGAACGGACTCCGTGTCCGCGGCGGCATGGCCGAAGGGAATGACGGGGCCGACGATGCGCAGGCGGCCCGCCACGATGTCAGCTGCGTCCGCGCTTCAGTTCGGCGGCAATCCGGGCGACATGCCGGCCCTGATAGCGCGCGCCCTCCAGTTCGTTGGCGCTGGGCTGGCGCGATCCGTCGGCGCCAGCGATGGTGCTCGCGCCATAAGGCGTGCCGCCGCTGATCTCGCCCATCTCGGTATTGCCGGCAAAGGAATAAGGCAGGCCGACGATGATCATGCCGTGGTGGAGCAGGGTGGTGTGGATCGACGTGAGCGTCGTCTCCTGCCCGCCATGCTGGCTGGCGGTGGAGGTGAAGGCCGCGCCGACCTTCCCGACCAGCGCGCCCTTGGCCCAGAGCGGCCCGGTCTGATCCCAGAAATTGCGCATCTGTGCGGCCATGTTGCCGAACCTAGTCGGGGCGCCGACGAGCACGGCATCATAATCGCCGAGTTCGTTGGGATCGGCCAGCGGCGCGTCCTGATCCAGTTTCATATAGGCGCCGCGCGCAACCTCCTCGGGTACCAGCTCCGGCACCCGCTTGATGACGACCTCGGCGCCTTCGACCTCGGCGGCGCCTTCGGCGATCGCCTGGGCCATCGTCTCGATATGTCCGTAGCTCGAATAATAGAGCACGAGGATATTCGGCACCGAGCAATCTCCTTACGTTCAGAAACGGAAACTCAGCTCCGCACCATAACGGCGCGGCCGCGCCTTGAACACGAAGCCGCCGGGTGAAAATTCGGCATTGTAGATTTCGTTGAACAGATTCTCGGCGAAGCCGGTGAGCGACCAATTGTCGCCCTCGATGCCGAGCCGGGCGTTGACGAGATCGATCGGATCGCGGCTGGTGGTGTTGTAGGGCTCCCACCAGGTCCGGCCGGTGCGGCGATAATCGGCGCGCAGCAGGATAGCGATGCCGTCCGCGATCGGCGCGCGATACTGAGCACCAAGATTGAGCGTATAGCGCGAAATGAGCGGCAGTTCGTTGCCGATCACCGAAGGATCGAGAAATTCGCGGATCGAGCTGTTCGTATAGCCCAGCGCCGCGTTGAGTTGGAGCCCGCGGGCCGGACGCAGCATCGCCTCCAGCTCGAACCCGCTGATCCGCGCACGCGGAATGTTGCCGAGATTCTGGGTCGAGTTCGCCGCGAGGAAGACGAAGAAATAGCTGTTCTTCGACTCGGTCGTATAGGCGTTGGCCGAAAGAGTCAGCATCCGGTCGAGGAGCTGGAAGCGCCCGCCGATCTCGAACGTTTCGGCGGTCTCAGCCTGGAAGACGTCTTCGACCCCGACGATGCCGTTGGCGAAGGCGACGCCGCCCACGCCGGTCTGGTTGAAGCCGCCGGAGCGGAAACCGCGCGAATAGCCGCCATAGATGGTGGTGACCGGCGAAGGCTCCCAAGTCAGTGTCACCTTGGGCTGGAGATCGTCGAACACGGCGCGGCGCACTTCACCCGTAACGCCCTGCGGGAAGCCGGGCACATTGGGCAGGAATCCGGTGGGCGTCAGCGTGGTGTTGCGGCGCCGGTCGCGATCGTAGCGCAGGCCGAGATCGACGCGGAACTGATCGGAGAAATCATAAGTGAAATTGCCGAACAGCGCCCAGGCGAAATTGTTCTGCTGGTCCGACAGGAAGGTCCGTTGCGGATTGGCCGGATTGGTACTCGGCTCCCGGAATACCGGGAAGACGCCCGCTCCGGTGTCGGCCATGTTGCCGGTCGAAATGAAACGGTTTGTGTCGATGAAATAGGCGCCCAGGATGTAGCGAAACCGGCTGCTGTCCGGCGAAGTGAAGCGAATTTCCTGGCTGAACGCCTCCACGTCGAGATACTGGCTCTGCGTCCAGTCCTCGCCGAACAAGAAGAAGAAAAGCGATTCCTGGATCGGCAGGAAGTCGAAAGCGTCGCCGGTCAGGATTTCAGTGAGCGTATCGTAGGACGTGACCGAGCTCAGCGTGCCGCCGCCGGTGTCCCAGCTCAGCCGCAGCGAGACATTGTTGATGTCGCGATCATTCTGACCCGGATTGTTGACCCGCACCGGCAGGCTGGTGTCGTTCGCGTCGCCGACGATGTTGAAATAGAGCGCCTGGGTCCTGAGTCGGCTGATCGAGCCGCGCAAGTCGGCGGTGAAGTTCGGCGTCGGCGACCAGAGCAAAGTGCCGCGCAGTGCGAAATCCTCGACCGGATCGGCATCCTCATTGAGGAAGGCGTTCCGGATGAAGCCCTGTGTGTCGTACCAGGAACCGGCCAGTCGGAAACGCAGCGTATCGGAGATCGGCCCGCTAATCCCGCCTCGCAGCCAGTAGCCGAAGCCGTTGTCGACGCCGGCGCGGATCTGACCTTCGAAGATATCGCTGGGCTGGCGGGTGCGGATCACGATCGCGCCGCCGATTGCGTTGCGGCCGTAGATCGCGCCCTGCGGGCCCTTCAGTACCTCGATCTGCTCGATGTCGAACAGCTCCTGGTTGAATTGGGCGGGGTTCACCTGCTGCACGCCATCGACGATCACGGCGACCGACGGCTCGGAATTTCGCGCCTGGGTGATGCCGCGAATGATGATGAAGGCGTTGCCGGCATTCTGGGTTTCGACCAGATTGACGTTCGCTGTGAGGTTCACGAAATCGATCGGGCGGGTGATGCCCGCGCTGTCGATGGTGTCCGAGGTGAAGGCGGTGATCGCGGCCGGCACGTCCTGCAGGCTCTGATCGCGCCGCAGAGCGGTGACGACAATTTCGTTGCCGTTGGCCGTGTCTGCGGCCGGATTTGCACTGTCCTGAGCAGTGGCGGGGGATGCAGCCAGAAGCGTAGCGATGAACGACACCCCAGCCAGATGAATGCCGCGTCCAAACCTGTTCGTCATGCCTGCCTCCCCTTCGCTCCGCATGTCCCGCCCCGGCCGCGCGGAAAGGGGATCGCGCGCGGCCGACGCAGAGCTGCCGATTGTAGAAGAAGGTCTATGAACTTCGATTATCGAAGTCAAGTTCGCATTCCGAAAAAATGGTATGCGTATGGATGCGGTGGCCCCGCAGAGTATGATCTTCTGAAAGGGACGTCAGGGACGCAATGCGTGGGACAGGAACGGCCAGCGGCGCAGCGCGTCGCCAATTTCCTGCGCGGCCTCGCGAAGCAGCGGCACGCGCGTTCTGACCAGCTCGTCGCGAGAAACGCGGGTAGTGGATGTCGAGCAATTGATCGCCGCGGCGACCTGTCGATCCCCGTCGAACACTGGCACGGCGACGGAAACGATGCCGTAATCGAGTTCGTCCTGCGCGCTATCGAAGCCATCGGCGCGCGCCGCGCGCAGTCGCTCCTTGAGCTGCGCTCCCGTCGTGATGGTATGCTCGGTGAAGGACGTTAGCTCAGCTTCGGCAAGATAAGCGTCGATCGCGGCATCGCCTTGCCAAGCCAGCAATACCCGGCCGAGCGAGGTGGCGTAGGCCGGAAAACGCGTGCCGACGCTGGCGCCCAGGCGAATGCGGCGATTGGTCGAGACATGGGCGAGGTAGAGTATGTCGGAACCGGACAGCACCGCCATCGAGGAGCTGTCGCCGGTTTCGTCGCGCACCTTCTGAAGATGCGGGCCTGCGATCTGCTCGATGTTCATCGAGGCGAGAAAGGCGGAGCCGAACACCAGCACTTCGGGACGCAGCAGGAAGCGCCGGCCATGCTGCGCGACATAGCCGAGCTGGACGAGCGTGTTGAGGCAGCGTCGTGCCACGGCCGGGTTGAGTCCGGTCACCGCCGCGACTTCGGAAAGCTGCATTTCGGGGCGGGACTGATCGAACGCGCGCAGCACGGAAAGGCCGCGCTCCAGCGTCGAGAGATATTCGCCGTCGGGGCGTTTCGATTTGGGCGCGCCTGTCATCCGCAAGGCTATAGACCGGAGCCGGAAGCCATGCCAGCCGGCCTATTCGGCCGCCTCTTCGCGGCGGCGACGACCGAGCATTTCTCCGTCATGTTCGCCCAGCACAGGTGGCGGCGTAACAGTGCACGCGCGCTCCCCGTCGAATGAAACGGGGCTGCGGATGGTGCGGAACGGACCCATTTCCGGATGCTCGGCAGCGACTTCGATTTCGAGATGGCGAGCCTGCGCCGTCTCCAGAACCTCGTTCGATGCATAGACCGGCGAGGAGGGTACCTCCCGTTCGCGCAGAGTCTCCCGCCATTCCTCCCGGCTTCTGGTACGGAAGATGGGCGCGAGGAAGGCGACGACATTGTCGTAATTCTCGATTCGCGCATTGCGATCGACGAATTCGGGCAGTTGCAGCATGTCCGGACGTCCTACCGATTCCGCCAGCGCTTCCCAGAATTTCACTGGCGAGGACATGTGCAGCGCGATCCAGCCGCCATCCGAACATTCGAACACATAGGATTGCGACACGTTGGGCCGGCTGTATGGCCCCATGATCTCGCCTTCGGAGAAATAGTGGGTGAAATCGTCGAGATTGAAATGGCACATCGCCTCTAGCATCGACACTTCGACAAGGCGCCCCTTGCCGGTGGCGTGCCGCTCGTGCAGCGCGCCGAGCGCGCCATAGGCGGCGTAGAATCCCGTCAGGGAGTCAGCGATGGCAGGACCAACGACACGGGGATGCTTGGGATTGACCAGCAGGCGCAGGAAGCCGCTCGCCGCCTGCGCCACGGTATCGAAGGCTGGCCGATCCTTGTCCGGACCGGACGCGCCGAAGCCGGAAATCGCGCAATAGATGAGGCGCGGGTTGATCGCGCGGAGTCGATCGGCGCCGACTCCGAGCCGGTCTGCCACGCCGGGCCGGAAATTCTGGATGAAGATATCCGCGCCGGCGACCAGGCGATCCAACTCGGCGAGATCCGCGGGTTGCTTGGTGTTGAGCGTGATGCTCTTCTTGTTGCGGTTGTAGGTCTGGAAATGCGGGCTGTAGAGACCGCCCTTGAACGCGCGGAAGGGATCGCCGCCTTCCGGGTTCTCGATCTTGATCACCTCCGCGCCG